>SHUT01000004.1 GCA_009691255.1 Ilumatobacteraceae bacterium
CTACACAGTCAATCGAGGCGACGCTGGGAATCGAACCCAGATACAGGGCTTTGCAGGCCCTTGCCTAAACCATTCGGCCACGTCGCCAACGCAATGAATTACTTCACCACGAACACATCAAACTAGCCCCAAATTCGCCAACATCCACAATGCTCCAAAACCTACTTACCTCGACTCACGAAGGTACTCCGACATAAGTAAGCGTTGGCGCCAAAGGATTGCCCGTGGCGATTGCCAAGGCAATTTGATGGGATCCCGCAGTCAAGTTTGATGATTCGAGCACACTGACAAAGGATATTTTACTGCCCGCTTTTGCTGCTGAAACCTCTCCGATCATGCCTGAGACTCGACCATCTACCAACACCAGACCAACAGCATCATTGGGCATCGCCGAAGTGAGTCGGATCGTACCATTAATCATCAATGGTATATCAGCAAAGCGCGTTGTTCGAATACTAGCAAACTTCTCGTCGCCCTCCAATGTCCATGCTGCTACACGTTTTTCAACAGGTACAAAATTTGTAACAACTGCATTCATTAAACTTCCAAATGGAGCGACAGAAGAAACACTTCCATCAAATGGTACCCACGAACTATATTTGTCGACTCGCGATTGCAGAGTTCCCAAATCAGAAACAAGTCCCGTACTAGCACCGGGCCAAGTAATTGAACGCGATTGACGTACTGGGCAACGCTGTAACAGACTTTCTCCATCAAATTTCCAACCGGCATCGATTCCCTTTACGGCCGCGATTGTTGGCAAAATGTCGACCGCCATGACAGGACAATCACTTATCTCAGATGTTGTTTGATCGGGATATTTAATAAATAATGGAACCCTATACAAGTCTTCCATGGTGTCAAGGCGCTTGGGGTTTACATTGCGTTTGCTTTGGCCTAGCTCAAAAGTTATTCCATGGTCGGCAGTTACCACAATCATTGTGCGGTCCCAATTCTTAGAAGCCTTCAGTTCGGTAACTAACTTTGTGATTATTGTGTCGGTGGCAACATACTGTTGAAGAAACCTTTGGTACTGGTCGCGACTGGAGTCCACGCTCTTGGGATTATCCGGAAGAAAATTTGACTTTGCTGAGGTGCGCAAATCTGTGGAGAGTCTCCATGGCCGATGTGGAAGGAGAACATGTGCAAAGTGCAATGTAGGAATAGTTTGCGAACTTGATCTTTTAATCAATGTCTCTAGCCTAAGAACTTGAGACACGGGACCACTCGACCTCCACTTCTTCTTTAAATCTTTTATTGACTCGGTTGACTCAAAATGAATAACTGGCTGCGTTGTTTGGGTCGCTGCATCGTCGGTGGTTTCATCACTTGATACAGCGCTTTGTTCTGCTAGCACGGTAATGTCGCCGAAGTTGCCCCATGCCTCATCGATTGATGGCAAATGACGGCGTAGGCCAGGCGGCAATAGTTTGTGACCAAGAACAATTGAAGAATCAAGAAGAAACCTTGAGAAGCTGCCCGACTCAACAGACTCTGAGTTTTTTATCTCCTCAGGCACTGTGTTGGCAGGAAGAATTCCTTCGTTACCCGAGGTGATTGCTACTTTTTCACAAAGCTTCTTAGGGCACAAACTAGTCATTATTTCTTGCACATCCATTGCAACATTGCCGCCTAATAGCGTGAACAAGTTTTGGGGATAATTTGCCAGCAGTGGCTCACTATCGCCTTTGGGCAAAACTCCCGCCAAGATTGATGGAACAGATTCAACCGTCTCCTGCGAAGACGCAGTGTCATTTCGATACCAAGTGCTCAAATCGGCCAACGCAGCAAACCCTGGAAACCGTAAAGCATTAATATTTCCGTCGGCATTAAGCAACGGAAACAATGGGGCTTCATCCAAGATCACAACAACAACGCTGATGTCTTCACGAGGCGTTGCGGTGCTGGCTACTTTGTCTTTATTAATCACAACGTCTGCTGCTCCAATATCGGGAACCCAGACCACATTTCGTGCCGAAATAGTAAAGGAAATGAAAACCACCAAACCTAATGGCGACATGATGCGCACCCAAGAACCGATAACTGGCCAAGAAATGTATGCAATGAGCAACGCCAATGCGATACAGCCTGTTGCCAAAAGTGCAATTAACCACGCATAGAAAGAGAATGAACGCAGGAGAAGCAAGACAACGCTCCAAAGGGCAATGAAAACTAAACCTCTGTGAAAAATCTGCCTCCCTCGCACATAGGCCGCCGATGCGAGAGTCTCAAGCGCTATCAATATCAAGGGAGGAGCAGTGATAATAAGAAAAGCAAAACCAACGACCTGCCATCCACCTATTTTAGAAATAGTGAAGACAGTGAGATTGTTCCCGTACAGTTGCAGAATCGGCTGGGCAACAGAAATTGTGGTCAGTGTTAAATAGGTGAGAAAATGTCCGAAGACGTTGTCGCGCAGTTTCACCTTATTTTTCCAATGGACCGACAAGTTCGTATACCCCAATACCGCCGCTCGTGCTGTACATCACCAATGAAACCTGATGTGGCCCCTTGGTCAAAAGCGTGTAGTCAAGTACCGCTAAGAAATCAAGTTTTCCAGCTTTTGCTCCCGCGAGTTCGTCAACGACGCCAGCCACTTTGCCGTCTACCAATACTAAACCCTTCGCGTCAGCGGCTAGATCTCTAGCAATATCAATGTCTCCGTAGATTACGGTCGGAGTAATTTGACCGATTCCGGGCTTTATATTCTCAAACGCTGTTGCCACTGACGAGTGCCATGCCGTCACGGCCGACGACTTCTTATTTGTTGTGACGAGTGTTCCTAACAGACCCTGCTCATTAGCCAGTCCTGCAATTTTGTTCAAGGCACCCTCGCGTGACAACCATTTTGCATACCGATTGGAACGCTCCATAACTTGCTCGAACGAACTTGCAATTAAGCGCGCATCCTTTGTAGTTGTCATCGGCCGCTTGTCGCGCACTGGACACTGACTTCGCAGTGACACACCTTCTAGGTGGGCTTGCGTACGTACTCCGGACACATCCAAAATTGTCGGTAGCAAATCAAGGTTCGTCACAGCGCAGTCATCAACGGCTCCTGCTTCTTGATTTGGCATTTTAATAAACATCGGAATAGTGAAGAGGTCCGTTACCTGACCCGCATTTGAAAAATCTATTGAACGCTTCATAAGACCTGGTTCGAAAGAAATTCCATGATCAGCAGTTATCACTACGAGTGATCTATCCCATAGACCGGCTTTTTGCATTCGTCTAATCAATGATGAGATCATCGAATCAACTGCTCCGAGTTGGTACAAGTACCGTTGCAGATCAACGCGGGTATCAGACCCTGTCGTCAAGTTGAGGTCACCCAAGAAAGGTGGTGCCGTACTTTTGCGCAGGTCAGGCAACATTAACCAAGGCCGATGTGGTGCAATCAAATGCAGAATCGTGGCGCTATTGGTTTTAGATTTTGCCAGACGATCGATGGCCTCGTTAAACATTCTGAGTTGAAAAAATGGCCCTCCAGCACGTGTCAGGTCGAACTTGTCATCTGCTCCGACGGCCTTATTCTTATTGGATTTATTTTCCGCCCCCGTATTTACAGAAAATCTCCCCCATGACTCACCAATGGCTGGCAACTTATTGCGCAATGATTTGGGCAAGATGCGATGACCAAACACCACTGATGCGTCTTTAAGAAATGTTTTAAGGCGAGGAGCATTAAGTCGCTCAAGATCGGTGGGATTGGTTGAAGCACAAACCTGTATTGGGCATAGTGATGTCACGGACTCATAGCCATTGATGGGATACGTGGTTTGGAGCATCGTGAAAATATTGTCTGGATGAACAGAAAGAAACGGCTGGTCACCTCGTTTTGGAATATTAGAAGTAAAAATTGCGGGAACCGCCTGCGTAGTGTGCTGACTTACGGCAGTGGCATTTCGGTGCCATGTACTCAGTGAGGCAAGTTTTGCAAAACCCGGAAATCGCTCTGCGTTGATGTTGCCGCTGCTGTCAAGTAGCGCAAAGAGTGGCGACTCATCAAAGACAATCAGGACAATCGGTGGCGCCGTAACAGCAGTCGTCGATGACAGAATTGGTTCACTTGATTTACCAAAGACCGGCTGAACTTGCAATACAAAGACGCCCACGAGAAGTGGTGCCAGCACTGCGACATAAGAGACGAAGGTGCGTACCATCGCAACACGAAAAATCGCCGCCGTGATTGCTGCGCCGATAAGAACGGAGACTCCCAAAGCCACTATGTCCTGAGAAAGGCCAAATTGCCTTGTAATCGCTAAACCAAAGATGCAACAAAGTAACGAAACAAAGCAATAGTGAACGATGGTTGCGTACCGAACACTGATGAACCCCACCACCACTTGAACAACAAGGGCAATCACCGTAGGCACAAAGGCCACGATAAAGATGAACAGTGCCACTTCTAATTCACTTACCTTTGCTGTCGCAAAAATCGGAAGATTCTTGCCGTAGAGATCAAGTATTGGCTGCGAGATCGAAATCGTGGCCAGTGCCAGCAAAATGACACCATTTTTGACGATGCTTTTGGGTGTCATGTCCGCCGTGCGACGTGGAAAATCGTTCGAGTTCCTCCGGCTAGGAGCATTTTAGTGCGCACGTCAAAACGCCCTGAGAGCAACTTCTCGAATGTTTCGAGATTGAAATCATCGTGAATGCCCTCCCTCTTGTTCCGCAATAATGTCTTAACCATCGGATCATCTGCATGGGGCATTTCGATTACCAATTCAGAGCTGAGATCGCGGAGTAGATCAAGTTGATTCACGATTGGAACGTTGTACGTAAGCGCTAGATGATGAATGACCGCAAGATAAAGCACTACGTCTGGTTTGCCACGTGTGAACAAACCTGTTCGTTCGGTGCCTCTCCAGCCAATGCCACCGCCCGTGTCGGCAAGATCTACATACAGCGGAATAATCTTTTCGTTATTCTCTTTTCGTAAAGATTGATACAGACGATCAATGACAAGTGGATCGGCGTCCATTGCAACCACATAATCCGAATGTGCAGACGCGATGCGACTAAACCGACCGTCGTTGCATCCGATGTCCCACACCTGAGAGCGATGTGACTGAGCAATAGCATCGCGCACGAAACGGTCTTTTTCATCAAGGCTGCTTTCTACATAGTGAGCACGATCTGAATAATCAGACCACGTTGACTCTGAGTCCTTGAGAGACAGACTTTGTACAAGCTTGATGAGTTTTCGAAGTGTCGCGTCAAGAACTGATGCGTTCATTCCGGCGTTCGCAGCTTCTTTTTTTACTTCCACTTTTGTCGCTGAAAATCTGTCTTGCGCGATTGCGTGCAAGACAACGTGGGTCAATCGTCCGGTGCGGGGTTTCAACAATTTTCGAGGCAACAATTTGCGCATTGTGTCTGGGCTCACACCGTTGACAGAACCCCGCAGGAAAGGCTGGTACTGAACCCCCAAATAAGACTGCAGCATGAGTGGATACAGAAACAGTTCACAGAATTGTCTATAGCCATACCAGGGATCAGTTGGTTTGCGCAGTTCGAATGAACCTGCATCAATAAACTGTGGTCTAGATCCGATGAACTGAATGTTGTACGGAGTTGCATCTTTGACTCCGACTCCGTCGGCAAGCGCAGATCGAGTGAGTTCAAGTTGTAGCAGCGCCGCGTCTTTGAGCATCGAAAATGTCCACTCGTATGGATACGAAACCAAGGGTATTTTTGGGTGTTTCATTGCGGCCACCCATGGTTGACCTAAACCAGCCGAGGACGGTTCGACCATCTCGCATGAAATGAGTTGGCCTGACTTGAGGGCATCTTGGATTGATTTTTTAGACCAGACAGCATCAAGATCAGATTTTCCGAGCGCAGTGAAGCCACGAAATACGGCATCTCCCGATACAAAAACTCGACTTAATGGATCTCTAAAAGACCCAGAGTCCTGAGTCACGTTAGCCATTGCGCCTAGTTCGTTGAAGACGAACTATCGCCATCGGCAGCATCTTCTGAGGCAGGGTCAGAATTGCTCTTTGATGAGAACTTTGCCTTAAATCGAGACATACCCATTTTGATGGCCACTCCAATACCAGCGATTCCACCCGCGAGGGCAGTCACAATCATGCTTCCAGTTCCGGCGTCAAGATAGTTAAACATGTTAAAAATCATACCTCAGCCCCTGCTGGTTATGAGGGATAAGACCGTGTTTAAAACACTGCTCGCCCGTTAGTTGACGTGGCTAGCCTTACCCGGTGGCCCATGATCCAGATACCAGTGCCATTACGGCTGGGCGAGACGACTCGCAGTCGCTTGCAACTCCGCTGTGGGCCGCCACCGTGTGGGCTTCTGACGGCCTCGATGACACCGCGGATCGCGCCACATCACTAAGGGCATCTGCTTACTATGGCCGCTACGCCAATCCCACCGTATCTCAATTTGAAAAGGCCATCGCTGAACTAGAAGGTGCTGAGTCTGCGATGGCCTTTGCGTCTGGTATGGGAGCGATTGCTTCTGTTGTCCTGGCGTTTTGTAATTCTGGCAGCCATATCGTGGCACAAAATACCCTGTACGGCGGAACACTTGCATTTTTAGAAGGACCGGGTCGTCGTCTTGGAATTGACGTCACTTATGTTGACCCTTCCCAGTCTGGCGCGTTTAGCGCCGCTGTTCAACCTGGTCGCACAATGTTGATACTGGCCGAGACTCCGTCTAACCCGCGACTATCAATTAGCAACTTGGTTGAGCTCGGAGCAATCAAGGGTCCCTTCACCGTTGTTGATTCAACCTTGGCAACACCAATCACACAACGACCACTCGACTACGGAGTCGATCTTGTCTTGCATTCAGCGACAAAAGGTATCGGTGGCCACAACGATGCAATGCTGGGTGTAGTTGCTGGCGAAAAAGACTTGATTGATGCACTCTGGTTGTATGGCGTGCTGCATGGAGCGACAGCATCTCCATACGATGCACTCAATGGCCTACGCGGTATTCGCACTTTACCGGTGCGCCTTCGTCAACAATCCTCGTCGGCACTTAAAATCGCCAATGCATTGCAAGAACATCAAGAAGTTTCTTGCGTGATGTATCCGCATCTATCGTCACATCCGCAATATACTCTCGCCAAAGAACAGATGAGCAACGGTGGTTCACTCATTGCATGCGAAATTCGCGGCGGAGTCGAAGCCGTTCGACAAATGTTCACTCGACTTGAAATAATTAATTGCGCAACATCATTTGGTGGCACCGAAACTCTTGTTTGTCACCCACTGACTAGTACGCATGTTGGCTTACCTACTGAAATGCTTACGGCAATGGGTGTCACCGATGGACTTATTCGCTTGTCGATTGGTCTTGAACATCCAGACGACATCATTGCTGAACTAACAGCAGCCCTCTCTCCTCGTTAGTAAAGACCGTCTACTTCTTCTTTGGGGGGAGCGGAAAAAACGAGCTTGTCCGCTGCATGTATTGCGCATAGCCGGGCTTGCGCTTTGACATCGAACGCTCAAGCATTGGCACACCGCTAACTTTCATCAAGAAAAATGTCATTGCGATAGGACCGATAAGACCAATTGCACCAGACCCTGTTTCTGCCGCCACAACGGCGATACCCCACCACGCCAGCGAGTCACCAAAATAATTTGGATGTCTCGTCAGGCTCCATAAGCCAGTGTCGAGAACTTTGCTGGAGCTATCGGGATCAGCACGAAACCGCGCCAATTGACGGTCTCCGACGACTTCGAAGCTAATTCCGACGAACCACAAAATAATTCCAATCACCGCGATTGGTCCAATGCTGGGGGTTGCGTCAGCGTTTCCTAATTGTACTGGCAACGAAACGATCCACATCAGTGTTCCTTGCAAACCAAATACCGTCACCAAACTATAAATCGGAAACTGTGCGCCCCGTTTTTTGCGCATCGCAACATAACGCCAGTCCTCGCCTTTACCGTGATTACGCCAGTACAAGTAGCCAGCCAGTCGCAAACCCCAGATAGTGACCATGGCAGTTAGTAACAACTGGCGCGGTGAATCACCATCGATTGTGATTTGCATGACCCACGCCACCACTACAAACCCAAGACCCCAGACGACGTCTACGATTGAGGCGTTTTTGAGCAACACACTCAGCCCCCATGTCGCGAGCATCAATATGGTGATTGCTAGAGCGCTATAAAGCAACGCATTGCCTGCCATTAGTTACCCCATTTTTCTTATTGCGATGACTTCGTTTAGTTTTCTGTCCATTTCCAACCACTGCGCATCAAGCCACTCCGCAAAGGCGGCTCCGGAAGGGACGCTCGCGCGAGCATGACGAGTCAATACCACTCGAGCTGCTGCTTCTTTGGTAGCTAGGCGCTTAAGCATTCCTCTAAAATTATCAAGACCGTCAAAGCCGACGTGCCATACGGTGATCACATCGGCAGCGGGCACCGCATCTATCAGTGCCGCAGAGCCAGCAGACTTCGGGGGCAATAAATACTTAAGACTGTTCAGTCGCCCAGCACGTTGAGGGTCTTTGATGTGAATTTTCTCAAGTGCATGTTGAAGTTTCTTGGAACTTGTTCGAGTGCCTTCGGGAAATATGATAGCCACATCGCCGTCTGTCATGCCTCGCGCCATCTCGGCAATACCAGCGAGTTCTGACTCAGTATTTACTGCTGAACGATCGACGAAATAATTCGGTATCCGACGACCAACGACATCCAGGCATGGGTCAAATGACAATTCTTTTTTCAATACAAACCGCGGATTTCGTTGCGCACCCACCGACAACACCCAGCCAGCGGTCAATGCGTCAGCGATACTGGCGTGTCGACACAGTGCCACCAATGGTTTAGTCCCCAGTGTGTCAAGCCCTTCGACCTCAACTCGCAAAGAACATGTCACTCGTACTGCTGCAAGTACACGCGCTGACCACCACCTTTGGATTGCGTAATGCGCCGACCGACGACCCGACTGTCCTGCGATCCAAAGTGCACCCGCCATCGTGACGCCTGCAATTTCGAGCCAGCACCAACAAGTGCCAAAAGCCAATAAGCGCACGATCGGCAACCGGAACTTGGTACGCAACACATCAGCAAGAGCGCCCAGGATGAACCACACAGGAAACAACATCACGAGAAGCACGCCAACTACCAAGACACCGCCAATAGTGAGAAAACGACGAACAAAGGCACTCTTCACGATGAGATTTTAGAACATTTATTGCCTCTAATACGACTGAAGTCCACATTATAGTGGGTTTTAGGTTGACAAATAGTATAAATTCAATGCTATGACTGATACGGCCCATACATCACACGCGCCGGTGTCATTTGTGGTCAATGGATGCGAAGTCACGGTTGCTGGTGATCATCCTCATTTGTTGTCCGCTCTGCGGGAAGAACTCAATATCACTTCTGCCAAAGACGGATGCTCCCCCACTGGGCAATGCGGATGCTGCACGGTGATGATTGATGGCAAGGTTCAAGTGTCGTGCCAATATGCAGTGTCTAAAGTTGCTGGCAAAAATGTTGTCACGCTCGAGGGCGTAGATGAATCTGAGCGCCAAAAGTACGCCGAGGCTTTTGCTTCATGCGGAGGTCTGCAGTGTGGGTTTTGTATTCCCGGAATAGTGATGCGAGCAAAAGCTCAGGTGGATAAAAAAGGAGCCGACCTACAACGACAAGACATGGCGCGACATCTAGGCGCTCATCTTTGTCGTTGCACCGGATACGTAAAGATTCTTGACGCAATTGAGGCAGTTGCCCATGGCACCCCAGTTACCGTCGAAAAACCAGGTGGAATCGGATCCCGCGGCATGAAGTATGAAGCGCTCGAACTAGCACTAGGTGATCGCGATTATATAGACGACATGCGTGTTGCCGGAATGCTGCACGGGGCTGTTCATCTCACTGCCCATACAAGGGCCCAAATTATCGCAATCGATACGACTCGTGCACTAGGTGCTCCAGGTGTTGTGGCGGTTTTTACGGCTGCAGACGTACCAGGAGACTTATATGTCGGCATTATTCATAAGGACTGGCCCGTTTTTATTCCAATTGGGGGACAAACTTCTTTTGGTGGAGATGTGCTGGCATTCGTAGTTGCCGAGACGCTGCGTCAGGCCCGTTTTGCAGCGACTCTCGTGGATATAACTTACAAAGAGATGCGACCAGTTGTCGATGCAATATCTGCTTTAGATGATTCTGAAATTGCTGTATGGAATACCGACACAAATATTTTGTCGCGGAGCGAATACACCCGCGGCGATGTCGATGTAGCCCTAGCCGCAAGCGCACACGTCGTTACGGAGATTTTTCAGACCCAAAGAATTGAACAAGCATTCCTTGAACCCGAAAGTACTTTGGCTGTGCCCGACACTGCATCTGGCACCATGCATGTTTTTTCTGGTGGTCAAGGTGTATGGGACGATCGTGATCAAATCTGCGCCGTGCTTGCTCTTGATCCGGCACAAGTAACCGTTGAGTTGGTCTCAAATGGTGGCGCCTTTGGCGGCAAAGAAGACATGTCAAATCAAGCCCAAACATCACTGGCGGCTTGGATACTGCAACGACCCGTCAAGTGCACGTTTTCGCGCGAAGAAAGTTTGTTAGTGCATCCTAAACGTCACCCGATCCGCATGGAATACACGGTTGGCTGTGACAGCACTGGTCTACTGACCGCAGTTCGCGCCCGAATGGTGGGTGACTCTGGGGCATACGCGAGCGTTGGCATGAAAGTTCTTGAAAGAGCAGCGGGTCATGCAACAGGGCCGTATCACACGCCGACAGTCGATGTGTCGTCGGTTGCTGTGCGCACAAACAATCCCATCTGTGGTGCATTCCGTGGTTTTGGAGCTAACCAGGCGCAGTTTGCGATGGAAGGTTGTCTCGATCGTCTTGCTGCTGAATTGGGTATATCTGGCTGGGAGATTCGCAAACTCAATGTCATCCGCCCAGGGCAAGTGTGGGGACCAGGCCAAATCATGGATGACGGTTGCATTGGGGCAGAGCGCTGTCTTGACGAGATTAAGCCTCGCTACGACGCCGAGCGCGCCGCTGGTAAGGCAATCGGTCTAGGTTTGGGCCTCAAAAACTCTGGCCTCGGAAATGGATTCCGGGAAGTGACTCGCGCTGTCGTGAGGTTTTGTTCTGACGACACCGTTGAAGTGAGGCATGGCTGGACTGAGATGGGACAAGGTGTTCACACCGTCGCATTGCAAGTAGCTGTCGAAGAACTTGGCATTGACGCCGACAGGATTCGTGTCATCGTTGACACGACTCGTCAACTTGGTTTTGGTCAAACAACAGGCAGTCGCGGCACTCTTATGGGCGCCGCAAGTGTTCAGCGTGCGTGTCATGCCGCAACAGCGGGTGGTCGTAAATTAGACACTGACTACATGGGTGAATACGTCATTGACTGGACCCAGCATCTGGGTGAACCCGGAGTAGAGAACCCTGTTATTCACTCGACATTTGGATACGCAGCACAAATGGTGATTATGGATCGCCAGACACAAAAAATTGAGCGAGTAATCGCAGTTCATGACGTCGGTCGTGCGGTTAATCCCCAACTATGTGAAGGGCAAGTCGAAGGTTCGGTTCACATGGGTCTTGGATATGCGCTAACCGAAGATTTCCCGTCGGATGAACGCGGCTATCCCACCAATATGACATTGCGTTCTCTTGGCATCTTACGCCCTAAAGATGTTCCACCAATCGAAGTCACGCTTGTTGAATGTCCCCAGCCAAACAGCCCGTACGGAATCAAAGGCGTTGGTGAAATAGGTCTTGTGCCAACAGCTCCTGCAGTCGCGGCCGCGCTACATGATGCGGATGGCGTGTGGCGACACTCTTTGCCCATGGCCACCAAGGACTCTGATTCAAGCGATTGATTATTTTGTACTAAGGACGAGTGATGCCAACACCAGTAGCAATTTATCTACAAGACGCGCACCCGATTCGTGAGGGAATGGAGTATGTCACGTATGCCGAGTCGCATGGCTTTGATGCGGTTTGGCAAGCAGATAGCCGTCTTGTGCGTGATGCGATTGTTCCGATGGCGGCGTTTGCTGCAATATCAGACACGATAAAAATCGGTTCTGGAGTGGTGGATTGCTGGACTCGCAACCCTGCTCGTTTGGCAGCAACTTTTAGCACCCTTGATGACCTTGCGCCTGGGCGAGTGATTTTGGGGATCGGTGCGTGGTGGGACCCGTTGGCACAAAAAGTTGGCGTCAGCCGCGACAAACCATTGCGTGCGATGCGGGAAATCATCACGTCTGTTCGCGCTTTGTTGGCAAACGAGACAGTCACTTTTCAGGGCGAATTCGTTCACCTTGACGGAGTTGAGTTGGACTACGTGTACCAAGATCGACGGCCAAAAGATGTGCCGATATATCTTGGTGCAACTGGCATGCAGATGATGGAGTTAGCTGGCGAGATAGCAGACGGAGTTGTGCTGAATTATCTTGTGTCACCTGACTACAACCGCCAGGCCATCGAACACCTTGCGATTGGTGCAGACAAGGCAGGCAGAAATTGGCAGAACATTGATCGCCCTCAACTAGTGGTCTGCTCTGTTCATGAAGACCGTGCCACGGCCATCGACATGGCGCGATTGATGGTGACACAGTATTTAGGTCAACAACCCCACATCATGAAGGCATCTGGCGTTCCGCAATCACTGCTTGACAAAGTAGGAGAAGTGCTGACTTGGCCAGCCACCCACGACCAGGTTGTTGCTGCTTCAAAATTAGTGCCAGATGACATCGTGCACATGCTTACTGCGTCAGGTACACCAGATGACGCTCGCCAAAAAGTAAGCGAGTACATCTCAGACGGAGCCACCTGCCCTATTTTGTATCCGCTTGGAGACGTATACGCCACAATTGACGCTTTTACTAACTGGCAGGCATAGCCACAGCAGTATTACGCTGGCGCAACTGTTGACGTTGTTGACGTTGTTGACGTAGTTGACGTAGTTGTTGACGTAGTTGTTGGCGTAGTCGTGGTAGTCGTTGTAGTCGTAGTTGTCGTAGTTGTCGTCGTCGTCGTCGTTGTCGTCGTTGGCGGTGGAATATAAAACGGACCGCCCCAGCCCCAGCGAATATCCATTGGCGCACCTATTGGGGTGCCAACCGTAGATGCAGTTGCGTCAAGAGCTCGGCGCAACTGCATCCATCCATCCCATGCAGAAACACCAGTCGTCGGACATCCGCCTTTGGCTATCGTGCAGGCCGCAGTTTGAACCGTCAGAGCTCCAATGCGAAGCGTTTTGCCCATCTCAATTGAGCGTGCCGCCATGACCGCCCACTGCCGAGCCTGCGAACCGCTTTGCGTATGAATTTGTGGCATCGCCATAACATTTGGACCAGCGTGAGAAGACATCCACAGCACGTCGTCAATCGTCCAACCATTGTTGCAGGTCAGCGTTCCGACTTTTTGAGGACACCCATCTGCGGACCCAAAGTTCCAGAGGCGCGCCTTTGTTGTTGCCACGTAACCATCTACCCATGCACGCGCTTGTCCCGGTGGCCCCCAGCCCGGCTCTAGGTCCATCGAACCCGAGATCAAAACTCTTGGGTCAGCCAACTCCCGAGTGCGCGCCACAGCAACTGCCATTGCTACGCCACCTAGGTATCCGTTATAACGCGAAACACCACCTGCGTTGCTGGTACCGATAGAAACTTCCCACTGGCCAGTGCCGCATGAGGCCAAACCAGTAGCCCACGCTGACGCCACTTTGGCGATATTTTCGTATGAGATACCCATTCCCCAACCAGAAGTACCCGTCGCAGTTTGAATTCCAAACGACAGCACCACGACACCTGTTATGACCTTCTTTGCTTGTTCACACGCGACAGTCGTTGCAGCAGGCAACGTTTTTTCAAGAGGGAACACATCCTTGCCCCGCACATAGCTACCTATTGCCACGTTCCATTGGGGAGATGTCTTTTCTGGAACGCCCGTGACATAGATCAGTGGCACTTCGGGAGTCAATATTGGCGCAGGCAAAGTTGTTGTCGCAGCAACTGATGCCGCCACGATCTTAAAGCGCATCGAAAAAGTATTTGTCTTTTTTCCTTTTGCCTTGATAGAGACCGTCACTCGACAAAAACCAGAACTATGTGTCGTCAGTCGTAGCGAGTTCTTGTCGCAGGCGCCGCCCACTCTCCATGTCTTTGTGCCGACCAAATTAGTGCGCAATAGCGAGGACAATGTAACCGTATTATTTGGCAGCATCGTCTGTGCTTGCCATGTTGTCTCAGAAGCAGACACGACTCGCGCCTGCGAAACACCCGGAGTAGCAGACATGACCAGCATGACGCAAAAAGCAATCGCATTCGTGCGGCGACTAAACATTGCAGAACTCCTTTTTGGCCCAGCATCGCGGGGGCAATACTTGACATCTAAAGATTACCCCTAGATCAGGGTGACGCCACCTGATACCGAATGGGTAAGCGTTTTAGCCCTCCAACAAAAATGGTCTTCATAAAGGCTGGCTCACCGGCGAGCTCGATGCTTTTTAATCGTGGTATCAATTCCGTGAGCATTGCCTTTATTTCCATCCGTGCCAGCATTGCCCCTAGACAAAAATGAACTCCGAATCCAAAAGCAAGTTGTTTATTTGGACTGCGACCCACGTCGAATTTAAATGGATCCCCGAACACATCTTCATCTCTGT
Organism: Ilumatobacteraceae bacterium; assembly: GCA_009691255.1. Lineage (GTDB taxonomy): Bacteria > Actinomycetota > Acidimicrobiia > Acidimicrobiales > Ilumatobacteraceae > UBA2093. The sequence continues at coordinate 14,650 of SHUT01000004.1, forward strand.
TGGCCGATGGATATGACAACAATACGCTTTCACCTTTTTTGATCGTTGTGCCGCTCAACTCATAGTCCTCATTAGCCGTTCGCATAAAGTGTTTGACCGGCGTTGTCCAGCGAATGATCTCGTCTGCTGCTGAATTAATAAGTGTCGGGTCATTGCGCAATCGCTCTAATTGGTCAGGATTTTGAATCAGAGCTAACAGCCCGCCAGCAATTGCAGATGACGTTGTATCGTGACCTGCAGTTGCAGTGATCACATAATACGAAATGGTCTGCATCATCGAAAGAGGAACGCCATCAATCACTGCATTAGCCACGACTGAAGCTAAGTCATCACTCGGTTGGGCACGACGATCTTCAGTTAGTTTTGTGAAATACGCAAAGAAATCAGCGATGACTTCTATTACGTTGAGCGGATCCGCTCCGCGCTGCATGTCTTCGTCCTGCGCACCAAAGAGCTGTTGTGTGAGCACAAGCATTTTTTCAAAGTCCTGTTCTGGTAATCCTAAAATGTCCAAAATGACCGTGAGAGGCATGAACATTGCAATGTCTCTCACGAAGTCGCATTCACCTCCCATGTCTGCCATCTTGTCCACGTACCTCTTTGCCAATTCAGCAATACGACTTTCTAACTTGACGAGATTTTTTGGAAGAAACCACTCAGAAGTCACGCCTCGCAGCTTGCGATGTTCGGGGTCATCAACATGAATCAGTGTGCGCAACAAGTCTCCGTCTCGCTTGCGTCGCTCATCATCGGCAACGCCACCAAGCACTGGCCTGGGTTCATTTAAAAATATCCCGTTATGCGCTTCGATCTCTAGAACATCGGCATGACGCGTAATGGCGTAGAAAGGGTTAAACAAACTCTCGAGTCCAACAGGGGCTTGCACCCAATGAATCGGGCTCTCGCGTCGCAACACTGTGCAAGCCCTATGAAAGCCTTCGTCGTCGGCATAGGCCGCAGGATTGACGAATACAAATCCTGCTTCTTGTGGTGTGATTGACATTTAGTTACGCCCCCCTTGACACCGTCTATACTGCTATATCTACTGAGCACCCAGCAACCCAAGATGGGCCTAGAGATAGCCTGCTGGATATGCATCGCGCTGAACAAGACGCAGTGGAATTGCTCCCTCGTGATGGAAGCGCCAAACTGTTCCACAATTTTTTGAGTGCCGGCACTGCTGACTATTACTTTTCGCAACTTTTGCAGCACAATCCGTGGGAACAACGCGCCATCACAATGTTTGGCAAGCAAGTCAATGAACCACGGCTCTCTACATGGCACAGTGTTGACAATCTTTCTTATTTGTATTCTGGATTGTTGCGCACGCCTGCATCTTGGACGCCGATGCTGTCTGAATTGCTCCTACTTTGCCAGTTAGCAGCGTCGGCAAATTTCAACTCTGTGCTAATCAATTTGTATCGCGATGGAAATGACAGCATGGGATGGCATGCAGATAATGAAAAATCAAATGGCTCCGAACCGATGATCGCTTCCATCAGTTTGGGCGAGAGCCGCAGATTCGACCTTCGGCACCGCGAGTCCAAAGAAACCATCCGCACTGACTTAACTCATGGCTCGTTGTTGCTGATGTCTGGAAAAAGCCAGGATGCGTGGCTTCATCAAGTACCAAAATCAAAACCTATTTTAGAACCCAGAATAAACCTAACTTTTCGTTGGGTGTACTCGACCCTCTAGAGTGAGCCCAAAAAACGACTTATTGCCGCATTTGTCTCGGTCGGATGCGTGAGGTTTGATGCGTGCGGCGCACCGTCAACAGCAACAAGTTCTGTTGCGCCTCCCAATTGGTCTCGCAAATTTTCAGCTTTAACCAAGGGTATTGAGGCATCAAGTGTTCCGTGAAGTATCAGGGTCGGTGCTGTTATCTCAGCTAGTCGAGACGTGACATCATCTCGATGCATCAAGCAGTGAAACGCACGACTGAACTGTGGTCGGTCTAGTGCAGCCCACTTATGCATCCACTCTGGCCATGCACCTGGTCCGAGAATAAGTCCGGCAACTACTTCTTGCACAGGGGCTGGTCCGTGCTCAATCCACGCATCGTGTAGGCTGGTATAGCCCTCTACTAGGGCTGGATCTTCGGTTCCGGATTGAGTATCAATCAGGATCAACGCACGCACCCGATCGGGTGCGAGTAGAGCAACTCGCAGGCTAATGAACCCGCCCTGGGACATTCCGCCGATCACCGCTTTGTCAATGCCGAGATGATCAAGCAATCCGATGACATCTTTGGCTGAATCCCAATACGTAAAGTCGGTCAAAGCCTGAGTAACCCCAAAGCCACGCTCGTCCCAAGTGATGACTCGATACTTTTCTTGCAGCGCCGCCACCTGTAGATCAAACATCGAGTGATCCATTAAAAAACCATGACTCAATAGAACTACTGGACCACTGCCACCAGAATCTTGAAAACCAATCGATATGCCGTTAATCAGTGCCTTTTGCATACCCTTATCGTACAGCATCTACTCTTGAGTCATTAACGTTCACTCCCGAGATGATGTCTGGGTAATCTCATACCAATGCTGACCGATGAAAAAATTCTCATCACAGGGCCCGCTGGACAAATTGGATACCCTCTTGTCCAATTTCTGGCACCGCACAACGAAGTGTGGGGAGTTGCACGGTTTTCTGAACCTGGATCACGCGAAAAAGTTGAGTCGCAAGGCATCACTACTAGGGTTGTTGACTTATCAGCGGGTGACTACTCAGAACTGCCGGATGATTTTACCTATGTCATTCATCTTGCAGCGTTTAAAACAAGTGGTCTTGATTATGACGGAGCGGTAACTGTCAATGCAGAGGGAACTGGACTGCTACTACAACATTGTCACAAAGCAAAAGCCGCTCTCGTTATGTCAACTCAGTCTGTTTACAAACCTGTTGAAGACCCATTTCATGCATTTGTGGAAACCGACCCTCTCGGTGATGCCAACTACATCATGTCTCCAACGTATTCTGTTTCCAAGATCAGCCAAGAGGCAGTGGCCCGATACTGTGCCCGTTCTCTGCAACTCCCAGTCACGATTGCTCGAATGAATGCATCGTACGGACCTAACGGTGGCCTACCTGCGTATCACATGGATTGGATAGTCGCAGATCAACCTGTTGTCACTCGCTGGGATCCGTGTCCTTACAGTCTGATCCATCAAGATGACATCAACAACCAGTTAGAAGCATTGCTCGATGCGGGAAGTGTCCCGGCCACAATTGTCAATTGGAGTGGTGACGAAGCAGTGACAGTACAGCAATGGTGCACGTACATGGGAGATCTTTCTGGTCACATACCAGATGTACGCGTGACTGAAGTACCAGGAAGTCTGAGGGGTTCGGTGTCAGACATAACCAAACGATTCTCCATCACCGGACCATGCGATGTTTCGTGGCAAGACGGGATTCGACGAACATACGAGCAACGACATATTGCTAGTGGTGCTCAACAGCCCATTGCTACAGGTCAATCGAACGCCCTATTTAACGCATATACGACGCTTGCAAAAACGATTAAGCCCCAAAATTGGAGCGGATGACGAGATTCGAACTCGCGACCCTCACCTTGGCAAGGTGATGCTCTACCACTGAGCCACATCCGCGTGGAAACCACAGGCTAGCAAGGAAAAGACCATGAGGGGCTTGACCTTTGCGTTCTAATGGTCAAGATTATTCCCTGTTCAAGGCGGTCAGCCTAGGGACAAGAACCCCTCTGGCTGACTGCGGCCCAATCAGTCGAATCAGGGCTCAATCCCCTACGAGAGCAATGGATCAACCGATGGCGTTATGGCGTCTTGTTCTAAGACAATGGAACCCCGATAACTACGTAGTAAAGCCGCTAAAGCCCCAAGGACGATGCCCGCACCGACTATCTGTAGCGGACGAAGTATTTGATCAAAAATAATCCAAGCGCCGATTGTTGAAATCACTGGACTCGCCAGACCAAGCAGCGAGGCGAGCGTGACGTCGATGTGTTTTTGGGCCCATGTCATGAGACCGTGTCCAAGTATTCCGGGAATAAGAGACATCAACGAAACGAGAACCCAATCTTTTGTATTCATTGCGCCTAGGTCACTATGCGACAACAACGCCCACGGGACCACCACCACTGATCCCCAAGAAAACACACATGCCAAAAGAGTCCATGAATGAATACCTGAGTTTCGCAAATGCTTGGCCATCAAAAAATACGTCGTCCAGATCACGACATTGACGCCTGCTAAAAGATCGCCCTTTGAGCTCGCTCCACTCGTTGAGGCTGCAGCCAGAACAACAATAGATACTCCCCCAAACGCAACCGTCGCCAGAGATAATCGAATAGCACGCCACTGCTCGCCAAATAGACGTGGAGCAACAAGCAATACCAATGCTGGCTGCAAGGTAGTAATCAAGGTGGCATTAGCGATGCTCGTCAGTTTGACTGAGGCGAATCCAGTAAGCATTGACAGCCCAAATAGAATCCCCGGAAAAGATGTTTTCTTTATCAGAGCAACTGAAAATTTTCCGCCTGTTTTGTGAGCGATAAGTAGCATCAGTGGAACACCAATGGCAAGTCGATAGAAGACCAAAGTCGGTGTCGGAACAGACACGGCGCGAGCCATCAAAGGACCAGCCCCCCATGCAAGAACAGCAATAACTGCCGCCAGGACAGGTAAATCATCCCCACCAGATCCTGCTGTGCGCGCACGCACCAACACTGATGTCATGTACTTTGTAATTGCATGTCAATTCGCAATACGAGCACGCCGTCTTCAATCGTCGCAATCGAGTCAGCAATGATTGCAAAGTCTTGGAAGTCAGCCTCGGCCTGGGCGATGAAATGTTGCCGTTCTTCTCCTGCTACTGGCGGCAATGGTCTTTTGCGCACTGCTGCTGCTCTCTCTTTATAACGAGCAATCATGTCGTCGGGATTAAATGCTGTCATGTTAGTGGCCTCCATTTTCATGTTGGTAGTGAATTAGTGGGTCAATCAAATCTGGCACCACATTTGGGTTCTCAATGATGTCAAACGCATCGTCATCGTGTGAAAAAGAATCCAAAACTTCTTTTTCGGGCTCAGAGTCGGGCTCGCGACTCAAGACAGACGGAGCAGTCATGTTCTCGATGGGCTCAGCGCCAGCGGGGCGGAATTTATTGAGCAGTTCGATCCTCATTTGCGAATCGGCCCGATTGAACTTTCTATCCTGCATAACTTCAAGCGGAGCGAGCGCTTCTGGATCAATACGGGCCGCTCGCCAAAACGACAGCGTGACAATCACCAAGGCGACACCGAAAAGCACAAGTCCCATGCCAATGAAGTTCACTACGAATTGAGAACCGAGCAAGACAGCGAGCATTCATATAGTCTCGCACGACATTGCTTCGAATCATGGAACAAGGCGTGAGAGACTATCTACCTGTGGAAAACTTTCTATCGGCCTTTGGTTTCTTGGGTGCGCTTGGCGTGTTGGCTTGGTATCTACATGCGCACGAAGCACACTGGTGTTCAAAGGATGGTTCTCGTTTTACTTGCCGAGTTCATGTCATTAATGAGCAGGGTACTACGCAGGGTAGATGGAGAGAGGCCAGAGCGATTATTACTTCAAATGGCATGGTGAGCCTTCGCCTGCGTGGCCTCAGCAAGCGCGAGATTCAGGGTGTCTGGACCGTGACGGGTGCAGCACCAGACCCTCCAAAAGGCAAAAATTTATTCCTCCTGCGCCAATCAAATCTGGTCGTGCTGAGAGTGCCCAGTACCAGTAGATGCATTGCCCCACTAGATGCGTTATTTAAGTCAGCTAGCTAGAAGCCTCTTCGAGAGCAAACAAGAAGTTGGATATCTCAGTACTAATTTTTGCTGTCTCAATCAAGAATCCATCGTGACCTTCGGGACTTGATATTTGCACATATCGGGTAAGTGGATGATTCTGTCGAACGCTTTCATGTAGCAACTCTTGTTGATACGCCGGGTACAAGATGTCGCTGTCGATGCCGATAGTAAGAGTGGGCACCGTAATGCGACTCATTGCGCGGGAAACTCCTCCACGCCCTCGTCCGACATCATGTAGGTCCATCGCTTTGCCAATATACAAATAACTATTCGCATCAAAACGGCGAATGAGTTTGTCGCCGTGATAGTCAAGATAATTCTCTACTTCAAATCGGTCAAAGAGATCCACTCCATCACTGTGAAAGTTTGTGTCACATAATTCGCGACCAAATTTCTCGTTGAAACGGTTGTCAGTTCGAAATGTCACTTGCGCAATCATTCGCGCAATTGCCAGACCATGCCACGGGCCCTGATCTGGTGCGGCAGAGTAGTAATCACCGTTGTTCCATAATGGATCCATCAACAATGCACGGCGTCCAATGGCACCCCAGGCGATTTGTTGGGCACTTGACTCTATGCACGTAGCAATAGGCACAATCGACTTCACTCTTAGCGGGTATGTGATTGCCCATTCCAGTACCTGCATGCCGCCCATTGATCCACCGATGACGCTGTGCCATGTATTGATTCCAAGAGAATCTGCCAACCACGCCTGGGCGCGAACCATGTCACGTATCGTGACGGCCGGAAAACGCAACGCATACGGTGCGCCATCGTCGGGATGAGGTGACGTGGGGCCAGTCGAACCTTGGCAACCACCCAAAACATTGCTGCACACGACGAAATATTTATTTGTATCAACTGCCTGCCCAGGCCCTACGACACCCTCCCACCAACCAGGCGTGGGATGTCCTTGTTCGGCTTCACCTGCGACGTGACTATCACCTGTCCATGCATGACAAATGAGAATTGCGTTTGATTGATCTTCATTCAGCGTGCCCCACGTTTCGTATACCAATGTCACATCTCGAAGCGATGCACCACTATCTAAAGTGAAAGGTCTCTGTATTGCAAATGTAAAAAAAGATCGATGACCAACTTCATGACCTTGCAACCATGCACCCGTCGCTGCATAAGGGGTGCCCGTGTGCTGATTGGTGTTGCGCATGAAAACTCCCTTGGCGAATAATAAAAACTGCTCGTATCAGGAAAGTTTTACAGCCCGTTGCTCCGCCGAGGCGGAACCACATCCCCATCGTGAAATGGGCTGGCACCGTACGGTTTGCACCCCGGTTGCCGGACCTGTCGGTCTCTCTTAATGCGACTCCCCTAGTTTAGCGGTAGTCGGCTTCATTGGCGAGGTGTTTATCAAGTCCAACGACCGTCGTGAACTCATCAAAAGGCAACAGTCGGTCAAGATGAGCGCGCAAAGTGCCTTCTGTGGCAAGAATTTGCAGACTTTGCGAGATTGCGGATGCCATCGAGAAAAGGCTCGTCAAGGGAGACACGATGAGATGAAATCCAATGCTTGCTAGTTCTGCAGGGGTAAGTAGCGGAGTTTTTCCGGTCTCAACCATGTTTGCTACCAAAGTGATGTCAGGTAGCGCAGCCGCAATCGCCTCTAACTCGGCGACTGACTGAGGGGCTTCCACAAATAAAGCATCAACGCCGGTGTCGCGTGCCATCTTTGCCCGCTCAATCGCTGCGTCAAGACCCTCTACTCCGCGAGCATCGGTGCGCGCCGTGATGTGTAGTGAATCGCGATGATCTACTGCTGCGCGTAACTTAGCAAGCCATTCTTGACGAGGCACTACTTGTTTGCCATCCATGTGGCCACATTTTTTTGGCCACACCTGGTCTTCTAAGAACATCCCTGCTGCACCTGCTTGTTGCCAAAGTTCTACCGTGCGAATGACATTGCTGGGGTTGCCGTACCCGGTGTCCGCATCGACGACAACATTGACATCTGGAATCGCTGCACATACTCGGCGTGCAACCTCGGCCATTTCTGCTTGAGTGACTAATCCGATGTCAGGCTCGCCAAGCAATGTTGCTGAGACACAAAACCCTGACATAAACACAGTATTAAACCCCGCGTCGCGAGTGAGCAACGCCGATAATGGATCCCAAACACCAGGCATCAGCACCGATTCGCCGTTGCGCAACCGGTCGCGCAAGTTATCGGCGCGATTAACACTCATGATGGACCAATAGATGACGCGGCTAGTTCTTTAAGGCGCTTGTAGTCAACCTTGCCATTTGCCGCTCGGCCGATTGTGCTCACTACCACCATGTTTCGCGGTGCCTTATAGGCGGCGAGTGATTTCTTGACGTGGGCATTAAGTTCTTCAAACGACACAGACTGTTGGGACTCAAACTCAACGACTCCGCAAATGGTTTCTCCAAAGCGCTTGTCCGCTAGACCAACTGCTACAGCGTCTCGAACTGCAGGATGCGTCTTCATTGCTTCTTCTACTTCTTCTGGAAAAACTTTCTCTCCGCCCGTATTTATACACACAGAACCGCGGCCCAGTAAATGCACCGATCCATCCGCGTTGACTTCGGCCCAATCGCCCGGGACACTCCAGCGACGCCCCTCAAAAATTCGAAATGTCTGTGCGCTCTTTGCTTCGTCTTTGTAGTACCCGAGAGGAATTGGACCACCGACAGCAACAACTCCAGTTTGGCTGCTACCAGGTTGTACTCGTTCACCGTTTTCAGCAAACACGACGCAGTTAGGACCAAGCGAAAATTGTGCTGTTTTTTGGGCGGCACCTTTGACGCTCGTTGACCCGCCAAGACCAACCGCCTCAGACGAACCAAGGCTGTCAAACATTATTGTGGTTGGCATGTGCACGAGTAAGCCTTCTTTGTTCTCGTGTTGCCACATCACTCCAGACGATGCGATCATGACGACACTGCTGAGATTATATTTTCCGGGATGCGCATCAAGTTCTTCGAGCATCGGACCAGCGAAAGCTTGTCCGACGATAACTATGATATTTGCGGCGCTATCTTGCACTGTCTGCCACAACGCTGGCACATCAAAACTGCGATTCGAAAGCGTGACGAGACATCCACCGCCGGCAAGAGTATTTAGGGCCATGAATTGACCAGTTCCGTGCATCAGAGGACACGCAACCAGCGTGCGTAGTCCAGCAACTTCAGGATTAAGTCTCTCGAGAAGTTGATCAAGATTATCTACAGGCGCGATACCGGCAGGCGCGTTACCGCCAGACCCCAAGACATTGTATAAATCGTCCTGACGCCACATCACGCCTTTGGGCATGCCAGTGGTTCCGCCTGTGTAGAGCAACAAGAGATCATCTCCCGAAAGTGGCGTCTTGGGCTCAACGTCAGGCACGGCTCGCGATGCAATGTCTGCATAACTCAACGCCCACGACGGAACAGTTGTCACTGAATCAGCGACCATGTACCATCTTTTGACTTTTGGAAGACGAGCACGAATGCTGTCGATCATCTCGGCAAAAACACCGTGGAAGACAACAGCTTCGGCATCTGCATTATCAAATAGATAAACGATTTCTTCGGCGCCGTAGCGATAATTGGTGTTGATTGGTGCACATCCGGCCAGAAAAGCTGCATACATCGTCTCTAGATATTCTGGCGAGTTATACAAATAGCACGAAACTTTTGATTGATGACCAAGACCAGCTGCCAGTATGTCTGCTGCCAAAGCATTGGAGCGTTGATGCAGCACGCCCCATGTTTGGGTGACTCCAGTATGAATCTGGGCTGGACGATTGGGCGCTTTCTTGGCGTTGGCTTTGAATATGAGCCCGAAGTTCCAGTCGGTCATGATGTCCCCTTTTTCAGTGTTACTCGCCCTGCAACCGTAGCAAGACCGGTGGTTATTTGTATCTATAGATTCATCGGTGGGATGGCGTCATTGCGGCGATACCGTATTGGCATCCTCAGCGGGCGGAGTTGAGGTTGGCTCGCCATGGCGTACCTGTGTCATTTACTCACTCCTTGTGCTATTGCACGGCTGCATGACAGCAATAAACTCGGGGTCTTTGCTATCGATCCCATTCGGGCTGGAACATTGATCGCTGTTTTTGGTGGATCGATTTGTTCATCTGATGCCATTAAGCCATTGCCATCAGTAGTCCTTTCGGATTGTCTACAAATTGAGCAGGATCTCTTTTTACAGAGGCAGACACATCCCGAGCCAGCACATCTCGTCAATCACTCTTGTGACCCCAACTGCGGTTTCCGTAACGCCGTACAGATTGTGGCAATGCGAGATATCCCTGCAGGGCAGGAAATTACGTATGACGCTGCAATGGCCACCGCATCTGGACAGAAAGGATTTATCTGCAGTTGTGGTTCAATTTATTGTCGCCGCGAAATAACTGACAATGATTGGCGTACTAGGGATTTGCAAGATCGCTACCGAGAATACTTTTCCCCATTTATTGCCCGGCGGATAATAGCGAGTCGGCTAGTTCGACGGCTGAAAAAAATTGAAGCCAAAACTCTTCTGCGCAACTATGACGCAGATCCTGTTTTGGCAATGACTCTCGCACTGCGCGTGGTCTTGGGGATGCCCTTTTGCGGATGGAGCGATTTGATACTTGCGTTGCCCATTGATGTCAGTCGACAACACCAGCTCTTAACAAAAGACCCTCGTCATCTTGATCAACTCGTTCAAGAACTCAATGAACTTCGTGGGTCAAACTTCATAGTGCACTAACTACACTCTGGTATCGGGTCTCCACGAAATCGATACCTATTATTTGCCACCCAACGGTAGGCGCGTTGCATTATTGCGCGAAGCCCTGGCGCAAACATGATTCGACCAACAATGCTCCACGGCAAACCGGCCACGATTAACACCCTGGCTGCAGCATCTGATCCAGATGCAATTACTCCGGTTGGTCCGATCCACTGTACGGCTGCCATGCACTGCTCTGCCGTTAGTCCTAGTTCCAAAAGATCGGTTTGCTGCCAAGCAACTGAGTCGGGATGTCGTTTGAAACGATTCATGTATCGAATCCAGCGACGACAAAAACCACATTGTCCATCAAAAACAATGAGCCCTCGCGAATCAGCCTTCATCCCTTGAATCGTAGAGTCCGAATCTCAAACGGACGCATCGTGAGCACAATTGATCCGTCATTGACAGATATTGGTGCCAGTGTGTCCTCCAAAATATTTGATTCGTGCGCTGTCATCGCGTTGGTCTTGCCACCTGTAGCCATAGGTGTCTGCAACTTGCCTGAAACGCGATCACCCGAGGATTCCCATATCCTGACAATGATGTCGCCAGAGCCATCGTGGGCGTATTTAACCGCCTCTACAACGACTCCACGCAAATCATGCTCGATGCATGCACCGACACGAGTTTCTCCCTGCAGCGTGTAAACAGGATCGGTAAGTCGGTGCGCCTGCGCCTCAAGGCCAGCAGCAAAAGCTTCTGCCGCATTAATCCAGATCGCCCATCCAAGAGTTTGCTCACCCCGATCGGCAACAGGGTCAGGAAAACGTGGCGACCTCAACAGTGACATGCAAAGCGAGTCACTGCGCACATCAAAGCCATGCGCGCCAGCACTCATGAGAGCTACACCAAAGCGAGGTTCGCCGACGTGGACATACCGATGTGCACATACTTCAAATTTTGCAGCATCCCAGGATGTGTTGGTATGGCGTGGACGCTCAATGTGGCCAAACTGTGTGCCACATGTTGCCACTGACGCATGGATATCGAGCGGAACTTGTACTTGCAATCGTGTCTCGTCATGGTTCCAAAGAACATGCAATTCGTTGTTCACTATTGCCTCACCGGCACACACCATGATGTCATGTAAAAAGTGTGACGGACCCACCGCACATGATCGACGCAATATCGTCACCAACGAGCCATCGTCAATAAGTTCAACAGACCAACCCTCAATCGCGTTGCCACTACCTCTCGTATCTGGCTCATCGATGTCCCACGCATCGTATTCGCCTGGTTGATCAGATCGCAGCACCAAGCGGTTTATCTCTGCATTGGTTGGCACGATCTCTCTGTGTGTTGATATCTCGATAAGAGAATCGATGTCCCCTGTTGGCGTGACATGCATTGCTATGCGATCGTTGGACACCAATATTCCGCTTGCATCTTGGGCTGATACCACCGCGTTCTCTGGCGCCACAGCGACTCCCTCGGAGATGCGAACAGGAACCGTGCTTAGTGCGGGCACACTGCACATGAATGCAATTCGGCCAGAGGACAAACGTTGAACCATTGATGTTTGGTCGTCATGATGGACCACCAGACTGACTGTTGCATTGAGCCCAATCAGACCAGCAGGCAGATCTGAAATGACAACTCCGCAGTGGTCAAATGAAGAAGCATTGACGACCGTTAGACAGAATTGTTCGGCTGTGGTGCTTATGGCTGTTGCCGATATCGCACGAGCATCCGAAATGACTTCGCCCAATATTCGCTCAGCGTCTTGATGCACCCATGTAATCGACGATCCAGGCAAGATGTCATGAAACTGTTGAGTTAAATGATTCTGCCACTGCTCTGCCAAGTCTGGAGTACTGGCACCAGTTGAAACACTCCACAGTTCGGCTTCTCGAAGCGCTCTTTCGGCGGCATGACTGGCTTGCTTTGTCTTGACCTGTGAAGTCAAAGTGCCACGATGTTTTTCGAGATACATCTCACCGACCCAAATCGGAGCGATATCTCCGGACTCATGACTTACTTGCGCGAAAAACTCAGATGGTGAACCAAAGCGAACTCTTGGGATACCACTCACATCGGCGAGGAGCTGTGTTCGTTGCACCATCTCATCTGTTGGACCACCACCTCCGTCGCCATGGCCAAAACATGACAATGATGTTTCAGAGATTGCGTGATCAAGATAGTTCTTGGCAGCAAAACGCAACTGCGATGGGGAGTTTGTAGCGTTGTAAGTGTCAATTGGACTGAAGTGTGTCAGTACTCTTGAGCCGTCTAGACCTTGCCACCAGAACAAGTGATGCGGAAAGACATTCGTTTCGTTCCACGAAAGTTTTTGAGTGAAGAAATACGAACATCCGGACTCAGACACAATTTGAGGCAATGCCGCTGGATAGCCGAAATCATCTGGTAAGAATGCAACATCCGAACGAGCACCAAACCACTTCTCAAAGAAACTTTGTCCGTATAAAAACTGACGGCACAGGCTTTCACCGCCGCTTAAATTGAGGTCGGCTTCTACCCACATTCCACCTACTGGTGACCACTGTGCATCAGCAACAAGGCGTTGAATCTGTACGAACAAATCGGGATGGTCTACTCGCACCCATTCATAGTGCTGGGCTTGAGAAGCACTAAAAACGTGCTGGGGATGGCGGCGCGCCATGCCTATTGCGTTAACAAATGTGCGAGCTGCTTTGCGCCGTGTCTCTCGCAACGGCCACAACCATGCAGTATCTAGATGTGCGTGTCCAGTTGCCACGATTTGATGGCTCACATCGCCATTTTGTAACGAAAGTACACCGTTCAAGATCTCTGTTGCCTTCTGTGCGCTCGGCGATATGTGGGCGATGTCGATATTCGCAATCGAATCCTCAAGTGCCCGAATGGTTGTCGCATACATCGGGTCGTTGATAGATAGGTCAGTAGCAAGATCTAAAACAGTGTCAAACACCAACGCAAAATGTTCCATCGAGATAAGGCGACGTTCTAATCGAGCAATGTTCAAGCGATACAGAGGTGTTGTCGGAGTTGTTGCAGGATCGGCATACTGAGTGATCGTTGGTCCGCTCGCTTCTTTGCTGACCACGAGGTTGGACACCATTGGCGTGGCGGCGATTTCTAGATAGAACTCAAGGTCTTCTCCCGGCGTGGCAACCTCAAGGACATATCGGCGTCGGTCCGGTTGAATCGCCTGCACAGCACAACCATCGCGATACAGCATCGCCTCAACTTGAAAGCCATCATAATTGCCAATAAAACCAAGATCTAGATGTACTGCAACCTTGGTTGTAGACGTGTCTATATCCCAATTCTTTGGAATATGGCCACGCAAAATAAACCATCGAGTGTGCCAGGCCGGCGCAACCGAGGAGCCCATCACAAATGGTTGATACACAAAACCTTTGGCTTGAACAAAACTCACGGGTTCAAAATGTGCGGTTGCGGCCCACACTTGGAGGTCAGCAGTATTAGTAGTCACTTGTGGGCGAATCCGCTCATTGAGGATTCGCCGACAGCGAAGCAAAGCCGGGTTGAGTTTGGGACTCATCAGATCAGCGACAGTGTTTCACTATCTAGTGCGTGCTGAATATGTCGAGTCGCCATTGCCGTAAACATCTGATCGCCGCGATTGGTGCGCTGCACAATCTGAGACGCGACAACGCTCATCAATACTCCGGCTGCTGCTTCTCGTCGATAGAGCCGATGAACCCAGGTCGCGTCAACATCTACACCCCGTGATTTCAGCCCCGTAATATAACGATCAACGAGCTGTTGCTCATAGGCGCGGCGATCTTGTAGTACGAGACCTGCCCCGATGAAGTACGCCAGATCTGCAATTCCGTTTCCGTGTCCGGGTGTCTGCCAATCGACAACTACACATCGTGCGCCACCTTGGGCTGAAGCAAACAACATGTTGTCTAAACGAAAGTCTCCGTGGATTACCGTAAAGGGCTCTTCTCTCTCGCAAACATAGGGAGTAAGAATTTTCTCAAGTTGGTGCACAAAATCTATTCCAGAATCACCACATGTAGTCAAGATTGCATCGCCATAGGTTGACAAAAAAGCAGACTTAACCCCGCTGTACATCATCTGTAATATCGTGGCATCCTCTGCAGTTGCGCGACGCTGCAAAAAATCAACTTCCCATAGCGACGGATCATTCCATCGTGGTGCATGAAGTGCTACCAATTCATCAATTGCCGCTTCGGCATGATTAAGACCGCAGCCAGTGATTTGGTTTCCTTGTTCGGCAGGCATCATGTCTTCAAGCACAATCACAAAATCGCCACCTGTTTCGTGCCACTCGGCAAAAAAACAACGCGGGGCTCTAATGTCGACTGTTGACGCAAGACCATTGTAAAATTTCACCTCACGTTCGTAGTTGCGCAAAGTTATTCCAGTGAACCGACTTGTAGGATCATTTGAGGCCAACTTAACGACAACCGATGATGGAACTTCTGGGGAGTCTGAAATCAACGGCACGCGTAAGTTCATGCCTACTAGACCATCACCTATGGCAACCGAAGTTCCGGCCTTGACCGATTGGCCAAATATGTCGGACCACCACTCGTCAGTCAGATTCTCTTGGGTGTATTCCTTGATTGTCACACCATGACGGTAGTCCGAAGCACTCGCCGCACTACCTTTGGATAAAGCATGTATCGATTTCTTGTTCGTCCTCGTTGGCTGCTGCTGCATCTTCTTGCGGGTGGCGCGGTTATTTTGATGATAAATCTGGCGTTTTGGCAACTTCATCGCCTCGATCAACGCCAAGCCTTCAACTCTCTAGTGCGGTCAAATAGCTCCACAGCCGTCAGTTCTTTTGAATCAGTCGTGACTACCGCCACCGACCCGTACTCAGTTGAATGGCGACCCGTCATAATCACGGGTTCTTACCTACTTGGTGATGCCATCACCGTAGTTAACAAATCCCAAAATGGAACATCTGGTGTCGACTCTGTGGTGCCGCTACGAACCGCATCAGGCATCACCGTATTGATTAACCGGGGATTCATCCCGCTGGCTCAATCCGTACCTGCACCTACAACCTCAACCGTGAGCGTGACTGGGTTTCTTAGGCGGTCTCAGACCAGATCATTTGGAGGTGCGATCGACGCATCAGGTGGCGTTGTTGTGGAGTGGCAACGTATTGACATTCCGCGCATTGATGCACAGTTTGATGGCGACCTCGCGCCGATGTACATTCAGCGATTTGATTCGACACCACCCGAGGGTGATTGGCCTGCGCGAGTGATTAACCCTACTCTTGACAACGGACCACATCTTTCGTACGCAGGTCAGTGGTTCTTTTTTAGCGCTAGCGTAATTGGTGGCTGGATATTTGTCATCCGCCGAAAAATCCAGAGCGACAAAAATCCAAAACAAAACCAGCAATTCGGGTAGCCACCATTGTTACTGGCAAATTTGTGTTGGCTCTAGGGATCTTTGGAAATACTGATGCGTCAGCCACCCACAGTGAAGACACGCCGTGCACTTGTCCGTGTGGCGACACCACTGTTTGGGAGTCCTTAAAATCCCCCATTCGGCACGTTCCCACCGCATGGGATTGATGTCCTAGATGCGACATTAACCACGAATCGAGTTGATCGTCTGACATATCAAGCAGCACAGCACAAGGTGTTGCTTGATCATCGCATATCCAGCCAACACCAATGTTGTTTAAGGCTCCGGTTGTTACAAGCGTGGCTGCCATACGAACAAGCGCACGCATTGCCTGTCTGTCGCGACTATCGCTCAACATTTTGAACTCAACTTTTACATCAGGACCGTCGGCACTAACGTCACCACGCGACCATACATGAGTAAGAGCCACACCAAGTCCACCTATTGTGCGCGCGTCATCTCCAAGGTGGTTATAGGCGGTGATCTGTCCGGCATCAGCGACACCGTCGATTTCAATAAATCCGTGTGCTGTGACAACAAATCCATCTGTCGCAGGTGCATCAAGCACGGTACTGAACATGACCGCTGGATGATCTTGAAGGCCGCGACCAATTGCTGGGTTTTCACACCCACTCGCCCACAAAATTTGTGGAGTTGCTAACGCACCGCTACAAAGCACCACTAGGTCAGCACGAATCACTTCGCCATCGCTTAGTTCTACGCCGATCGCGTTTGTATCTTCAATAACGACACGCGATACTGCTGACTTAATTCGAACATTTAACGAGCTCGGCCGTAACTCTTGGTTTAAAAACTCCATCGCTGACTGACGGCCATCGTCCCATGCAAGTGTGGACCGTTGTGCTTGTGGCATGCCTTCAAGCAATGCCTCGCCCATTACGCCTAGTTCATTGTTATTTGGCTGATGCAGAGTCAGGGGCAATGCATCGAACACTTGAGCAACGTCCGACCACGCCCACTCGGCGCATCCCAAACCTTGCGCCCAATTGTCGTAGTCATCGGCATGACCAGGCAGAGACACCATGGCGTTAATCGCGCCGCCGCCACCGAGTCCGTGTGCCTGTAAGTAATTAGCAGTCGAAGTGGTCTTAGTCAGCGATGCCCCAAAATGAGACACCGATTCATCTTGATTTTTCAATACGCGAAAGAAATCTCGTTCGTCACTGTCGCCGATAATTGCACCAGCCTCCAGCAAAATCACGGAAAGACGTTTGTCAGTTGCCAATAAACCAGCCACCGTGCAACCAGCAGTGCCTCCGCCCACCACAACAACTGTGCGCTTGGAAGTCATGGTGATTATTTCCCGGAGGGCTCGCTATGAATTAGTGTCGATGGCGGTAGTCCAGCGAGGTGCGCAGAGTCGTTGTACCGATGCAACTGCCATTTATTTGTTCCGGTGTGAACGATTTCCGTAACGGATGTATTCAGGGTAAAAATATCGAATCCGCCTACAACTGGCACATTTAGAGCGCACCGCAAACTTGCATCAATGACTCCGCCATGACAAAAGACGACGACTGTCTTGCCCTCATATTTGTTAATCGTAGTAAAGATAGCGCCACGTACTCGGTGACTAAATTGCGCAACAGTTTCTCCGCCACGAAAAGTCACACCATAAGGATCACCGGACCAATCGACATGCCCAAAGCGCTTAACAAAATCTTCGTATTTCATTCCATCGCACTCTGGACCTGGGTCATGTTCTCCCCATGCGGTGTCGACCTGTACTGGCAAACTGCCAAGTCCTGGCGAAACGATGTTGGCTGTTTCAAGTGCCCGTGGGTATCCGCTCGAGATAATGACATCAGCCTGTATCTCGCCACTCGACAAAAACCGATCTCTCAGATGCTGGGCTTGTCTGCGTCCCAAGGGCGACAATCCGGTGCAAGACCTAGGCCCACCAAGGATTCGCCTGACGGCTACCTGAGACTCGCCATGACGAATGAAGACTAATCGTGTATTGCTCATGCCAGTTTCTCCACGAATGCCTCGAGTTGTCGCATATTTCGACATTCATATACGCCGTCCGTGAAGGTGCCGTATTCGCTAACTATCGAGTCACCAGTGTTCCAGTACGACTTCGGTTCAGGGTTAAGCCAATACACATGTCGCGCCTTTTGACGCATCTCTTTAATTACCCACGATCCAGACGCATGGTAATTATTGCGCGCATCACCCAGGAGCAAAACGGTTGTCTTGGGTCCGATTTCTTTTCCGAACTTGTTCCAGAACACTTCAAAAGCATGGCCGTAATCGCTGTGTCCGTCCACCCAGATGACGTCCGCCTCTGTGTTGACACGATGAATCGCCACGCCGATGTCTTCGGTGTTTCGGAAATACTCCGTGACTTCGTCAAGACCATCGATAAACACAAACGAACGCACTTTAGAGAACTGTCCCTGAATTGCGTACACCAACATCAAAGTAAATCGCGCAAATGCAGCCACACTCCCAGAGATATCAGCCACCACCATCAACTCTGGTTTTGCTGGACGCGGATACTTGAATTGCGGGTCTGCTGGCACTCCGCCGTAGCTCAAACTATGTCTTACCGTGCTGCGAAAGTCCAATGGTCCTTTGCGACCATGTCGACGCTTGCGGGCTAGTCGTGCTGCTAGTTTTCGGGTCAGCGGCTGAAGTGCTTTTTTGAGGTTTTGCATTTCATCGCGACTGGCGTGCATGAACTCAACGTCTTCTGGTAGAGGCTTGCGCAAAGTCTTGGCCATCGCTTCGACGCCTCTGTCTGCAACTAACCTGCGCCGAATTTCAGACTCGATTTCTTGCTTAAACTTTTCGATTTGATCTTTGTGTTCGTCTCTTTCTAGGCGTTCTTCGAGCGCGGTCAGATTACCGCCCACCTCTTGGCGACTGATTTCCATCAACTTCTCAAGCATCGCCTCAAGGTCTAGATTGCGCAGCGTTCTGTATAAGTAATAGGTTCCACCCACGGGGCGACCTGGTTCCATGCCCGCAAAACGCTGCACCGCCTGACGAGCAAGAGCCCTCATCATTGCTTGATCTCCACCCATCAGGGCTTTCATCAAGATACTCATTAGTTCTTCGGCGGAGAGCCCCTCCATGCCTCCGGAGCCGCCGTTGCCTTGGCGTTGTTGTTCTTGCATCTCACGCCAGAATTCGTCCGCGTCTTTATCACCGTCAATTGCATACTCTGGTCCGCGCAAACTGAAATACACCTCAAACACTGTCTCAAAAGATCTCCAGTGCGCGTTATTTTTTACGAGAGTCGCCCCGAGTGCATATTTAAATGCATCGCGGTCTTCCATTGGGATGTGCTTGATTGCCTCCATGGCATCAAGATTTTCGGTGAGGCTCACCGGTAGACCCGCGTTGCGCAGTTCTGTGATGAAGCCCGAAAGAAGATCGAGCATGGGCCTCCCTAGTTCACTTGTCGATCGAAAGTTCTTTGGCGGCCTTGGCAATATCGGTTTGGTACTTCAGCAGAATATGAAGAGTCTCTTTGGCCTGTTCTGCCTCAATGTGTTCGATTCCGAGCAACACAAGCGTGCGAGCCCAGTCAATAGTCTCGCTCACCGATGGCGCTTTTTTAAGGTCTAACTGGCGAATACTTCGAACAATGCGCGCAATCTGATCTGCGAGGTTTTCAGTGATGCCTTCAACTCGAGTAAGAACGATCTCTTTTTCGCGCTCCATATCCGGATAGTCCACGTGCAAGAAAAGGCAACGTCGCTTCAGGGCTTCTGACAATTCGCGAGTGTTGTTAGAAGTTAAAAACACAAGCGGAATTTGTTTAGCCTGGATAGTGCCAAGTTCTGGAATTGATACCTGATACTCAGACAAAATCTCAAGCAACAATGCTTCAGTCTCGACTTCGACTCGGTCGACTTCGTCAATCAGCAGAACTACAGGGTCTTCACTAGTGATGGCTTCAAGTAGTGGCCGAGTCAACAGAAAGTCTTCCCCGAAAATATCATCATGAACGTCTTCCCATGAATCAGATTTTCGGTCAGCCTGAATGCGCAACAATTGCTTTTTATAGTTCCATTCATAGAGTGCTTTAGATTCATCGAGGCCTTCGTAGCATTGCAGACGGATCAGCCTGGCACCAGTAAAATCAGCGACGCTTTTGGCCAACTGAGTCTTGCCGGTACCTGCAGGACCCTCGACAAGCACTGGTTTTCCAAGACGGTCTGCCAAGAAAACCACGCCAGCAATGCCGTCGTCAGCCAAGTAATGCACATCCTTGAGGCCTTCGCGGACAGTCTGTACTGAATCAAAGCGGTGGGTCATAAGTACTCAATCGTACTAGGGGTGGCAGAACTGGCATCAGTCGGGCGAACCCTTTATGCCTCTACGCTCGTACTATGTTTCGGGACACAGTAATCGTTGCCATTGGAACCGCCGTCTCACGCATAACTGGACTCTTGCGCATCATTGTGTTTGGGGTGATCATTGGTCAAACTGCATTGGCTGACGCATTTGATGGGGCTAACAACTCCCCTAACTCAATTTATGAACTACTCGTCGGCGGAGTTCTCGCCGCCGGTCTTGTGCCGCTATTCACACAACTTGCGACCCAAGAAAAAGATTCCGGTGACGACGAAGGCACCCAGTCAGTCGTCACCGTGTCGCTAATTGCTCTCGTCTTAGCAACCATCGTGTCAATCGCAGCAGCACCACTGATTTTCAGAATGTTCTCGCTGCATCCGAGTGGTTCTGTCAGCGCATCTCAGTTTCGACATGTCGGAACCGTCATGACTCGTATTTTTCTGATTCAAATATTTTTCTATGGCTTGACCGCTATAGCAACTGCAATCCTCAACGTTCACCGTCGCTTTATGGCTGCAGCATGGGCGCCAGTGCTTTCTAACCTTGTCATTATTTCATCTCTACTCGTAATACCTTTCACCCGCGACGGAACGCCAACTCTTGACGATGTTCTCAACGACAAAACGTTCTTTTTACTATTAACGCTCGGATCAACTGCCGGCATCGCCGCGATGGCAATTGTGCTCGTGCCTGCGCTCAGTGCGGCAGGATTCAAGTGGCGTTTTACACCAAACTTTAAGCACCCAGCGGTTCGTTCACTTGCCCGCTTGTCGGCATGGTCAATTGGTTATGTCGTGACAAATCAGATCGCTCTAATTGTTATTAAAAATTTGGCCAGACCGGGAAGCGGCAACCAAGATGCATACAGCAAAGCTTTCACTTTCTTTATGTTGCCCCATGGTCTGCTGGCTATTTCAATCGCTACGACATTTGTGCCAGAGCTTGCCCGCCGTGCCCACGACTCTGACAAAGATGGTTTTGCAACATGGATGACAAGCGGGTTGCGCTGGATTGCTTTGCTGACTCTGCCGGCCTCAGTTGGCATACTGATTTTGTCGCACCCCATCGTGAGTGCCTTACTTGAACACGGACACTTTAACTCAGCTGCTGCTACCAACACAGCGCGCGCTCTTAGTGGTTTTGCCGTAGGGCTAGTAGGGTTCTCAATTTATATTTTCGCGCTACGTGGTTTTTATGCCCACCATGACACTCGCACGCCGTTCTTTATTAATATATGCGAGAATGCCGTTAATATCATTCTGGCAATTTTCCTTGTTGATCGACATGGCGTATTGGGTCTTGGATTGGCTTTTGGCATTGCGTATTCCATCTCGGCTGTAGCATCTCTGTTCATCTTGCATCACCGCTATGCAGCAATAAAGTGGCCATTTTTCCGAACGCTCACCTGGCGAGCAGTACTCGCCACTGGCGCCATGGGCGCAGTGCTACAACTAATGCAGGTCAGCCTTGAGTCAATCTCGACGCTCGCCCGCTTTGGTGAAGTCTTCTTGTGTATTACCGCTGGACTAATTATTTATATCGGTGGTCTTTATGCTCTTCGAGTTTCGGAAATACGCGATCTCCACCGACTCTTTATGGCGCGCTTAATGGTCACGCAACCACCTGATATCACCAATGACCAAAACCTATAGCGCTATAAAATAACCAGATCGTCGCGATGCACAACTTCTGTCGAGCCAAAACTATCGACGTCTGAACTACGTTTGCCCTGACTTTGCTGCACTTGTGTAATAGACATTGCTGCCATGCCACGGGCAATAACAAGACCAGATTGATCGCGAATTTCAATCGTTGAGCCAGCCATAAAATCTCCCGAAACACCAACCACTCCAGCAGGCAACAGAGACGTACCACGTGAAATCAATGCTTCGCGAGCACCTGCATCGACAACAACTGATCCCTCTACTTCTGAGGCAAATGCGATCCAGAGTTTGCGAGCCGATAGTCGACGGTCATGAGGTAAAAACCGCGTACCGACTTGGTCGTCACCATTGATGACGCGCGCAATCACATCAGGTGTCTCTGCAGACGCAATGACTGCAACGACACCTGACCACGAGGCAATACGCGCAGCTGCAATTTTGGATGCCATGCCACCACTGCCGCGGTCGGTTCCGGATTCCTGGGCGTCAACTTGTAATAGTGGATCCTCGGCGGTGACCACGGAGATTATTTTCGCCATTGGGTCGGTGTGCGGATTAGCCGTATATAGGCCATCTGTGTCTGTCAACAAAAGCAATACATCTGCCGAAACAAGATGAGAGACCAAAGCAGACAGATGATCGTTGTCTCCGTACCTGATTTCGTTGTTTGCAATTGCATCATTTTCATTTACGACAGGGACGCAACCTAACTCTAGAAGCTTGAGCATTGTGTTGCGCGCATGCAGGTATTGAGTGCGATCTACAAAGTCGTGCGGCACAAGCAAGACTTGGGCCGTTACATGGCCGTGTCGTTTGAACTCTGCTGCATACGCTGCCATTAACTGTGGTTGCCCAACCGCAGATAAAGCCTGCAGCGAGAGCACATCAGTTGGTCGGCGGTCAAGACTGAGTACAGCGATTCCGAGCGCAACTGCTCCGGATGTAACCAGGATTATTTCGTGCCCAGCTGTCTTGACTTGTGAAATCTGTTGTGCCATTGCCGCCACGACATCGTGACGCAACACACCAGCGTTATTGGTGAGCGACGAGGTTCCAATTTTGACAACAATCTTCATCTCTACAGACTCACATATCCGGGATGTATTCGAAACTGAATTCCGCAATCCACACCACATCCCCAGCTTTGGCGCCAGCACGAGCAAGGAGTTTGGGCACGCCAAGTTTGGTAAGGCGGTCATCTATGTAGTTGAGCGACTCAGGGCTAGAGACATCGTTGAGGGCTACTGCGCGTAAAGCCGTTCGGCCAAAAACGCGGAACTCAGCATCGCCAATGCGTTCTACCCAACTACCGTCTGGCTCTGGGCGCATGATGACGGTGGCTTCGAAAACTGGTTCTTGGCTACGAGCCTGTTGCACCAAAGTTGCAAGTTTGCCCACAATCACCTGCACGTTGGCACGAGTGATGGCTGACATGTGTTCGTGGGTCCACTCAGCGATTACATCGGCGCTGACGCTGTCGTCTTTAGTGCCCACGACCAGAGATGGTCTGTCAAGCAGTTCTGGTCGATATTGCCCAATCTCGTGACGCAAAGTATCGAGTTGTTCTTGAGGAGAAATGGCCTCCATCGAATCAAGATCAATCAGGTAGCACAGCACTCGAGCACGCTCGACATGACGCAAAAACTGATGACCCAAGCCGCGGCCTTCGCTTGCACCCTCAATGAGCCCAGGGATGTCTGCCATCACAAATTCAGTTGCACTATCCAAACGCACAACACCAAGATGAGGTTCAAGCGTTGTGAAGGGATAATTAGCGATCTTTGGTTTTGCAGCAGATACAACACTAATAAATGTGCTCTTGCCGGCATTAGGAAATCCGACGAGCGCAACGTCAGCCATGAGTTTGAGTTCTAGTCTCATCCACCGCTCGGCGCCGTGTTCTCCTTGTTCGGCAAAACTTGGTGCACGTCGGCGGTTGGTCATGAAACGTGCATTGCCACGTCCGCCACGTCCGCCAGATGCAGCGAGCCATTTGTCTCCATGATTCACTAGATCAGCAAGGATTTCTCCCGTGTATAGATCTCGAGCAATGGTTCCTTCCGGAACAGCAACTATTAAATCCGCTCCGCGTTTTCCGTGTAAATCTTTTCCTTTTCCGTGCACACCATCTGTACCACTGCGGTGCGGATGATCACGAAATGCCAACAGCGATGCTGCGTTGCGATCTGCAACCAGCCAAACGCCTCCGCCTTTGCCACCATCTCCGCCATTTGGCCCTCCAAAGGCCTCGGGGCCTTCGCGCCGAAAACTCACGCAGCCAGCACCACCGTCTCCGCCTTTTGCATTTAATTGCGCCTCATCGACGAACACACTCATATTTGTCAGGCTATCGGTGGCACGGTCTCCGCATCCGTGGTCCAGCCGTGACCTATCGTGCTGATATGGCAGATAGCGATATTGCTCCCACTGATCAGACACAGCGCTCGCGCGATTGGGCAGCCACGATGGCCGGTCACAAGACTCCCGATATTCGCTTGGCGCATGCCGATTCTTGGGCAGGACCTGGCAGCACAGACATCGCCGATCGTTTCGCCCGCGAACACTCTGATGCAGGCATCCTCGCCCCACACGCCACTAAGGCCACTGCTTCTGGAACACGAGCGATTGCAGAAGAGCCAGACCAATACCGCACCTGTTTCGAACGCGACCGCGACCGCATTTTGCATGCGTCTGCGTTTCGTCGCCTCTCGGGCAAAACTCAAGTGTTCGTCTTCCCGCATGACCATCAACGCACTCGCCTCACGCATGCACTTGAAGTCGCTCAAGTAGCCGTATCAGTAGCTCGTGCTTTGCGACTTAATGTGGCTCTCACCGAGGCAATTGCGCTAGGTCATGACTGTGGGCACGGCCCCGGAGGACATGCCAGCGAAGACGCCCTCTCGCCCTACATTGACGGCGGTTACGACCATGCCGTCTGGGGCTCAGACGTTGTGCTGCAGCCACTCAATTTATGTGCGCAAACATTGGATGGCATCCGCAATCACAGTTGGTCGCGTCCAGCTCCAAGTACGCCTGAAGGAGAAGTCGTCAGTTGGGCAGATCGCATTGCCTATGTCTGTCATGACTTTGAAGACTCCGTTGCTGCCGGACTCGTCACCCCCCAACAGCTTCCCGACATCGTGCGTACGCGTTGTGGTGTCAGTCGCAGTCGACAACTGCACACTTTCATTAATTCTATGATCGAGGTTACTGCTGCTACTGGTCGCATCGGTATGGTCCCAGACACAGCCGACGCGCTTGGTGCATTTCGACAATTCAATTACGACCAGGTCTATTTGCGCCCAGATTCGCTGGTGCAGGCACAGGCAGTTATTGACTTATTGCGCTCTTTGGTTGACCATTTCGCATCTCACCCGCGTGACCTGCCAGATGCAGCCGACTTTTCACCTGCAGACCCCAACAGTGTTCTGGCTGTGCGCAATGCGGTCACTTACGTTGGCGGAATGACCGATCGTTTCGCGTGTCGACAAGCAATAACTTTCCTTAACTATGACACTTCCAAATTGCCTCAGGGCATCGATACAACGATGTAGCTAATGCCTGACTTGCCACCGGTCTAAGCCAACTGATATCTAGTGGAACTAGTTAGACAAATGGGAGTACGTCGACAACTTTACGACCACGACGCTCGCCCCATTTAACGTTGCCCGCAACAAGTGCAAACAATGTGTCGTCTTTGCCTTTGCCCACGTTTTTTCCGGGATGCACTGTTGTTCCACGCTGACGAACAAGAATTGTTCCGGCATTGATGCTGGTTCCGTCAAAAACCTTCACTCCCAAACGCTGTGCATTTGAGTCACGGCCGTTTCGCGTAGAGCCGCCGCCTTTAGTCTTGGACATCTGGTGTCAGCCTTTCAGGATCGAAGTAATTTCGACGACAGAATATTGTTGACGATGTCCGTAGCGACGATGATGGTTGGTGCGGCGCTTGTATGTGAAACCGTCAATTTTAGGACCCTTGGCAGTGCCGACAACACGACCGGTGACTGACGCACCTTTGAGCTGTTCTGGTGTTGCAAGGATGGCATCGCCGTCAACGAGCATGATTGGTCGAAGCGATACTTCGGTGCCATCTTCAACGTGCAACAGTTCAACCTGAACTTGTTGCCCTTGGGCTACTTTTTCTTGCTTGCCACCTGAGGCGATTACTGCGTACATAACGATTTTAAACTCTATCTCTCTAATTGATGAAATGACAATCGCCAGTTCACTGGATTTGGGTATTTTCTTGGCATTTCCGGAGCGTGATTCTAGTTCAGAAGCTCAAAATCCACCTTGACACCGCGTCCTTCGCAGTCGGGGCAAGGTTCGGTGAACGAATTCAGCAAGCCCTCTCCGATGCGTTTGCGGGTCATTTCTACGAGGCCGAGTTCAGAGATATCAAAGACTTGAGTACGGGTTTTGTCCCTGCTTAGTGCCGCCTTAAATGACTCCAGCACCTTTTTACGATTGTCCTTGATCTCCATGTCAATGAAGTCAATAACAATGATTCCGCCAATATCTCGGAGGCGCAATTGGTGCGCGACTTCTTCTGCTGCTTCTAGGTTGTTGCGAAAGACAGTTTCTTCAAGATTGGTTGTGCCGACATTTTTACCAGTGTTGACGTCAATCACAGTTAAAGCCTCAGTGTGTTCAATAATTAGCGAACCGCCAGATGGCAACCACACTTTTCGGTCAAGAGCCTTGTGTAGTTGTTCGTGTACATGGTGCGTCTCAAACAGCGACAGTGTTTCAGCATCGGCATCGTAGTACTCGATGCGGTCGGCAAGTTCTGGGTTAAATGCCCCGACATAACCCTTGACGTCTTCGTATAGTCGACGATCGTCGATGATGACTCCTCGATGTTCTGCGGTGAACTCCTCGCGTATCACCCGCACCGCAAGTTCTGGCTCACGATAGAGCAACGTAGGACCCTTGGCATTCTTGGCTTTGTCTTCAATGATGTTCCATTGCTCAACAAGACGCGTCATGTCGGCGGTCAATTCTTGCTCCGTTGCATGCTCTGCTGCGGTACGCAAAATAACACCGTGTTCTTCGGGCTTGACACGATCAAGAATGGACCGCAATCGACGACGTTCAGATTCTGGCAGTCTCTTGGAAATGCCAAATGCCTTGCTGTTGGGAATTAGCACAACAAACCGACCAGGCAAAGATACTTCTTGAGTCAATCTTGCGCCTTTTGCAGCAATCGGATTTTTTGTGACCTGACACAGAATCAACTGGCTTGACCGCAGGATTTGTTCGATTCTGGCTTCGGGGGCTCCTTCGACGTCCTCATGCTCAAACTGCACGTCCCCGCGATATAACACTGCATTCTTGGGGGTTGCAATATCGACAAATGCCGCTTCCATTCCCGGCAAAACATTTTGCACACGCCCGAGATAAATATTGCCGTGAATCTGAGCCACGTCATCTGCTGGCCTACTGACGTAGTGCTCAATCAAACTGCGTCCTTCAAGGACTGCAACTTGAGTGATGCCACCGCGCACTTGTACGCACATGAAATAGCGGCCCACAGGACGACCATTTCGCTCGCGACCGCGACGTCTTTCAATGATGCTGGCATCGGTCTCGATGGTGGTCTTCTTGGGCGCTGAGATAGAACCAGTTCGGTTGCGATTGCGTCCGCCCCTGCGATTTCGTTTCTTTGCTGAACTTACTGGAGAATCATCAGTGGTAGTGGCTGGGTTGCCCTGTGGGTTGGAACCGCGAGACTGCCCAGGCTGGGTAACCGCTGCACGCGGCGCTGGCCGGGTGTCTCCAATTTGGGGACGACGAACAAGGGCCTGTTGGGCAACTTCTGGGTCTTGCACGCGACCTTCATGAGGGGGGTCTGGCAACTCGCTGGGATTGATGGTTTCTTGTGGGGAATCATCTGATTCATCGAAGAATTCATCTTCGTTTAAAGAAACGCCATCAACAACTAGTCTCTTTGTGCGATTTTTACCGCCTCGCGATCCGCGACGACGCTTTTGTGCTGGTGTAGCACCGCTTCCGGTGTCCATTCGTAATCCCTTCCCACGTCGCACCAACCGGCGCGCCATGCTGGGTGGGTGGCAGCCAAAGCGGCGCCACTACCCAAACGATCGATAGGACCTTGTTGTCCTTAGCGAAGAGTTTACTGACGCCGTTAGCGAAAACGGCGCATATGCACGTTCTGGACGATCCCCACCATGATCGCAAATGCCACCGTGTGGGAGCCGCCGTAACTGACAAAAGGCAGTGGAACCCCAGTAACTGGCATTAATCCCATCGTCATCCCTATATTTTGAAAAGCCTGCCACAGAATCATCGTAAAAACGCCTGCACACAAGAAACGCCCGAAGCGATCCTTGGCCATCTGGGCGATACGTAAAACTCGCCACAAAATGACTCCCAAAATTGCCAGGACGACGAGGCATCCAAGGAGGCCGAACTGCTCTCCAATTGCCGAGAAAACAAAATCAGTGGACTGCACCGGGATGAACGCTCCATTGGTCAGGGGACCCTTGAGGTATCCCTTGCCAAAAACTCCCCCATTAGCAACGGCTCGTTTGGCAAAACGCACTTGATACACAATCGTTTGCAATCGACTCTCGTCAGAGTTCTGATTAAAGAAAGCCGTGATTCGGCGGAGTTGATAGTTGCTCACCACGCCAGCCGCAACGGCACCAGATATAGATACAACAGCAAGGCTCGTAACAAAAATAATATTGCGCATTCTGGCTCCGGCTACCAACATCACCCCCATCGCACACGCGACCAACACAGACGCTGAGCCCAGATCGGGTTCAACCGTAATGAGTGCTGCAGGAATTCCGACCAACATTAATCCCTGAATAAATCGCTCGTACGAGACAGAATCTGAGTCGTCGTCGGCTAAAAATCCAGCCAACATCAGCAGCGTTGCCACCTTGGCAAATTCCGACGGCTGCAATGAAACTGGACCAAAATTAAATGCGAGTCGGGCTCCACCAGTCGCAGCCCCCGCAACAAGAACCAGAACAAGTAAAATCATTATCCCGACATAAAACAAACTCGCATTGCCACGTATTTGACCCCCGTAATCAAGTGACATCACAAAGGTTAAAATCGCTGCCGCAAAGATGACAAAGATGATCTGTCGTTGGAGGAAATAAAATGGGTCAGCACCTCTGTTCAGCAACCGTGGACGAGTAGCTGAATACACAATGACTGCACCGATCGTGGTTTGAGCAATAACCGCCACCATCAACACCCAGTCAATGTTGCGACTAGGATCACCGTAACTTCGGCGGACATTGCCAAGGCCCGAGTCTGCTGATCGTTCAAAAAGTGCAAAAGCCATTAGTCGCGCACCGTTGAGCCGCTGCCGACAAGACAGAGTGGATTTGTTAGTGACTGAGAGGTTGCGGGCGCAACACTGCTGCGATCGAGTGGATCTGCAGGCATAGCAGGGTCAACGCGGGTGCGTCCCGCAAGTGCCGTGAAAATACATTTCACTACAGGTGCAGCAGCCCGCGACCCAAAACCACTTTTTTCCAAATATGCATATACAGAATACGGCTTGTCAGGATTCTTGCTGAATGCGCCAAAGGCAGACGAGTCATTCCAGGGAAGATTTCCAAAGCCCTGCGCCGTGCCCGTCTTGCCAGCCAATGGAATCACAGCCTTGGGATAACTTCTAAACAACTTTTCTCCTGTTGTTGCGTGATAAATATCCGAACTGACTCCTGGGCCGTTTATTACTCGAGTCAAACCTTCCACGATGGGCTCTCTAATTTCTGCCGACATGTTCATGTCTCGGATGACAACTGGGTCAGACAAATCAGTGATGACTACTCCATCGTCAAAACTGAGTCGTCCAGACTTTGTCAGTTGAGTTCCGGAGGCCCAAATGGCTCGCACTACCTTTGGTCGCATAACTAAGCCACCATTAGCGAGCGCACTGTAGGCAACAGCCATTTGCAAAGGTGTTGCCGACATTAAGCCCTGCCCAATCGCAAATTGAACGTTGTCGCCAACGTAATAACTACGTCCTTCGTCGGCTGTTATCGCACCCGCGGCAGCTAATCGCTTTTTCAGATCTTTACTTGGCACTGTTCCGACAAATTCGTAAGGAAGATCTATTTCAGTTGGTAAACCAAACCCAAATTGTCGTACTTCTTCTTCTAGTACTGGACGGTTTCCGCGCTCGGAAAAAATTTCTTCTCCAATTTTATAAAAGAACACGTCTGAGGAAACGGCAAGGGCATCCACCACGTTGACACGCCCATAGCGACATGGGGCACCATTGCCACAAGTGGCATTTTTGAAGAGACATTTGACGTTCAGTTGGCAACGCTCTTTGGGGATGCTCGTCAACTGGTAGTAACCATCGTCCTTTAGATGGTATTTAGTGCCGCCTACTAACTGTCCAGAGTGCAACGCAGCATAAGCAACAAACGGTTTGAATGATGACCCCAAGTTATATCGCCCCGAGATTGCACGATTGACCAAAATCGATCGGTCGGGGTCATCTGTCACCGGAAAAATCTGTCCGAATTTTTCTCCAGTGATACCAGCGTTGAACCAGCGATTATCAAAATTGGGATAGCTCGCCATTGCTAGTACTTCTCCTGTGTCATGATTCAGCACAACTGCAGATCCAGCAGGAGCTTTGTAGTACGTGATCGCTGGATACTTTGGGTCAGGCACACCCTCCAGCATTACCGTGGCTGCCTCAGTGCGACGGCGGACCAACAATTCAGTTTGCAACGCCTGTTCGGTAAATTGTTGAATGTCAAGATCTATTGAGAGTTGCACATCGTTGCCCGGAACTGGTTCTTTGCGATCCAGTTCTTGCAAGACATTGCCAAGTGAATCAACTTCGTACTTGGCAAAGCCAGGAACACCACGCAGTTGCCTCTCATAAGTCTGCTCAACTCCGAACTGACCTACCCGTGCATTCGGGTCGTACCCCATATTTTTATACATAGAGATTTCATTTTCCTTTATTGCTCCTAGAAAACCAACTATGTGACTCGCCATCGGTGCGTACGGATATTCCCGACGCCAGTCTTCACGAACATCAACACCTGGATAATCTTCAGAGCGTTCGCGCAAAAAGATCCCCACGTCTTCTGCCACGTCTTCTTTAAGCGTTACAGGCTGAAGTGGGTCATACCGCTTGCTCTGAAAATGTTCTTCGAGATTTTGGACAGTCATGTTCAAAACACCTGACAATCTGTCCCACATCTGTTGTCGTGGCAAGTCTCGTGCTATCACCAATCGATTAATGGTGATAGTCAAGATACGTTGATTATCCGCCAAGATTCGGCCATGCAGGTCGGCAATACGGCCTCGCTCGGGGGTTAACTTCACTGTGCGGGTGCGAACTTCTCGCACTCGATCTTGCAATCCCTGAGCGTCAACAGTCTGTAAAAACCACAGCCGAACCGTTAGGAGCCCAATTAAAATCAGCGACACAGATCCGAGCACAGCCAGCCGCGATCGCCTCGGTCTGTCGGTCATATTCCGGCCTTGCTGGATTCAGACAGCACCCACCGACACAGGCGCTCTGCGGGGACGGCTGCTGCTGCGTTTGTTACGCCCACCACAACGACCACAACAAAAATATGTCCACTCATCACACCTTCACGACCCACGATGGTAAGCGCCACCGGCATGAACAACATTCCTAAGCCAGACGCAACACCAGCCAACAACATTCGAGTCCACCATGTGGGTTCATGAACAAATGCGTTGGTGGAGCCGGCAATATAACCAACAAGCGCAAAGACAACCGCCCCCAGCCCGAGTGGGGTGCTAAGTACTAGGTCATACATCATCCCCACGGCAAATCCAGCAATTGCCCCAACTTCTGATCCGCGCGCCAACCCACTGCTTGTTGCAAGTAACAGCATGACCTGTAGACATACGCCGAACGGGCGCATCGTATTAAAAATAGTTGTCTGAAACGACAGCACGATTAGAGATACAAGAAACAACCGAGTTGCTGGCTTTTGCGCGATAGAGAGAATCCTGTTCAAGGTGCACCTGGCCTCTCAGTCGTTGGCTGATACAGCAACACACGCACAAAGTTTAGTGATTCAAGATTCGCCGCCACTCTCACTTCGAGTAGTGGACCAAGTGTTCCGGAGCGCGAAATTATTCTAGATACAGTTCCGACGACAATGTCTGGAGGAGCAAGAGATGTGGCACCGCCCGAAGACACGATGGGCGAACCAATATAAACAGCCCCAAAACGAGGTTGGTTCTCGATAAAGCGCACGATTGGTGTTCGCGATAACCCGCGACCTTCAAGTGCCCCAGTTTCGCGTAGCGGCAAGTTTGCTCCCGGCGGGACGGTTATTTGGGAGGCATTGCCTTGTCCTGGTCGAATATCTCCAACGAACGTGTCGTCTGGAGATGAATCTATTTGTGAAGTATTCGGAACTGTTGCAACAGTAACTCCAGGGGTGAATCCCGAAATCGTATTTTTTGGAGCAATAGTTGTGGTTGTTGTTGTGGTCGTTGTTGTTGTCGTGTCCGTCGTACCAGACACCGTGACTGGAACCGTCACTACAGGCGGCGGTTTATTGACAATTTTGACAGACAAAGAATATGCAGGATCGGTGATGAGCATGACAACGGCGCGGTCATCAAGTGATTCAGTGACCTTGCCAATGAGTCCTGCTGCATTCAGCACGGGCATGCCCACGCGGATTCCACACCGCCGGCCACGATTGATTTCTACAGTTTGTGAAAAGTTAGATGGAGATTGTCCAACGACCTGACCAGTGCACGAATCAATTCCGGCAAGAGTTGGCAGGCCATTGAGTGCTAGCAATTCTTGCGCCTCACGCACGCCTGCAATATTGGCGATTGTTGCTCCCTCTTGACGGGCAATCAAATCTTTTAGTCGTTTATTTTCTTGCGACACATCGCCATAATCCGTCACTCCGTGCCAAATGTTATTTATTGGCGTCGTCAGGACGCGGGTCGCTCCTTCAACGGGACTAAAAACTGCCCCGAAGAGGCGCCTGATTCCAGACACCGAAGAACTGTGGTGTAGATCCATCGTGATCAGCAGTATCGATGTCAGGGCAAGTATTGCAATGACTCGTCTTCGCGTTAATCCACCCATCAGAATGGTCGTCCTTAATACTCAAGGTTTGACGATATCGTCGCGCTACTCATTGCCTCGATGTTTTCGAGTGCTCGCCCAGAACCAATAACAACGACAAAGAGAGGATCGGGGGCTACATAACATGGCATCCCTGTCTCGGCTGTAATTCGATCAGTGAGCCCTGCGAGCAATGCCCCACCACCTGACAAAAATATTCCACGATCCATGATGTCGGCAGAAAGTTCTGGTGGCGTGCGGTCAAGGGTTGCTTTTATAACATCTACAATGGCTGACACTTGCTCGGTAATTGCTTCGCGCACATTTTCTGAACTCATTTCAATTGTTTGAGGTAATCCAGTAACAGTATTTCTGCCCCCAATATCGGCAGTAACTTCTTGCGGTAAAATAGTTGCTGAACCCATTTGCTTCTTTATTTCTTCGGCTGTGTTCTCGCCAATGTCGAGCGAAAACTCCCGACGCACATAGGAAACGATCGCTGCATCAATCTCGTCACCGGCAACACGAACGCTTTGGGATACCACAATTCCGCCAAGCGATACGACGGCAACCTCTGTGGTTCCTCCGCCGATGTCCACAATCATGTTGCCGCTGGGTTCGTGCACCGGCAAATCAGCTCCGATAGCTGCTGCCATTGGCTCTTCAATGATGTAAACGGGTTTGCGGGCTCCCGCGTACTCAGCCGCGTCTTGCACCGCTCTCTGCTCAACGCCTGTGATACCAGACGGAACACAAATGATCATTCGCGGTTTGCTCCAGCGACTACTTGACACTTGCTGAATGAAATACCGCAACATTTTCTCACATACGTCAAAATCTGAAATCACACCATCTTTTAGTGGCCTTACCACTTTGATATTGGCCGGGGTTCTCCCCAGCATCCGTTTTGCCTCAGAGCCGACCGCGACGGGTCTGCCATCACGGATGTCAATAGCCACGACTGAAGGTTCGTTGAGCACAATTCCCTGTCCGCGCACATACACCAAGGTATTAGCAGTTCCGAGATCGATGGCGATATCTCGACCAATGGATAGGGGATTTTTGCGGGTCATAAGGTGTGGTCTTGGGCCTGCAAGATTGTCTGCCCTCCCAAGATAGTTCTTAGTGTAGTGATGAACCTGCTACAGGTGAGGGAAGAAGATTCCCAGTTCGCGAGCTGCTGAGTCGGCCGAATCGCTCCCGTGCACAAGGTTTTCCGTGAATTCCGTGCCCAAATCGCCACGGATTGTGCCAGGTGCTGCTGCACGAGGGTTGGTAGCCCCCATCATTGATCGAACTATCTCCCATGTGTCAACGGGACCCTGAACAACCATCGCCACAACTGGACCCCTGGACATGAATGCTACGAGATCGGCATAAAAACCTTTTCCTTGATGTTCTTCGTAGAGGCGACCCAATATTTCTGTGTCAAGCATCCGCAACTCCATGGCCACAATAAGCAGACCTTTTTCTTCAAAGCGCGAAAGGATGTCCCCGATGAGACCACGCTCGACAGCGTCGGGTTTGAGCAGGACAAGAGTGCGATTAGACATGGTGTCAGGCTATTGGAAAATGTCGTATTTTTGACAGCCTCAGGGCATGATTCGTCGCAAATGCGGCCTCGCTGCACCCACCACATACAGCGAACCAGCGATCAAAATGGCATCATCGGACGACGCATCTTGCACCGCGCGATCGCACGCTTCTTGCACCGAACGAAGAACCACCACGTCGCTACACCCAAGTCTCTGCGCTGCTGAAGCAATTTCCTGGCCATTGCGAGCTCTGGGTGACGGGGCTGTGCAACAAATTACAAGATCGAATTCATCAGCTCGGAGGGCAGACAACGTGTCGTATATGTCTCTGCCTTGCAGTGCTCCAACTATCAGGATTCGCCTTCCGGGTGGATCAAAATCCTCAAAAAAAACTTGCGCACAAACATCAGCTCCTGCTGGATTATGGGCACCATCAAGAATGATCAGCGGCTGATAACTGACAATTTCAAAACGGCCAGGCATGCTCACATTGGCGAAGGCTTCTTCAACAGTTTCAAAATGAAGTGGAGCCCGAAAAAACTCTTCCACCGACATCAACGCAACTGCTGCATTTTCACCCTGATGTGCTCCGTGCAAAGGCAAATACAATTCAGCGAAGTCGCCACGCGGGGTTCGGATATGCAGAAGTCGTCCGCCTAAAGCAAGCTGATTATCAATAACACTGAAGTCTTCGTCCTTGACAACAATTTGATCACTTGTTTCAGCACGAAAAATATCAACAAGGGTTGGACGTGTCTCACCGACAACAACAGACGAAGCTGGTTTGATAATGCCAGCTTTTTCGCGCGCGATATCAGATAGTTCAGGGCCAGCAAACTCTGTGTGATCAAGGGCGATGTTGGTAATTACCGCTACATCAGCATTAACCACGTTGGTGGCGTCCCACCTGCCCAGCATGCCAACTTCAATCACTCCGACATCAACTGAATTATCTGCAAACCAACGAAAAGCTGCCGCAGTGACAATCTCAAAATAACTTGGACGCACGCCCGCCAATACTTCTGCATCAGCCACTGAAGAAATTGCATTTCCGAATTCTTCGTCAGATATGGCTTCGCCATCAATCGATAAGCGTTCATTGATTTTTTCTAGATGAGGGCTGGAGTATGTGCCCACACGCAGACCATGGGCCATCAGTAACTGAGTAATTATCTGACTCGTTGATCCCTTGCCATTTGTTCCGGTGACATGAACAATTCTAAAAAGAGTATGTGGATCATCTAATATAGACAATAAGCGAAGCGTTTTGTCAAGAGATGGAGATTCAATTCGACCCGTCTTGTCGTACGATGCATGCTCATCGAGATAATGCAGGGCGTCAGCAAAAAGCACGGTTACGAAGCGGCACGCCGCGGACGTGCAACACGGCTTGGTACGCGTGGCACTAACTCTGGCTTGGTTTTTTCGATCACGTTTTCGATGTCCATGATGACTTTGGCAATGTCTGTGCGACTTGGCAGTTCGTACATGGTGTCAAGCAGTATTTCTTCCAGAATCGAACGTAGACCTCGGGCTCCGGTACCGCGCTTCAGCGCCAAGTCCGCAATCGCTCCGAGCGCGGCCGTCGTAAACTCAAGCTCGACATCTTCAAATTCAAAGAGCTTTTGATACTGCTTGACAAGAGAGTTCTTTGGTTCGGTAAGAATTTGGATCAAAGATGCACGGTCTAGCGCATTAACTGCTCCGACCATTGGCAATCGACCGACGAATTCGGGAATCATTCCGTATTTTAGGAGATCTTCAGGAAGAACTTGAGCGAATAGATCGCCTGGGTCTTTTTCTGCCTTGGACTTCACAGTGCCGTGGAATCCGACGCCTT
Organism: Ilumatobacteraceae bacterium; assembly: GCA_009691255.1. Classification (GTDB taxonomy): domain Bacteria; phylum Actinomycetota; class Acidimicrobiia; order Acidimicrobiales; family Ilumatobacteraceae; genus UBA2093. The sequence continues at coordinate 51,027 of SHUT01000004.1, forward strand.
TATAGCCAATGCGCTGCTCAATAATTTGTTCGAGACCAGCGAACGCCCCACCACAAATAAATAGCACGTTTGTGGTGTCAATTTGAATGAACTCTTGATGCGGATGCTTGCGTCCACCCTGGGGCGGCACTGACGCAACGGTTCCTTCTAAAATCTTGAGCAGTGCTTGCTGCACACCTTCGCCAGACACATCACGTGTGATGCTTGGGTTTTCAGATTTACGAGCAACTTTATCGATTTCGTCGATGTAGACGATTCCGGCTTCCGCTTTTTTTACATCAAAATCGGCCGCTTGCAACAACTTGAGCAAAATATTCTCGACGTCTTCACCGACGTAGCCAGCTTCTGTGAGCGCAGTTGCATCCGCGATAGCAAATGGCACATTCAGCAAACGCGCCAACGTCTGAGCCATGTGCGTTTTCCCGCAGCCTGTTGGACCAAGCAGTAAAATATTACTTTTTGCTAGTTCGACATCGTCGCGACGGACTCCGGTATTTTGCTGCTGGTATTGCAATCGACGATAGTGATGAAAGACAGCAACAGCTAAAACTTTTTTTGCTCGATCTTGACCGACGACATATTCATCTAGAAACTCTCTTGTCTCTTGCGGGGTCGGCAGTACTTCAAACCGAACGTCTCCCTTTTCGGCGAATTCTTCCTCAATGATTTCGTTGCAAAGGTCAACGCACTCATCGCAGATGTAGACACCTGGTCCAGCGATAAGTTTCTTGACTTGCTTCTGCGATTTTCCGCAGAACGAGCACTTCAGAATCTCTCCTGAGTCTCCAAATTTTGCCACGAGGCGCCTCTCGGTTGTGGTCAGCGAATAGGGCCGGAGCGGTCCGTTAACTGACGCGATGTAATCACATCATCGATAATGCCATACGCGAGGGCCTCATTTGCTTCCATTACGAAATCTCGGTCCGTATCAGCATGAACCCGTTCTGTGGTCTGGCCTGTGTGGAAGGACAAAACCTCTTCTAGAAGGTCCCTCATGCGCATGATTTCGCGGGCAGCGATCTCTAAATCGGTGACTTGGCCGTATCCGACCTGACCGTATGGCTGATGCAACATCACCCGGCTGTGTGGCAGAGCGAGGCGCTTGCCCTTGGTTCCGGCCGCTAGCAATACTGCCGCAGCCGAGGCTGCCTGGCCCAGACAAATCGTTGCGATGTCATTTTTAATGAACTGCATGGTGTCGTAGATAGCAAAGAGCGCCGTGATGTCTCCGCCCGGGCTGTTGATGTAGATGTTGATATCGCGATCTGGGTTTTCACTCTCAAGATGAATTAGTTGCGCACACATCAAGTTGGCGATGGTGTCATCGATTGGTGTTCCCAAAAAAATAATGTTTTCTTTAAGTAACTTGCTGTACAGGTCGTACACGCGCTCGCCACGACTTGTCTGTTCGGTCACGCTTGGTACGTAATAGTTCTGGAAATTCACTCTGCAGCCTCCGTGTCGTGGTCGTGGTCGTGGTCGTGGTCGTGGTCGTGGTCGTGGTCGTGGTCGTGGTCGTGGTGTCCCAACACTGTGTCACGCTCAAGGGTGTTGCCATCGGCATCTACAAACTCCACGTTATGCAGCAACCAATCCAGGGTCTTGGATTTGCGTATCTGAGAAACCAGGTCTTGCACGGCATCGTTTTGTTCGTATGCCTTGCGCACTTGTGCTGGCGACTGCTGTACACGCACCGCGATGACCTCATACTCGGATTCAATGTCATCGTCTTTGACCTCGATCTTTTGAGCAACACCGACTGCCCGCAACGCAAGATCTACCTTGACGGCTTTTTGTGACTGCTTCTTAAGCCCTTCGATAAATGATTCAGGATTTTGGCCAGTTGCCGACAGCCACTGATCGAGTGCGATTCCTTGTTGTTGAAACTGCGAAATAGTATTTTGAACTCGCCCTTGGAGGTCTCCGTTGACCATTGACTCAGGCGCATCAATGTCGACAAGCTCTGCAAGAGCATCGGTAACTTTATCCACGACAGAATTTCGCATCTGATTAAGACGACCAGTTGTTAGTCGCTCAAGCGTTGACTCTTTCCATGCAGTAACTGAATCAAATTCAGGAATAGTATTTTGTACCCACTCGTCAGTTAGTTCTGGCAAATCAAGTGTTTGCACTTTTTGCACCTTGACGACAAAATCAGCCGGTATTTCGGTTCCGTTTGGAGTAGCACTAAACGTTAGTTCTGCACCCGCGACTGCACCAATAAGTTGATCATCAAATCCAGGCGCAACCCATCCGCGACCGATTTCGTATGTCCAGTCCTCGGTATTGAGGCCCACTACTGGCTCGCCTTCACGCAGGCCTGCAAGATCGACAATTACATAGTCGCCTGTTTGTGCAGCGCGATCAACGTCGGTCAGCACGCCATGACGACGTCGTTCGCCGATAATCACTTCTTCAAGGTTTTCATCTGTGACTACAGGGGATGGCAACTCTACGCGCAGACCTGCATATCCGGGAACCGTTATCTCTGGACGAATTTCACAAGTTGCATCGAATTTTACGATGCCTTCTTCTTGTCCTTCTTTTAGTTCAACATCTGGCGTGGCAACAATGTCGACATCGTGTTCGCGCACTGCACGACTGAGGTATTCAGGAATTGCATCTTGGATAGCTTGAGTGCGAGCGGCATCTTTGCCGATGCGAGCCTCAACCACTTGGCGAGGAGCCTTGCCAGGTCGAAACCCAGGCAGACGAATCTCTTTAGCGATCTTGCGAAAAGCAGCATCGACTTCACGATCGAATTCGGCCTCTTCTAGTTCAATACTTAACTTAACTTTGTTGCCCTCAAGGGCTTCGAGAGTACTTTTCACAGGCTGTGAAGTGTATCGGCGCAGCGCACAGGGTGCTTACTTGATCGATTGCTTCGCTCTTTTAGGTGGCTATGAGCAAGAATAGGCATATGCCACTTTGGAAGCCCCACGCACTCGCCCATCCCCACGAAGGACAAATTGATCTCAAAATCGGAGACACCGTGGTGTCCACCGTTGAACTAGACGGTGTTGAATTGGGTACCCACGGAAAGGTGGTGCTGGCGAATGGCTTTAATTGGCAGCGCTATCGCGTGCTGTTTGTAACAGGTCACGAACACGGCGACCTTGATCACCGTCATCTCGCCCCTATCGGAAAAACACAACGTCGTCTTGCTCGCGAAGCAAAGCGAGCACTTTAAACGGTAGGTTCTTTGATACCGGGGAGTGGCGCAGCTTGGTAGCGCGCCTGGTTTGGGACCAGGAGGCCGGGGGTTCGAGTCCCCCCTCCCCGACGTGATTAATGAAATTGATACGGCTTCACAACGGGGGCATCCTCATACAAAATAAAATGAATTGTGCGCAACCCCAACATCACAGTTACGGTGTGCGACCGTAGCGGCAAGATCGGAGCCGATGCGGCTACTTATCATGGCACAGCCTGTGTCCTGGATAGCGCTTTGTCTGCCCAAGTTGCTCGCGCAATCCAATCCAAGTATTTCGTGTTAGGGCGCCTACTGCAGATATATGGCGCTGTCACCGAGGTGATGAGACCATCCAAACGAGTCAGTGAGACAGCAATAAAATTTGTTCTACAGAATTAATATCCTCGTTCTTGAGTTTTTTGGAGAATGAACCGTTAGTGTGCTATTGCACTTCGGTGCGCCCATTGGTACACACCGGTATCTGTGGCTTTATCCCCCAAAATGGAGAATATTATGGTGGACGAACGTCCCCTCACTTTTGCAGACCTCGGTTTGCCTGCGCCGCTAGTCGCCGTTCTTGACGAACAGGGCATTACTGCACCCTTCCCAATCCAGATCGCGGCAATTCCTGACGCGCTTGCTGGTCGCGACACTTTGGGTCGCGGACGAACAGGATCAGGCAAGACACTCTCTTTCGTGTTGCCAATGCTTGCGCGCCTTGATGAATCAAATTTTGAGCGTCGCCCCAACTCACCGCGCGCGGTGATCTTGGTGCCAACGCGTGAATTGGCCAACCAAGTGCGTGACGTACTTGCACCGTTTGCTCGTGCATTGCACATGCGATTCACCACCGTGTACGGCGGCGTTGCTTACAACGGTCAAATTCAAGCGATGCGTGATGGCGTTGACGTCGTCGTCGCTTGCCCTGGTCGACTAGTTGACCTAATGGAATCAGGACACGTTCGCATGGATGACGCAGAAGTAACTGTGCTCGACGAAGCCGACCACATGGCCGATCTTGGATTCCTGCAACACGTCAAGCAAATTCTTGATGACACTCCAAAAGATTGTCAGCGACTCTTATTTTCTGCCACTCTTGATCGCGGAATCGCCGGACTTGTCAAGACGTACCTCAATAATCCTGTGACCCATGAGGTTGACTCAGTTCAATACCAGATTGACGAAATGGAACATCATGTGTTGCATGTCAATACAGATACTCGTGTTGCTGTCATTGCAGATTTGTGTGCAGCACCAGGAAAATCACTCGTGTTCACTCGCACCAAGCACGGCGCCAAGCGTCTGACAGAACAACTCATTAAAGCGGGCGTTCCTACCCTTGAACTGCACGGCAACTTGTCACAGGCAGTGCGTGCCAAAAACCTTGCGGCTTATTCCGCCGGAAAAGTTGAGACACTTGTTGCTACAGACATCGCCGCACGCGGAATCCATGTTGACGACATCGCCATCGTTATTCATGCAGATCCACCAGAAGAACACAAGGCTTTCTTGCATCGTTCTGGGCGAACTGCGCGTGCTGGAGCGTCAGGAACCGTCATCACCATGATGACCGATCAGCAACGTCGCTCTGTCAAAAAACTCACCCAAGAAGCCGGCATTACTGCTACTACAACCAAGGTGGCGCCAGACGATACGTTCTTGCAGACACTTGCTCCTGGTGAGCGAGTGTTCCGCGAAATGCCAATCGTCGAAGACCCACGGGGACCTCGTCGCGAAGGCGGCGGTCGCTCGGGTGGTGGTCGCGGCGGTCCACGTCGTGAAGGTGGTGGCGGTCGTCGCGAAGGCGGTGGCGGATACGGTGGCGGTCGCGGCGGTCCACGTCGTGAAGGTGGTGGCGGTCGTCGCGAAGGCGGCGGCGGATACGGTGGCGGTCGCGGCGGTCCACGTCGTGAAGGTGGTGGCGGAGAACGATCTTCGTCTCCGCGCCCAGCTCGCGCTCAATAGGTAAATCCATGCGCGTCATCGCGGGCATGAGCGATCGAATTGCCCTTGGCGATACAGCAGAATATGCACAACGAGTCCAGGCCCTTGGCTATGACGTTCTACATGTTCCAGAAACTATTCATGACTCAATGGCTGTGGCGTTGCTGGCGCTTGAGCACACCACAACATTGCGCGTACAAACAAGTCTGACGCTCGCCTTTCCGCGCAGTCCGATGTTGTTGGCTTTACAAGCGTGGGATTTGTCGCTGATGAGTGGTGGACGGTTTGATCTCGGCCTTGCCACCCAAATCAGACAAAACATAGAGGGTCGCTTTGGAGTGCCGTGGACATCCCCTATTGAGCGCATGTCTGACTATGTGACCGTCGTACGTGCTTGTTGGAACTCATTTAGTACTGGTGAAGCACTCGATGTACATACCGACAACTACACACTCACTCGCCTGCAACCATTTTTTAACCCTGGTCCACTTCCCCACGATCCTCCTGATATTTGGTTAGGTGGTGTCAATGAAAAAGCCTGCGAACTAGGCGGTGCAGTTGCTGATGGTTTCGTGACGCACCCGACAAACTCGCACCCTCGGTATCTTCGTGAGCGATGCCTGCCTGCCTTACTCAGGGGCCAGCAGTCCGTAGGTCGCGTCACCGGAACCGTGCCACTCGTTGGCGCGATTCCCATCGCTCTTGGCCGAACGAATGATGACCTCAATGCCAGTCGTCAACATCAACGTGCCGTGCTCGCTTTTTTATATTCAACTCCCGCATACCGACGAACGCTCGAACTGTTTGGCTGGCAAGAACTTGGAGTAAAACTGCAGCACATGACTCGTTCTAATGATTGGGCCAAACTGGGCGAACTTATTACCGACGATATTTTCGATGCATTGGTTCCCCAAGCAACATGGGCTGATCTGCCAGAAATTCTTTCTTCATGGTTCTCTGGTTTGCTCGACGGAGTCCTAGTTCAACCACCGTCAGACCCAGCCGATGATTACGAGTTTGCCTCAGTTATCTCAGCGATTGGTGCCATCTAAAGAATTAAAAGAACAATACGATAGTTTCTTGTTGTGGGGATTTTTCGTAATTTACAAAGCGTTGTTCGATTCAGAAAACCTCAATTCTCGCGCACTCGACGCAGATTCGAACGGGCGGCCAATATCGACGATTTGAGAGCCATCGCTAAACGGCGGCTACCAGGCGGAATATTTGATTACATCGACGGCGGCGCCGAAGATGAATGGTCTGCGCGCAACAACGTCGCAGCATATTCGCGCATCGAACTTCGTCCTCGAATCTTGCGCGACGTGAGCGCTATCGACACCAGCACGACGCTTCTTGGGCAGAAAACATCACTTCCTTTTATTCTTGCTCCCACAGGATTCTCGCGTATCGCTCAGTCACAGGGAGAACTAGCCGTCGCTAGAGTCGCTGACAAATTGGGGCTGGTGTATTGCCATTCCACTCTGGCAACTAGATCGATAGAAGAAGTATCTGCGGTATCAAACGGCCAACAATGGTTCCAGGTCTATATGTGGCGAGATCGTGCGATGCTGCGCGACATCTTGCAACGTCTTCGTGACAGTGGATATACCGCGCTCGCACTCACCGTTGACACCGCGGTGCTCGGGCGTCGCGAGCGCGACGTTCGTCGGGGATTCACGTTGCCGCCCAAAATTGGACTCGACACCATTGTGGACGGCATTCTTCATCCATCTTGGACATGGGATTTCATTCGCAACGAACCCATCACATTTGCCAATGTTGCAACTGACTCACGCGGCGCAGGCGGAACTGCTGTGTCTCTATCTGCATACATCAACGAGCAGTTCGACCCCTCCATCACATGGGATGCAGTTGAGTGGTTACAAGCCGAGTGGAACGGGCCACTCTTTATCAAAGGCATTCAATGCACTGAGGACGCCGTCATCGCTTCCAAAATTGGTGTTGCCGGAATCATGGTGTCAAATCACGGCGGACGACAACTAGACGGCTCTCCTGCCCCAATTGATCTCATTGAACCAATCGCACAGCTCGTGCAAGGTCAACTTACAATTATTTGCGAAGGCGGTATTCGTCGCGGCTCTGACATTTTAAAGGCAATTGCACTTGGCGCTGACATTTGTGCGGTCGGTCGAGCACACTTTTACGGACTCGGCGCGGCAGGCGAACTAGGAGTTATGCGTGCAATCGAGATGCTTAAGGACGAACTGACTCGCGCTATGGCATTAAGTGGAGTCAGAAAAATCTCTGAGATCACTCGTGATTTGGTGAAGATTAGGCAATAAAGACGATTCAACTCTGCCAATGCTCAGTAAGCACGTCAACTGCTCCAACTGGGTCTGCAATCATCCACCAGTGCCCTTGACCAACTAGTTCGACCGCGCGTGCACCACAAGCCGCAGCGGTGTGAGCAGCCATTTGTGTAGTTCCTGGGAAGTGATCTTCTGTCGGAATAATCACGAGGCCACGAGGTTGTTGCGTCTCCCCGAGTTGGGTTCCAAGGACACTCATTGCCGGCTGAGCAGCAGAACGATAAAGAGCCAAAATACAACGAGCCATGTCTTGCGTCAATGCTGACGCAACATCTTGGGCAATCTCGTTAGTCATGCCCAAACTCATCAGCACGGCAACCTTGTCTGTTGCTGCCATATTAATAAAACCGCCGACGGCTTCTTCACCTGCTCCCTGGGTTTGCCACACACGAGCATTGTCGTGCCAGACATAATCCGGATGAAGCAATCCCCCGCAATCTGTAGCCCATGAACGCACAAGTTCGCCACGTGACGCGATTACTCCGTATACATGTCCGGCTCCCCAATCATGACCGACAAGATCAATCGAACCACCAATTTTTTCAAGTTCTCCAACAAGCCACGCACAATAACTAGCTTGCGTCGCATCCCACCCGTCTGGAGTTGGAGCCCCAAATCCTGGTGGCGAAAGCAAGATCACATCACTAATGCCTCGATTTGCCAATTCAGCAACCACGAGACTCCAGATTGCACTTGTCTCTGGGTTGCCATGAACGAAAACTTTTGTCATTACGGTTCTCTTTTCCTTAGATGATCTCTTGGGCCGGAGCCGCGAACTGTGACTGATGAAGACCGTAGTACGCACCATGGGCGGCAAGTAACTCCTCGTGCGAACCTTGTTCGACGATGCGACCTTTTTCCATCATCAAAATAACATCTGCATCGCGGATTGTCGAAAGACGGTGGGCAATTACAAAACTTGTTCGCTGAGATCGCAGCGCGGTCATCGCTCGCTGTATTAAAACCTCAGTACGGGTATCGACCGAACTTGTTGCTTCATCGAGAATCAAAATAGTTGGATTTGCCAGAAATGCACGTGCAATCGTTAGTAATTGCTTTTCTCCTGCACTTACACTTCCACCTTCATCGTTTAAAATTGTTTCATAACCTTCTGGTAGCGAATGCACGAATCGGTCAACGAAGGTTGCCCTTGCAACGTCCATAATCTCTGCTTCTGTGGCAAACGGATTACCGTAGGCGATATTCTCCCGAATTGTTCCGCCAAAGAGCCATGTGTCTTGCAATACCATTCCAATATTTGATCGCAAATCATTCCTCGGCATTTTTGAAATATCGTGTCCATCCAGAGTTATTGAGCCCTTGTCTAACTCATAGAACCGCATCAAGAGATTGACCAGGGTTGTCTTGCCGGCTCCGGTTGGCCCAACAATTGCCACAGTCGTGCCAGGTTCAGCGATTAGACACAGGCTCTGGATGAGTGGCATCTCTTTGTTATAGGAAAATCCAACGTCAATAAATTCGACTCTTCCTTTCACTGAAGTTTCATCGACTCGAGAATCAGCATCTGGTGACTGCTCTTGGGCATCAAGCAATTCAAAAACTCTTTCCGCTGACGCGATACCCGATTGCAATACGTTCATCATCGAAGCAGTTTGCGTTAAGGGCGCTGTAAACAGGCGTGAATACTGAATAAATGCTTGGATATCGCCAAGCCCCATAGTGCCTGACGCGACACGAACTCCTCCGACTACAGCGATTGCTACGTAGTTGAGGTTTCCGATGAACATCATCGCCGGCTGAATCGCGCCTGATACGAACTGTGCTCCAAAACTGGCATCGTGCAATTCATCATTAATAATGGCAAAGCGATTTTCAACTTCTTGTTGACGACCAAAAGCCTTCACGATTGCGTGGCCTGTAAAAGCCTCTTCTACTAAACCATTTAACTTCCCCGTCTGTGTCCACTGCGCGATAAACCGAGTTTTTGAACGAGCAGCGATTTGTTTCATTGTGATCAACGAACTTGGCACCATCAGCATCGCTATCAATGCCAGTACGGGGGAAATAATAAACATCATCACTATGACGCCGACAATTGTCAGCAACGATGTCAACAAGCCACTTAATGACTGCTGCATACTTTGCGCAATATTGTCAATGTCATTTGTCACGCGACTCAGCAGATCTCCGCGTGAATTAGCGTCTACATAACTGAGGGGTAGACGATGCAACTTGGCTTCAACATCTTGTCGTAGCTGATACATGGTGCGCTGCACAACCCCAGACATAATGTATGACTGCGCGTATGCAAGGGCAAAAGAAATCACGTATAAAAGCAATGCCAACCACAAAATGCCGTGTAGTTTGCCAAAAGAAATTCCTTCTTGTCCATTGCGGCGCAAAAGTCCATCGAATACCACGTCAGTTGCGTGACCCAAAATACGCGGGCCGATAACCACGAGGGTCACACTGCACAGCGCCAGTAACAGCACTAGCACTACAAGTGCGTTTTCTTGAGACATGCGGCGCATGAGACGGCGCGATGTGGTGCCAAAGTCTTTGGAACGCTCCATCGGCACGCCGACATTGGTCATTCTGCCAGTGCCTGGGCCACCTCGTATCTCAGAAGCCGGAGGCCGATGCAAATCTTCTTGTGCTTGGGCTGATTCAGTTGAGTCCTTCATGCCGCACCCTCATTGATGCTCATCTGAGACGAAACGATCTCTTGATAGGTCTGACATGTGGCGAGCAGCTCGTCATGTGTGCCTAACCCCATCACTAGGCCGTCTTCGAGAACCATGATTTGCTCGGCATAGCGGATAGTAGACACACGCTGTGCCACCACCACGACTACCGACTGAGAAATATGTGGAATCATCGCTGATCTCAGGCGAGCATCGGTCGCTAGATCAAGAGCCGAAAACGAATCATCAAATAAATAGATTTCAGGACGATGAACAAGCGCGCGAGCGATCGCCAACCGTTGCCTTTGGCCACCCGAAACATTTGCTCCGCCTTGCGAAATAGTCGCCTGCAGTGCTCCTGGCATTTGCTCTACAAACTCTGCAGCCTGAGCAATCTGCAATGCCTCCCACATTTCTTCATCTGTCGCTTCGGGTTTGCCATAACGAAGATTGGAAGCAACTGTTCCAGAAAATAGATACGGTTTTTGAGGCACAACTCCCACGCGCGACCACAGCACATTTGGAGCAAGTAAGCGAACATCGACACCGTTCACCAATACGGTGCCCGTCGTGGCGTCTGACAAGCGTGGGATTAGGTTCATTAAAGTTGTTTTGCCCGAGCCAGTGCTGCCAATAATTGCCAAAATCTCGCCTGCTCGGCATGTGACATTGACATCATGTAACACTGGCTGGGCAGCGCCAGGGTAACTAAACCCCACATGTTTTAGTTCAAGCGAGACAGTGAGTGACACCTCAGTGATTGGTTCTTTGGACAGCACAACCGATAGCGGTGTATTGAGAACTTCTTGAATTCGCTCTGCACTCACAGCTGCCCGTGGCAATAATGCAGCCATAAAAGTTGCCATCATGACCGCCATCAAAATCTGTATGAGATAGGTCAAAAATGCAATCATCGAGCCGACTGTCATAGAGCCGTCGGCGATTCGATTCGCCCCTATCCATAACACCGCAACACTTGAAATATTGACGCCAACATTGACAATCGGAAACATCAACGCCATTAATCGTCCAGATCGGAGCGCCGTGTCCGTCAGTAACTCGTTTACGGTCGCAAAACGTGCCGACTCCTGAGGCTCGCGAACAAACGCGCGCACGACGCGCACGCCAGTTAGTTGTTCGCGCAACATCTGATTCATGCGATCAACGCGTTCTTGCATCAATCGAAACTGAGGAATCATTCGTGACAAAACAATTCCCAAAACGACAGCAAGCAGAGGTATTGCTATAACTAAAATCCACGACAGGCCCACATCCTGGTTGAGGGCAAGAACAAAACCACCAACCGCCGTAATCGGTGCAGCCACCAACATTGTACAAGTCGTCAACACAAGCATTTGTACTTGCGCAACGTCATTTGTGATGCGAGTTATCAATGACGGTGCTCCAAAATGTGCAACCTCTTGTGCCGAGAAGTCATTAACTTGATGAAACAGACCAGCGCGCACATCGCGTCCGAATCCCATTGAAGCCCGTGCCCCAAAATAGATAGCGGCTACGGCGAACAACACTTGCACGCATGTGACCCCTAGCATCACTGCTCCCATGCGCCAGATATAACCAGTGTCTCCGCGCGCCACGCCGCGGTTGATGATGTCGGCGTTGAGTGTGGGAAGTAGAAGTGCCCCAAAAGTCTGCACGGTCTGAAACACCAGCACCCACGAGAGCAGTGGCCAATAACGACCAAGATATGCCCGCAGAAGTATTCGCAGCATCCAGGTCTAACTATTCCGTCATCGCTAATGCGCGCGTAAATTGCATAACACCGTCTTCTAATGGATCTTTGCGAAACATTTTCTTATCTGCACTATAATTTTGGGGATTAACCCAGGGGGCATGATCGCCTTGCTTGGGCAGTAGATGCATAGTTCGCTCCATATAGCCAGACGAAAAACCATCAATCCACGATCTTGGAGTCATCCCCAGGTCTTCTTGACGTAATTGCGGCGTGCACTGCATGGTATGGGTCTGTTTCATGTGATTTAACAACCGACAGACATACTCACATGTCAGATCAGCGCGCAGTGTCCATGACGCATTGATATAACCAAACGATGACGCCATGTTTGGAACTCCTGAATACGCACAACCCTTGTATGTCCATGTCTTTGCAAAATCAATCGCTTCGCCGTCGACGACAAAATCCATTTCGCCCAGTGTCACCATCTGTAAGCCAGTTGCCATCACAATAATGTCAGCATCAAGGTGTTGTCCTGACGCAAGTTCGATTCCGGTCTGAGTAATTCTTACAATCTGATCTGTCACTACCGTGGTCTTGCCCTGGCGGATGGATTCAAACAAATCGCTATTGGGGACTAAACAAAGACGTTGATCCCAGGGGTTGTAACTAGGCGTAAAGTGCTTGTCGACATCATAATCAGGACCCAATTCTGCCCGAACTAATCCCAACAGTTGTGCTTTGACTTTTTCGGGCTCAGTACGAGTTTTCTTGTAGACAATTTGTTGCATCGTGGTGTTTTTTAATCGAGTCAATTGATACGCCAACTTTGCTGGCAGTATTTTACGGAGCTTGTCTGCAACGGGATCATGGTCGGGACGCGACACAACGTAAGTTGGAGAACGCTGCAGCATCGTGACGTGACCAGCAATTTGTGTCATCGCTGGTACTAACGTCATTGCTGTAGCCCCAGACCCGATCACTACAACTTTTTTGCCTGCATAGTCTAAATTCTCAGGCCACTTCTGCGGATGCACGACAGTTCCTCGAAAATCTTCAAGACCGGCAAACTCTGGCGTGTAACCATTTTTGTAGCTGTAATACCCCGAGCACATAAAAAGGTAATTGCACGTGAAAACAAAATCTTGCCCAGCATCTGTGTCTTGCGTGTGCACCGTCCACTGAGCAGTAGTGCTTGACCACTCAGCCCGCGATACAAGACGTCCAAAACGGATATGACTATCAATGCCATTCTCTTTGGCTGTCTCGCGAAGATAGTCAAGAATTGCTGGGCCATCGGCAATCGACTTTGCTGCCGTCCATGGCTTAAATCTGTAGCCCAGCGTGTGCATGTCGCTGTCTGATCGAACTCCGGGATAGCGAAACAAATCCCATGTTCCGCCAAGGTCTTGTCGACCTTCAAGAATCACATACGTGCGGTCGGGACACATCGTCTGCAAGTGATAGGCCGCTCCTATCCCAGAAAGACCAGCACCAACCACAATTACATCAAAATGTTCAGCCATATACGTACTTCCTGACAAAAGATAAGAACACGAGTGACCTTAGTTGGCACACCCAAAAAAGAACTTGTCGTCAGGTCTATGCCTGACCATGGCGAACAAGTTCCCCTGGCGTAGCCCCCGTGCATTCGCCGTCCACAAACGTGATTTCGCCATTCACAATGGTCCAACGCCAGCCAATCGCTTTTTGAATGCGTCGCCATGCTCCGCCTGGCCAGTCATAGACACGTTCGGTAGGCGTCAGAGCAAGTTCTTCAAGGTCATAGACAACAATGTCTGCGGGCTTGCCGATTTCAATTGTTCCGCGATCAGCAAGGCCCGCTACTTGGGCCGTATACGCCGACAGCCGCCAGTGAGCCTCTTCTAGATCCATCACTTTGTGGTCACGCACCCATGTTGCCAAGAATTCAGTTGGGTATGAGCCAGTCGTCAAGAATTTGGTGTGCGCCCCTCCATCTGACAAGCCCGGGACTGCGTACGGTGACGTTGCAATCTCTTTCATTACGGTCGGATCAATATCCCGCGGAATACTTTGCCATCCAGCGCTCAAGTTGGATGCTAAAGAAATATCCAACAGCACATCAATTGGATGACATCCAAGACCCACCGCGATCTCGGCCACCGTGTGTCCTTCCCATTTGCGTAATTCAGGATCATCAACGGTTACATATGCAAGCAAAAGATCTGGCAACGACACACCGAGTCGTTCTTCGCGTTCTTCGGTGCCGCCTCCAGCCAACGGCGCTTTGCCACTCGCCCATTCTTCATGAAGTGCTGCGCGTCGTATCGGATCACGCATCTTTACAGTACGTTCGTCAATGGTTCCGATAGTTAGATCGCGCCATAGAGGTGATGAGTCAAAAAGATTCCAATCTTCAAGCGTAAATTCATAGTTGATAGAACATGTCACTGCCTGTGCAACGATGCGATTTCCGCAAGCGTTTGTTTGAGCCAACCAATCAATAACTTTTTTGTACGATTGTGCCGGCGCGCCATGCTGATCTGTTGTCGGTGCCAACACATTGTAAATAACAGGACGTCCGCTATGTGTAGCCAACATTTCAGCAGCAGCCGGGTCACCAATCATCTGAATGCCGCCTGTTCCGATACGACCAAGCGCTTGGGCGAGAAAAATCAAATCATCTTGAGCCATCAAGTCCGTAATCATTGGCGTACCGTCGTGGTCTCGCTGAATAGAACCTCGTCCTAGCAACTGCGCTGACCACCCACACGCACCAGCGGACATCGCTTCTGCCAAGAGTCGCTCAACTTCTTGGCGTTCTATTGCTGTCATCGGACGAGACTTCGCTTCTTCTACAGAGCCCATGACCCACACCAACAATGGATTAATTCCGACAAAGGCCATCACATTCACTCCCTTTGGCGTGCGTGCAATGGAATCAAGAAATTCTGGGTATGTCTCCCAATCCCACGGCATACCTTCTTTCATGCACTCAATGGGAACGGCTTCATTGCGTGCCATGGTCTGCATCGCTCGCATCCGCTGCTCTGGTCGCACTGGCGCGAATCCGAATCCGCAGTTACCGACGACAACACTTGTCACGCCGTGCCACCCTGAAATCGTGCACCACGGATCCCAAAAAACTTGTGAGTCGTAGTGGGTGTGCAGATCTACAATGCCAGGGGCAACCATCAGCCCTTCGGCTTGTATTTCTTTGTCTCCTTCGCCAGCAGCGATACGCCCGATAGTTGCCACTACGCCGTCACGAATACCAATATCGGCCCTGTATCGAGGTGTTCGCCGTCCATCAATAAGGGTCCCACCCCGAATAACGATGTCGTACTGCATGGCCGTACCTTACTCTTTGTCTTGAATTGCCCAGTTGCGAGACACGATGATCTCGCTAGAATTGCCGAGTTCGCGGGTGTAGCTCAATGGCTAGAGTCCGAGTTTTCCAAACTCGTTATGAGGGTTCGATCCCCTTCACCCGCTCTCATCGAATCCATCAACAATTGCTTTGCAATTGACAGGCACATCAAATTCAATAACTTCATACAAAATCATGTCTTGCATTTTGTAGGCACCCAATTCAGACGAGGTCTCGTTGGCAATGGCTCGCAACAAAGGTATTAGGCCGTGCGATACCGCATGATGTCATCGATCGTGATGCTTGAGCCAGCAGCGATGCTGGCGGCCTGCACGGCTGGATCAGACATGGGCGCCGTGTCTAAATAGTCGGCTGCGTAAACAACCCAACCATCAACTGATCGACGCACACTCGTGCCGCGCGTGATCGCCACGCGAGTACCGTCTGGCTGCACTGCCATCTGCACCCATTCCTGCACCATTACTGAACCGTTGTCTAATCGCGGACCAACTGGTGCAAACTCAACATCGCCGACTCGCGGCATAATGTCGCATAGCCAATTGCGAATTTCCTCGCGCCCATGAAACTCTCCAAAGATTGGATCGTGATACACCGAGTCGGTGGCATGAAACGTCATGGCATCGGCTTCAAAATCAGTCTCGCGAACCACTGTGCTCAAGATGTCCTTCCTGACGGGCCACTCCACGATTGGATACGGCGGAAGTGGCGCAGCTTCTAAGCCTGACTCAATTGGCGGCGGCAGACGAAACGGCCCCGTGTCGTACACATCACATGCCCACGTGATCCATCCGTCGCGATACCGACGTACGCTGACACCGCGCGACAGGGGGATTTTTTCAGCGCCCATATTGGCGAACATTTGCCATTCATCAACAGTCGAAACACCGTCTTGGGTATCAAAAATCACGGGCTCGGCTGTAGGCACAAAATCAATGAACTCAATCTGGGCCATCGTGGGCACAAGCCAACGCCGAATGTCTTGTTGGCCGTAGAACGCACCGTAAATCGCGTCAAAGTACAGCGATCCGGTCGGCGCCATAAAATCTGCCATCAATTGAATGCCGAGCCGACCAATGTCTAGATGACCGAGCGCCGCAAGCATTCCCTCTGGGTCAAGCCCACTTGCTTCTGGCACAAAGCGATCTATGTCGACTGCTTTGCCTGACATCTGCGAAACATATTTTTTTACAAATTGATCTACTTTAATACTTGATACAACATCCACTTCCCAACCCCCACTTAATACTCAGACGCTAGAAACATTAGTCGTTGCGATGCAACAAAAGAATTCCTCGATGTGTCTAATAGCCCAACAATCCAAAGCCATTTGCGCCAAACTAGTGGCGTGGATAATCCCAATGATTTTCAAACCCCGGGACACCTCGTCGTTCCAGAATCTGCCCTGGTGTGGACCTTCGCGCGTTCTAGTGGCGCTGGTGGTCAGCATGTCAATAAGACATCCTCGAAAGCAATTTTGACAGTGGTCGTCAATGACGTCATCGGCCCTCCCGAAAAAATTGATCGATTACGAAACGCGCTTGATGAAGAGATTCGAATTATTCGTCAAACAAGTCGCAGTCAATGGCGCAATCGCCAGTTATGTCTAACTGAGCTTGCCGCCGTTCTTGATGAAGCCGCTGCTCCAGCACCATCACCCCGCCGAAAATCTCGCCCTACTCGTGGTTCTATCGAGC
This sequence comes from Ilumatobacteraceae bacterium, assembly GCA_009691255.1. GTDB lineage: Bacteria > Actinomycetota > Acidimicrobiia > Acidimicrobiales > Ilumatobacteraceae > UBA2093. Next base: position 67,902 of record SHUT01000004.1, read on the forward strand.
GAAGACTGACAAGCAAACGCAAAGACAGCGAAAAAAAGACACTGCGGCGGACCAAGGATTGGTGAAGACGAGTATTGTGTTTGCTATGCCAAGTGACGCATTCCTCAAAACAATGAATCTTCTTCACAGAACCCTTCTAAAAGTAACGGCGGGCAAAAAAGGTTGGGATGCAGGCAATATGCCAGTGCTCAAACTGACTACAACTGGTCGCAAATCTGGCGAACCTCGCATGGTGATGTTGACTTCCCCAATTCAGCAAAACAACAGCATTGTCATTGTGGCGTCTCGGGGTGGCGACGACCAACATCCCGCATGGCTTTTAAATCTGCGAGACAACCCCATTGTCGAAGTGCAGACCAAAGAACTCGCCAAACACAAGCGCACTGCAAGAATCGCCAGCGCAGAAGAGCGTGCCGCATTGTGGCCAATCATCACTGAAAAATATAAGGGGTACGCGGGCTATCAGGTTAAAACAACACGAGAAATACCGCTCGTACTACTTGACCCCATCGCATAGTTGACGCCAATGAGGGCTCTTGTTCGTCATCCAAGTCCTGGGCTCAATGACGGACTCGTCACCCACATTGCACGAAGCAAAGTTAACTACGGACTTGCTGTTGAGCAATGGCATCGCTATGTCGATGCATTGCAAGGCTTTGGATGGACCATCACGCATGCTCCATCAGTTGACCAATGTCCTGATGGTGTGTTCATCGAAGACGCCATCGTGATGTACGAGGACACTGCGATACTGACGCGGCCCGGTAGCGACGCGCGCAAACCTGAAGTCGCAAGCGTTGAGCCGATCGTGGCTCAACTTGGATACACGATTCAACACATCATGGCGCCAGGCACACTCGACGGCGGAGACGTGCTGAAGGTGGCAGACACCGTCTATATCGGCCAAGGTGCTCGCACGAATTCGGAGGGAATCAAACAATTTCGCGCGATTGTTGCGCCACTTGGCGCAACGGTGATTGCTGTTGCGATGACCAAGGCTCTGCACCTCAAGTCGGCGGTCACGGCGCTTCCTGACGGCACGATTATCGGCTGGCTTCCCGTCGTGGATGATCCATCGGTTTTTGCGCAGTTCATGTCAATGCCAGAAGAGTCAGGAGCACATGTGGTCATCATTGACGACAATCATCTACTGATGGCATCTGATGCACCGCAAAGCGCAGAAATTCTTCGCTCCATGGGCTACCTCGTGACCACAGTCGATATTAGTGAGTACGAAAAACTTGAGGGATGCGTGACATGTCTCTCTGTTCGGATGCGTAATGTTTGCTGAATTAGGGTTCTACACGCTGGCTGGAGCACCTCAAACTTCACGCGCCATGCTTGACGAAATTCGCCAAGCAGAGCAACTCGGACTTGGTACAGCATTCATCTCAGAGCGCTTCAACATCAAAGAAGCAGCAACGCTCACTGGTGCCGCAGCGGCAATTTCATCTTCTATCAACATCGCTACCGCCGCGACCAATCACACCACTCGCCACCCAATTGTCACCGCCGCATGGGCGTCTACCATGCACAATATTTCAGGCGGACGGTTCAGCCTCGGCATCGGTCGCGGAATAGACCTCATGTTCAATGCATTTGGAATTCCACTCGCCACCACTGCATCAATGGAATCTTTTGCTGGCTTGATGCGCCAGTTATGGCGGGGCGAGACAGTATTTAACTACTCCGACATCACTGGTTCCTACCCTGTGTTGCGACTTGATCCGTCATTTGATTTGGATATTCCACTGACGCTCACCGCCTTTGGGCCAAACACTCTTGAGCTTGGTGGTCGATGTTTTGACAACATTGTGTTGCACACTTTTTTCACAGACCAGACAACGCAACGTGCCGTACAAACCGTGAAACGTGCGGCCGAGCAAGCGGGCCGTGATCCATCAACAGTCAA
>SHUT01000031.1 GCA_009691255.1 Ilumatobacteraceae bacterium
CTCTAGCGGGTAGACGCCATCACACCTACCGAATAACTGCCCAACCTAGCCCATTCTTATAGATATGTATATAAGTGAGAGATGGCACAAAAGCCTTGCCCTGCTGGCGCCCCCGGCATGAATCGAACATGCGACCTGCGGTTTAGGAAGTCTATTCAGTAGTTCAGAGGCACTCTTTAGCGACTCTGCAGCACTGTCGTTTCCTGATTACAAGCCGAATTCGCTCGCTGGTGTTCAGTGGTGTCCAATGAGTGATGTTCACTAATTGTTCTCTATTTGAGAGATATACATTTGTGCACCGATCAAAGTATTTTCGGACAAAGTTCCGGATTCGCCGAAAAACTGCCGAAATTTGTATATCACGTGACTCATCACTGGCACATCGGGACTTATTTCTGGCAATTTGGTGATTGTTGCGCCCGAGTGTCGGTTTGGTGTGAGAAAATTTGTCATCGTGAATACCCCAAAGTACCCTCGCCTAAGCGTTCGCCTAAGTCCAACTATGAAGCGTCGAATTGAGCAAAGTGCACTTACGCGGAACAGTTCACAGGGCCGAATCGTCCGCGAGGCACTAAAAACTTATTACGTCGGTTCAGAAAAAATTGATGAGCAATTTTGATACCTGCAGCTAAAAATTTTCAATAGTTGCGCCAGAAAAAATATTTTTAACGTAATCTCTAAATACTCTCCTTTTTACTTCGTTATCAAAAACAAAACGAAGAAAATAAAGAGACAATGAAGAAGAGATCAAAGAGATTCGGAAGTCGAGGAATTTTATGCCAATTATTTTTAGCGAACTCCAAGGAAAAGTAGTTTTACCAGCAAAGAAAAAACTACCCGTAAGGGTTTTATGATGTCCGTTGTCATTGACTTCGGCACACCACGAAATCCCGATCATTGGTATGCCAACGTCTATCCGCAAGATGGAACAGATTTTAGTGATGCACAAGACCTATGCGACGCACTGGCTGGAGATACCCTGATTCTTAGCGATAAAGTGCGTAAATATTCACGTGGCGACGGTTACAACGTCGTAGCTGACATTGAATTCGCCGAATTTCACGAGACTCCTCGGCGACTCACCTAATGATTATTCCCTTATCAGGGAGTGTTTTCATAAGGGTTATTTTACATCAACAGAGTCAGAGAATGTCAGGCATAGTCACATAGATGGCTAATACCTAAACCGCAGGTCGCATGTTCGATTCATGCCGAGGGCGCAGTTTTGCAGTCTTTTTACAAGGTGTTCACGACTCAACTCGTGATGCCATGAGCACTGATCCTAACGCTGTTCCCTGTCGTAGGGTAAGGCTAAAGCAGCAGGCAGATAGCTACGTCGTCCAAAGGCAAACAGCACGACGATGATCAAAACGAAGGGCAGCATCAAGACCAGGTCGATCGGCACATCAATCCCTGCCAACTGGAGGGCTGTCGTCAGCGATAGCGACATGCCAAAGAGTACGCCAGCAACAATGAGCCACCTGACTCTGCCCCGCACCAGCATGGCGAGCACAATCGCTAGAAAGCCTTTGCCGTTCGTAATGAACGGCACGAAAAGCCCTGCACCAACCAGCACGATAAACGAACCACCAAGTCCTGCTAACAGCCCCGTCGAGAGCACCGAAATGGTGCGTATTCGATGCACTCCACCACCCGCGGCCTCAAGCGCATGTGGCTGATCACCAGCCGCCTTAATACTCAGTCCGATGCCCGTCGACTTAAGCACCCAACTCACAAAGAACACCACGACAACAGCCAAGTAAGCCGAGATATGGTGATTGAAAAAACCTGGACCAATGATCGGGATGTTGGACAGAAACGGGATGGCATACGGATGCACAACCGGAACTCGTGGGTATGTGTCTGCGTAAATTGCGCCGTGTAACAGCGCGGTTACACCCTCAGCGCCAAGCGTGATCGCGATACCAACGACTATTTGATTGGAATTCAGTCGAACGCAGAGCACCACCATAAACAACGAGATGATCATTCCTGTCAGTCCACCGCTAAGGAGTCCGAACCACGTCGAATGAAAATGCAGCGCACCAACAAAACCGCCGTATGCGCCGCCAAGCATCATCCCTTCAAGTCCCACGTTCAGCACACCTGCACGCTCAGAGATCGCCTCCCCGAGACCCGCATAGATCAATGGAATCCCAGCGATGACGCCGCCGCTGACCAAGGACGAGATAAAGACTTCTGAAAACAATCCGTTCATGACTAGTGCTTTCTACTTGAGCGCAGTTGCATGTATTCACCGAGCGCCATAAAGACCAGCAGAAGTCCGACCATGAATAGCACCATGAAGTTAGGGATGTCTGCTTTGCGTGACGCAGATTCTCCTCCAACCTGAAAAACAGCAAACGCAGCAATAAACGCAATCACGCTCGCGGCATGGAACCGTGCCAGGAACACAAGTGGCACGACAAGCAGCCCGACAGCGGGGTTCCATTCGGCTCGCACGACCCCGTCCACTCCTGCAATATTGACTGCCGCTGCCAGACCGGCAAAGCCTGCGCTCAGTGTGAAGATTGCGAGCGTCAGCGCTTTCATGTTCATGCCCGCATGGATCGCTGCTTTGGGATTCATACCCACAATTCGTAGGCGCAATCCGAATGCCGTATTGCGCATCATAAAATGCACGGCGATAACGGCAACGAACCCAACCACCAGCCCAATGTGCACGCGCGATGAAAACATGCGCGGAAGTCGATCGGCCACTGCTAGAACGCGAGTCTGCGGAACGGTTGTCTCGCGGTCGTAAAAATATTCTTTGACAAGAAATGCCGAGAAACGAAGCCCGATGAAGGTGAGCATCAATGTCGAAATGATTTCATTTATGCCGTACCACGCCTTGAGAATCGCTGGTATAAGTGACCAAATTGCGGCCACCGCAAAACCCACAACAAAGAGCGTTGTAAAGAGCACGAAGCCGCTGAAGTGCGGCGCCAACTCTGGGCCAAGATCCGCCACGATGACACCACCCATGACGTATTGACCATCTGTTCCGAGATTCCAAATACCAGCGGGAAACGCGATCATCAATCCAGCTGCGATCAATAGCAACGGAGCCATTCTGATCAGCGTCTCTTGGCGGCCGAGCGAGCCAATTAGCCCATGATGAATCACATTGCCGTAGAAAGAAAAGGGATTACGACCGAGAACCGCAAGCAACAACCCACCGATCACGAAAGCACCGATAACGGGAATCATTGCGGTGGCCATGCTGCGACCAATTCGTGTAAGTCGACCTTCTATCGCAGACACGCGTTCGGCTGCTACCACTGTCGTCTCATCATGTAGTGCACTCATAATGTTGTTGATCCTGTCATCAGCGCACCAAGCTTCAATTCAATGCCTGAACGTACCATAATTGGTTCGCTCAGTTTTCCTCGATACATCACCGCGACGCGGTGACAGATCGACACGATTTCGCTCAATTCCGTCGAGATAAACACCGTCGTCACACCAGCTTTGGCCTGATCCGCGATGCTGGCCAACACAAGAGAGGTGGTGCGCGCATCAAGTCCGTATGTCGGTTTGTTGTAGACCACGACTCGGGGCTCCAACGCAAGTTCGCGTGCCAAGATCACTTTTTGCATGTTGCCGCCGGACAACGTGGAAATGGCAACTTCTTCATGTGGTGCGCGCACATCGTGATCGTGAATCAACTTTCGAGCAAATTCTCGAATTGAACTATGTCTCACCAACGACCATCGCCAAAACGGAACTTCACCAACGCGCTTGAGCACGATGTTCAGCGCGATGCTCAGCGGGCCGACGGTGCCCTCTCCGTGGCGATCATCAGTGACATAGCGAATACCTTTGGCCTGACGGGCAGCGATTGACAAGTTCTGAATCGACTGATCATCAAGAATGATCTCTCCGCTGTCGGCGTGCCGCTGACCGGCCAGCACTTCAGCCAATTCTTTTTGCCCGTTGCCATCGATCCCCGCGATGCCCAGGATTTCCCCTCGTTTGAGAGTGAACGAAACATTGTCCAAGACTGGGTGTGGTCCGCTTCCCTCGACCGACAGATGGTCAACCCTAAATGTCTCGTCGGCAGTTTCGCTCACCTGCGAAGCGAAAGCGGCATAGGATGCGTCGGACTTTTCACCAAAAATCATCTTCAGAACTTCATCAGTGATTTGCGCTCGCGACCTATTTTGCAACTCCGCCGGCGTCACTTCACCAACGATCTTCCCGCGACGCAGCACTGTCACGCGATCGCCCAAATCAAGCGCCTCATTTAACTTGTGCGTAATGAACACCACTGCAAGACCGTTTGACACCAATCGGCGCACCACCTGCACTAATTTTTCGGCGCCCTGCGGTGTCAACATTGATGTCGGCTCGTCCAAAATGAGAACACCCTCACCTCGCCACAAGGCGCGTACGATCTCCACTTGTTGCCTTTGACCGAGCGCTAAGTCGCCAACGACCGATGACGGATCAATCTCAACGTCAAGTAGTGTCGACACTTCTTGTAGCCTCGCCTTTGCTGCATCTCGACCTAATTTCCAGCCCTGGTCAACACCGAGGAGCAAGTTATCGAGCACCGTCAACGTGGGCACGAGAAGCGAGTGTTGATAGACCGTGCCAATGCCGCGTTCAAGCGCATCGCGTGGTGAATTAATTCGAACTGTCTCACCTTTTATTCGAATTTCACCCGCATCGGGCTGCACCATGCCGGAAAGGATCCCGATCAGCGTCGACTTTCCCGCGCCATTCTCGCCGAGAAGGCTGTGCACTTCGCCAGGACGTAGCGTCAGGTGAATATCGCTATTGGCGACTACTCCTGGATACGTCTTAGTAATTCCTATTAATTCAACGCTCGGAGTGAGCTCATTTGCCAACACCACGAGAAGGCTCCTCTTTCGTTGACCTAAACATCACTAATACATGAGATTGTGTTGCACCCACGGTGTGGGCGGAGTCGATCAGCGAACTGACCGAAACCACCCACACCGTTAGTGAGAGAAAATTACAAACAAACTCTCTAGTTATTTGCCTTCGGTGGTCTTGGACATCCTCGAGCGCACACCTGCTGCATCCATTACGTTCTCCACTACCAATGAACCGTTAATGATTGATGCCTTGACAGCTTCAATCTCGGCCCAGACGGCGTCGGTGATCAATGGCGTCTTCAACAACGAGATCGAACCATTCTTGAGGTTCAATGCATAGTTGCGGCTGCCGTAGGTTCCAGCGTTGACGTCTTTGATCATGTCAACGAATGCGCTCTTGAAATCCCACAGAACCGACGAAAGCAAGAAGCCCTTGTCGATACTCGTCTTGTTGCCGATGACGTCGATGAACAGTACCTTGCCGCCGTCGGCGGCTGGGGTCTCTTCAATTGCCGACAACATACCGAACGATGATCCGTCGCCCTGACCGAAAATCACATCGGCTCCAGCTGCGATGAGTGTCTTCGTGACGCGGTTTGCACCTTCAGCGTCTGCGTAAGCCGCAGGTCCGATGATCGAGTACAGCAACTTGATTTTTGGATCAACCGACTTGGCACCGTCAGCAAAACCAGCTGACTGAGAGTTCCAGGACGGTGGCTCGCCAGAAACGACGATTCCCAGTTTCCCCGAGCGAGTGGTCTTGGCTGCCAAGACGCCTGCAAGGTATGCACCTTCGTTTGGACTTGCGGTGTAATCAGCAACCAACCCAGCCTTAAGAGCATCTGGGGTGTCGACGATTGCAACTGGCTTCTTGAATTCAGCTCCAACCTCAGGTGCAGCGGTGTTGTAACCGCTGGCGTGAGCGATGATGAAGTCAGCCTGGTCTGCAAGTTCGCGCAGGTTTGGTGTGATGTCGCCGTAGCCGAGGTTGTCGGCAACGATGACCTCAATACCGAGCTCTGCAGCTGCGGCCTTCGCGCTATCAACACCTTGTTGGTTCCAACCAAAGTCGTTGCCTGCCTCTGGTGCCAAGATTGCGATGGTCTTGACGATGGCTTCGGCAGCTGGTGCGGCCGTTTCTGCTGGTGCGGCCGGTGCGGCCGTTTCTGCTGGTGCTGTTGTGTCGGCGGTATTGCTCGATGACCCACAGGCCACTGCGAACGATCCCAAGACCGTCAAGGCGCCAGCGAACTGGGCCCAACGAATCCATTTCTTTGACTGAGACTTCATGCATTCTCCCCTTCTATTGTTGTTTTGATTGGCTATTGATTGGTGTCTAATCGTCACTATAGAGGGCAGGTGCCTTCCTGTCAATTGCTTACTGTCAAAAGTAGATGACTAAGATCGCCCCAGTAGTCGGACCACGAAGGGGGCTTTTGTGGACATTAATCGGATGAGGTTTACGGACAGAGTCGCGATCATTACCGGTGCTGGCAGAGGCATCGGTGAGGCCGTAGCCCGCCAATTGAGTGCCGAAGGCGGCACGGTTGTCATTGCTGATGTCAATGGTGAACGCGGCGACGCGACGGCAAAAGACATCGGCGGATCTTGTTTGAGTGTGCGCACGGACATTAGCGACCCAAATTCTGTTGCCTCGCTGCACAAAACCATTGCAGAGCGATTCGGAAAGCTCGACATCGTCATCAACAATGCGTCACTCGTCCCCTATCAGAAATGGGAGGACATCACGTTGGATGACTGGCGCAAAATTCTGAGCGTTGATCTCGACGGTGTATTCCTCATGTGTAAAGAGTCTTCAGATCTGATGCGCAAAAACAGCTACGGCCGAATTGTGAACATCTCATCGAACACCGTCATGCTCGGCACGCCCAACCTAACCCACTATGTGGCAGCAAAAGGTGGTGTCTACGCATTCACGCGCGCCCTTGCGACAGAACTCGGGCCATACGGCATCACCGTCAACAACATCTGTCCGGGACTTACCGACACAGATGCCAATTGGGAGACTCCGCACCACGAGGCGTTCGACTTAGTTGAAGGAATGCAGGCCCTGAAAGGTCGAGCAAAACCTCAATTCCACGTGCCAAGTATCTTGTTCCTCGCGTCCGAAGAGTCGCACTGGGTGACAGGATCAACGGTGGTCACCGATGCGGGTCACACGCGCCACTAGTTATTTACAGCGGAGCCCTTCTGCGACCTTTGCGTTTGGTGGAGTTCGTGACACTCTCGTTTCCAAGAAGAATGTCCACTCACCGTCTTCCATAAACCCAACACTAAACCCGCCATATGCATCATCACTTTCGAATTGATCCAGTTCTTCAACACTCAGTAATAATTGGTCTACTGCCGACTGTCTGTCTTTATCTGTCCAGCACGTCGGCGAGGTGATGGCAAGACCTGGATACACCCAAATTCGCTGCACAGTTCCGTTACCGAGTGGAGAAAGGCGAAGACCGGGCTTAAAGCTCATCGCCGCAATAATTTTGTCGAGTGGTTTTGACGATTCATTGCTGGTCAGGAATTCATCCAGCGTCATTGACTGCCTTGAGACATCGACGATGAGGTGATTCCCAGCCAATGAGCGCAACTCTGCAATATCCCCTCTTTTCGCGGCATGGAATACCCGCATCGCCTCTTGCTCATGGGGCCACGTGTTGGACGTGGAAGATCCACAGCTGATTAGCCCGAAGAAGAGTGCTGGCGCAGCTACATAGACAAGCGCCTTACAACGGATCATTGGTTTTGCTAGTGACGCATATGGCCACCATCAACGTTGATGGTTTGGCCGGTGATCCAACGGGCTCCGTCTGAAGCCAGGAATGCGACTGCTGGTGCGATGTCTTCCGGTGTTGCCTGACCCTTGAGGGCCTGGAGTGATTCCACAAAGCCAAACGCATTGTTGTGTGGGCTTGCCTTGACTCCTTCGGAAGCAGTGAGGCCCGGAGTGACAGCATTGACTGTGATGTTGAACTGCCCAATCTCCGTTGCCAATGCGCGAGTGAAGCCAAGAATTCCGCCCTTCGACGCAACATATGCTGCCATATTTGGCGTACCGGCGAAGATGGTGTTTGAACAGATATTGATGATCCGACCGAAATTGCGCTTGCGCATCATCTCTGAAGATGCCTTTGACATCAAGAATGCCCCATCCAGGTTGACGCGATGAATGCGACGCCATTCCGCAAAGTCGGTGTCATCCCATGCCGTAAATGGAACGATTGCGGCATTGTTGACGAGTATGTCAAGGCGACCGAAGCGCTTCTGTACTTCTGCGTGCAGTGCGGCCACCTGTGATTCCTCGGCGACGTCAGTGGCGAATGCAAATGATTCTCCACCACACTCTGTGGCAACCTTCGTTGCAGCTGCAATTTTGACGTCAGCGACAACAACCGTTGCGCCGTCGGCAACAAGCTTTCGAGCAATTGCTGCGCCGATCCCTTGCGCCGCTCCTGTGACTATTGCAATTCGATTCTCTAGTGGTTTCATTGATCTCTCCGTTTCATCAAGTGATAGATATTTATTTTGTAAATGTTGATACCGCGGACATCGCAGCCGATACGCCGGCTCCAACATCTACATTGACCCCAAGGTCTCTCATGGATTGTCCGACCGCGCTAATGCCAACAACCGCGAACACGGGATATGCAGTTGGCCCCATGTGACCGATGCGCAATAACGAATGGGTAAGTTCGCCGTATCCACCCGAAATCATAACGCCGTAATGCGCGCGGGCATGCGCACGCACTGCAGCACCCGTGCAGTCGGTCGGCAATTTGAACGCTGTCAGCGCTGGCGAACAGTGTTCTCGTTTGTCCGGCCACAACTCGAGCCCCATTCCCAACAATCCGGCCTGTACCGCGTTTGCCACGCGTGCATGTCGAGACCACGCTGCTTGAGGGCTCTCGCGCAGGTACTGCTCGAGAGTCGAATTGAGCGCATAAATTTCGGTGATCGATGGCGTGAACGGAAACTTAACGGATGCCAAGTGCGCATTTCGCCAGTCGCTGATGCTGAGCATCGACGCAACTGGTGCATCGGGGTTAGCGTCAATCTTTTTCCATGCCCGGTCGCTGACATAGAGCAACGACAATCCAGGAGGACCGCCCAACGCCTTTTGTGGACCAACCACGACGAGGTCGGCAGGCCAACCCTCAAAGTCGACTTCTGTGGCACCAAACGACGACACCGCATCAACGATGAGCAGTGCACCGTATCGTGCACAGACCGCAGCGATTTCCTTGACTGGATTTAACGTTCCTGAAGGAGTTTCGGAGTGGACAACCGCGACAATGGCGATGTCTGGACGCTTCTTGAACATCTGTTCTACGTCATCCGGATTGATGACTTGGTTATACGGCACTTCGATCTCGAGAAGATCCTTGGAATATCGCGCTGCCCAGTATCCATAGCCCTTGCCATATACGCCCGACGCAAGGTTGAGCACGACATCGTCGCGTGCGATCAATGAAGCTGCAGCAGCCTCGAGCCCCAGCACTGCCTCGCCATGCAGAATCACTGGAGCAGACGAAACTCCCATCGCGATGCGTAAATTCTCAACTGTTGATTCATACAGATCAAGAAAATATGGATCGAACTGGTCGTAGATCGGTGTCGCGAGCGCTCTGATCGTCTCGGCGCTTGGCTGTACTGGCCCAGCGGTGAGCGTAAAGAGTGGTTCGATGCTCACGAGTAGTAACCAGGAGCCTGAAGGTAGCTTCCGTACGAGTCTGGATCGTGCGAGAAGAACATCTCGGCGTCATGATCTTGGGCCAACGACGTCAAGCGACCCATTGACTCGAGACTTGCAACAGGGTCGAGGTGGAAGCTCGAAATGCAGTTCATGTCCAAATTTTTCTTGCTATAGCAGGCATCGGCAGTAAACAACATCGGGCGCCGTCCCTTGAGCTCGACGAGCAGGCTGTAATGCCCCTTGGTGTGACCCGGTGTTTCCATCAGGTGTATGCCCTTAGCAATCTCCACGTCGCCTTCAACGGTTTCATAGCGAGGCGTGTAGATGTCGGTCGCCAGATCAAATGACTTATCAGAATAGCCAAGATGCTCAAAAGGCTGCGGCTTATGGTAACCCTCAAGCTCCGCCTTGTGACAGATCGTGGTTGCGTTGTGGAGGTGTTTGTTACCGCCGCAATGATCGAAATGATAATGCGAGTTAATCACGTGAGTGATGTCGCTCGGGGTGAGGCCGATTGCATGAAGCGACCCAGGCAACGTCTGTGCGTCTGTCTGTAAAGGCTTTTCAAATGGCAACACTTTTTCAACGTGTTCCTTGTCGAAACCGGTGTCAAAGATGAACTTGCCATCTGGGTGATCAATGAGCACGCTATAGCAGGGAAATCGAACGTCTCCTGCAGGGCCCCTATTCCAAAAAACGTGGAACCCATCGATAACGAGCGAACCTCCGTCAAGTATGTACACCTTTGTATCGTTCATTTCGCTTCCCCCTTTAGTGTCATAAATAAATTCCCCCTTACCTTCACCCTAACTATTTGTTTGAGTTCTCTAAAATGGTTTCAATTGCTTTGCGAGCGACTTTCTGAACAAAATAATCAACCAAGTGGCGCTTGTATTCCACCGAACCGTTGGCGTCGTCAAACACCAAGATGTTGTCGCTCGCCAAAGTTGCTGCCCTCTTGAGGTGTCCATCTAAGTTTGCCAGCTCTGCACCAACCAGCGACTCGTCGACCTCCTCAAACCGAACCGGAATCAGGCCAATAGACCCAATTGCAACGCGCGCTTGGGTGACCACACCCTGCGCCGCAGATGCATATACCGCCACAGTGATATTTGGGCGCTCCTTGAGCTTCATTCGCTCGTGTACTACTACGCCTCCAGATGGATTGCGCGGCATACGGATGGAGACGATCATTTCGTTGTCTCGCATGTCTGGCTGATAGGGACCAGTATGAAAGCCCGCCATCGGAACAATTCGACGTTTACCATCGGCCGAACCAATTTCAAGTTCTCCATTTACGGCGAGCAAGAACGTTGCTGGATCTGATGAGGGGTCAGCAAATGCAAGATTACCGCCAAGCGTGCCGACCGAGCGCACTCGTAGATTGGCAATTCCGCTGATCATCGATACAAATTCTGGGCGGTCAGCTAGGAGTAACGGGTTATTTTCAATTTCCCGATAGGTAACTGCCGCGCCGATTTGAATTCCAGAGTCATCGATGGAGATCGAGCGCAACTCATCAACATGTTTGATGTCGATGAGGTGTGCAAGATCCGTCAAACCCAACTTCATCACCAATAAGAGTTCTGTTCCACCACAATAGAAGCTTGCATCATCGCCGAACTTAGAGCGCAGTGAAATTGCGTCCTCAACTGACTTTGCTACATGCATCTCAAATGGTGGAACAAGCATCGTTTACTCTGACAAGACCTTGCGTACAGCAATCAGTTTTGCGGCTCGAGCTGCACCCTTTGCCGCAATCTCCTCATCGGTGTAGTCGTAGATGCCACCCTTAGTCTTCATGCCAAGGCGACCCTGATCAGCGATTTTTGTGATCATTGGTGACACCTCAGATGCCGTCGAAAGATCCTTGTTCAAATACGACGCAACGCTGCGGTAAATGTCGAGGCCAGCCATGTCGATGAGCTCTAGCGGTCCAATCACTGCAAGCTTGTATCCAATTCCCCACTTCACACAGGTGTCCATGTCGCCATGACTGATGATTCCGCGCTCAACCAGCTCGACGCACTCGCGAAGGATTGCGTACAAGATGCGATTTTCCACGAATCCCAGGACCTCTCGCTCAAGCACTGCGCTGTAGCCAAAAGACTCCGAGAAATCCATCAACTGCTTAGTGACACCCTTGCTCGTTGCGTCCCCCGGAATCACCTCGATCAATGGAATCAGATGTGGTGGGTTTGACCAGTGCATGCCGATGATTCGCTCAGCTCCCGAGTCGCAACCCTCGGCGATTTTGGTGATGGGAATACCCGACGTGTTGGATGCAAGAACTGCGCTGGCTGGCGCCAACTTGAGGATCTTGTTAAATACTTCGTGCTTCAATTCCAATTTTTCTGGAATTGCTTCGATGACCAAGTCAACGTCCTTCACTGCATCCGCGAGATCACTACAAAAGCGGATGCTTCCACCAGCAACCTGTGGTGCTGAAAGGCGTTCCAAGACTCCACGAGCAACATCCAGCACGATGGCCGCCTTTTCAAGAGCAGCCTGACTCACGTCGTAGAGACGGGTTTCGCAACCTGCACGCTCCAGCACTGCACCCATTCCTGGACCCATGGTGCCGGTACCAATAACCGCAACTTTCTTGAATGCACTCATCGTTTTAACCTTTCGTTATTTTGTTTGTTGAATCTGTTGAATACGTTTCCATACGCGCTCTGGTGTCAGCGGCAATTCATACATATCGATGCCGATGTCGCCGAGTGCATTGACTATTGCGGCTGGAATAGCTGCAAGTGCACCTTCACCACAACCCTTTGATCCAAAAGGTCCAGGACCATCTTCGTTTTCCACAATGATGCATTTCATCGACTCTGGCATATCGAGCATGGTGGGAATTCGGTATTCGAGCAGGGAGTCATTCATCAGGTCTCCATCGCTCGAATACAGCATTTCTTCAAACATTGCATTACCTATTCCCTGCAACGTGGCGCCCTCATCTTGCCTCTCTACTTGGGCGGGATTGATCGCCCTACCAACATCGGCAACGCTCGAAGTGCGCACAATCGTGACCACTCCGGTATTCCTATCCACCTCAACTTCTGCCCCAGCGATACACACTTCCCAAAACACAGGACCCTCTTCGTAGGATCCACTACCACTTTCTGGCTTGACTTCTCCATGGCCGACCAGTTCGCCACCCGCAAAACCAAATCGCTTTGTGATGATCTGACTAAACGTCATTGACTGTTTACCATCCGTGACCGTTTCGTTCTCGAGAAACAATTTGGATATATCGGATATACCAAACACTTGACCTGCCGTCTCGAATAACGATGCGCGAACCACCAGCGCAGCGCGCTCGACTGCTTTGCCTGCGACCGTCGTTGACCGACTCGCCCCAGTCGAACGGTCGTAAGGAGTGAAACTCGTATCAGTACCAGGAACCGAAATCTTGGACATCGGCACCGTCAACACCTGTGCAGCGATCTGAGCCATTACCGTACGCGTGCCTTGACCCATTTCGGTACTTCCGACCATTACGCTCACTCCAGCCGCGGCGTCCATACGCACGGTAGCCATCGACACGGGATGAGCACCTGCTGCAAGCAATCCAACCGAAATGCCACGCCCACGATTTGGTTTTCGCTCTTCACCCCAACCCAGCGCGGCGGCAACCTTCTCAATATCGCCTATCAAGTCTGCATCAAGTGGCTTGCCCTTAACGCGAACAACTTCGCCCCGGCGTAGGAGATTGCGTCGTCTCATCTCGAGTGGGTCGAGACCTGCACACCGCGCGACCTCATCAATTTGCGATTCGCCGACCCATTGCAGGTGCGTGGCACCGAATGCTCGGTACGAACCAGATGGACCAGTATTTGTGTACACGCAATGCGCGCGGACCTGTGTGGCCTGCCAGCGATATGGTCCAGCTGCTGCGTCGCCTGCGGTTGCCGTCACCCGAGGTCCGTTGTCTGCATATGCTCCGGTATCGAGCCAAATTTTGACATCTCGACTCACCAGCTCCCCCGTACTTTTTGCCGTCGTCACCATGCGACACTTCATATTGTGTCGACGCGACGTGACCATCGCCTCGCTGACTTCGTTGACAACTCTGACTGGCTTTTTCGCCTTGCGCGCAAGCGCTGCGGCAAGCGGTTCCATCTTGGTGTACGACTTGCTCCCGAACCCGCCGCCAAGAAACTGTACGTTGATTCGAACACTTGATATCGGCAGATTAAACAATGTTGCAATTTCAGATTGCACTAAAAATGGGTGCTGGCAATTTGCCCAGAGTCGAATCTCGGTGCCCGTGTGCTCGGCAATGACTGCATGCGTCTCCATTGAGTACTGATACACCGCAGGGAAAATGTATTCGTGGTCAATCACGATCTCGTTTAACGTTGACGCCGCACTCATGTCGCCCGTATTGAGCGCATACGAATAACAAATGTTTCCTTCGCGGTCTGGCATCTTGCCAAGGCCATGAGCGAATCCGGCTGCAGTTTGACCGTCGTGAATAATCGGTGCGTCAACAGCGAGCGCGGCATCCAGGTTTGCCGCGACTTGAAGTTCGTCAAACTCGACAACGATCTGCTTTGCGGCAGCTTCTGCTTGGGCCATGGTCTTGGCCGCAACTGCAGCTATTGGCTCTCCAATAAAACGAACTCTGTCAAGAGCAACAATTGGCCTATCACGAATTGCATGGCCGTAAAAAGGATCAATGTCGGTCAGGTCACTTCCAACGAGTACAGCAACAACACCCTCCATTGCCTCGGCAGCAGACACGTCGAGGAGCGTGATCCTTCCATGGGCAATGGGACTGCGAAATACCTTCGCGTACAACATGCCGGGAATTTCAAGATCACCTACATATAGAGCCTGCCCGCTCAGCTTGATCGGACCATCAATGCGATCATGACTGGTTCCAACTGCTCCCCGCCCAGCGCTGGTATCACGCTCGACAATGGTTAGTGCCGACATTATATTTTCCGAGCCAGTTCCGCACCGATCACTTCGACTGCTGCTTCGATAATAGATTTGTAGCCAGTACAACGACATAAATTGCCGTTCAACGCCTCTTTGATCTCGTTTTGGGAGAGCTTTCTGCCAGCGTTGACCAATGTGTACACCGTCAAGATAAAGCCAGGACTGCAAAATCCGCATTGCACTGCGGAATGACGCATAAACACTCCTTCGGCCCGTTTGTAAAAGTCAGTTCCACGGAGCCCTTCGATTGTCGTCACATCCGAGTCGCGTGCTTCCACGGCAAGAGTCGTACATCCGCTCACTGGAACCCCGTCGATGAGTACTGTACACACACCGCACACTTGCACTTCACACGACTGTTTGGTTCCTGTCAGCCCAAGTTCGTTTCGCAACCAGTCGAGAAGCAGTGTGTTGTCAGCGACTTCCATCTCTTGACGCTTGCCATTCACGACGGAGGCGATTTTCATTACCGGTTCTCTCGTGTTCCTTGCGATCCCTTGTACTCACTCAACTCACGAACCCAGCGGTTCCAATACTCAGTAAGAAATTTGTCCTGATACTTGATCGGAAAAATCTTCTTCACCTCGGCTAGTGGAATTGGGTTTAGTTTGCCGAGCTGCCCTGCGATCATCTGAAGTTTGAGCGATCGTTCAAGTGTGATGGCCGAAAGAATGGCCCAGCGAATATCTTCGCCGACAAACACGACACCGTGATTCTGTAATAACACTGCGCGACGCTCTCCCAAAGCTTGCGCAACTCGTTGACCCTGTTGTGGAGTCATGATGAGGTCAGCCGAGTCGGCGTAACGGCCGATTCCATTATGGAACAGCACCGAGTCATGCGTCAGATATTCCAACTTGGCGTTCGTTGAACTGAGGGCAGTGGAATATACTGGATGACTATGAATAACCGCGCCGATCTCTGGCCGAGCGCGATAGATCTCGGTATGAATGAGTGCTTCAAGGTGCATGCCAGGAACCTTGAGCCCATCTGGATCATTGAGGTCAACAACGAGCACATCATCCAGACCGACTTCAGCAAGAGAGATTCCCTTGCGCTTGATCGAGATCAGGTTGCCACACTCGTGTCGCACACTGACATGCCCAAGTGTTAGATCCTCGCCAAGCGTTGACATGATCTGCGAGCCCAAGGCGACTTGTTTCGCAGCCTCTTGGGCGTCAAGCGCCAACCACGACTGAGTGGGGGTCTCCAGCGACATAGTTAGTGACCTCTCGATGGTGCGTGTTCAGTTGGCGGATAGTCAGACGATGTAAACGCGAAGACCATCACAAGATCTTGCGCACCTGTATTGGCTACGGTGTGCCAAACATGCGGTGCGATATATGCAGCGCTGCCCTCGCTCACACTCACGACTCCATCACGCATGCGCAATTCACCCGAACCGGAAACAACATACGCAAGTTCTTCAACCTCGTGAGACAAATCATCAGTTGCCATTCCGGGAGTGAACACGGAGTACCCCATACATGCATCGTTGGTTCCGACTGTTGATGAACTGATCAACACTTTGCTCCAGCTATCGCCAGGCAACGCAACCGGGGCAACATCACCGAGTCGTACGACGCGAACGCCTGCTACAGCTGCCATACCCCATCCTTGAGAATGAATTTTCCGTTGTCCAGAATCTCAAGTGTGGCGTTGTGCATCACGCCGTCGAGGTGAAGACGACAATGGTTTTGACCACCTGGATAGCAGTTGCAGTTATCGCCTAGGGCGAAGTGCACTGTTCCCTTGCGTCCCTTTTCAGACGGTGACCCAAGTGGCGAAAAGTCACTCGTTCCGAATGCGAACTCTGCAACTACATCGGCACCCTCAACACCATGCACAATGTCGCGCAATTTGGTGGCTTCCGCCCTGCCCTCAATTGACTTGTAACGACCGTTTTCAACGTGCCAGGTGATCGGGTTCTCCACATTTGTAGGAACTCCGATGCCGAGCATGTTGCCGTCGATCACGATTCGACCATTTGTCTGATCTTCTACCGCTGCGTACGCAACCTCGCCCCACAATGGAACCGGCCCCATCATCTTGCCGCGCTCTTTACGTGGCAACACCTCAAGTGCTGGCCTGTCCTCAATGCTCACCGTCACATCGGTTCCGCCTGGAGTTGTGACGCGGACCCTTCGTGCACCCTCAAGCATCGCCACGGCATTACGCGCGTTGACAATTGTTTTTTCAATGTCGGAAACGCTGATCGTCCAACGTCCAAAACCTTCCTCTACCGACCCAATGCGGGCGTTTGCTAGGCATGACTCTTTCACCGCACTCACGTGTGCGAAGCGGTTCGCCCACTCCAAGTTGGTGATAATGATGATCTCATCTGACGTCACCATTGCCTGATGTAAGTTGCGAGGTGGAACCATTGGGAAGTGCGTATCTTTCAGTGCGCGACTCACTTGAGTCTCGTTGTTCATCACGATCGGCCATCCGCCACGCTCTGACACAACTTGAGCAACCATTTCAGCTTCTTCTTTGCGTCGATCATCGGTGATGATGGTGACGACGTCGTCCTCTTCGACTCCGAAACATGTATCAACGATCAATTCCGCTGATTTGCGCATGTCGGCTTCTGTGCGTACTTCTTCGTCAAGCATTCCCATCGTGATCCCCTATCTCAACTTTTGTTAATAATGTATTGATTCGTTTTCTTCGACCCCTACTTCTTAAAGTGTGGCAAAATCTCTTTTGCAAAGCGCTCGACTTGACCAAATTGGTCAAGATCGCCAAAGCGACAGACGAAATCAGTCACGCCCACGGCGCTGAACTCCTTGAGCCACTTGATGATGTGATCAGGTGTTCCCACTGGACCCCATTCTGACAAATCCATTTGTTGACTCAGTTCTGGGTAGTACTGCGAGATGTAACTGCCAAATGCCTTCGTCGCCGATTCCTTGGAGTCACCGATGTTCATCGTGACCTGGTACGAAATGGCCTTCTTGGAGATATCGGCCCCAACGCTATCGGCTGCCATTTTGAGATAGTCAATCTGTTCGTACACCTCCTCAGGATGCATCGCGCGGCAACACGTCATCCAGCCTTCACCGAGTTCGACGATGCGGCGACACGAGCGCTCAAGGCGCCTTGCGGCAACATCGCTTGGCAGATCGCCAGTCAAACGAATGTTTGATATCACCCAAATCGGTGGAGGGCTCTGCACCGGCTTCAATGGACCCATTTCGGTTCCCGAATAGAACTCGACATTGTCGTACTTGAAATGATTGCCCTGAAAATTCGTCTTTCCGTCAATCCATAAGTCGCGTAACACTTGAAGGCCTTCTTCGAAAATATCGGCTCGGTGTTTGAACTCAAGACCAAGTGCAGCAAACTCGCGGCGGACTCCATTTTCTGGGTTACCCATGCATGCTCCAAGAATGGTGCGACCTTTTGACAGCACATCCAGCGTCGCCCATTCAAGTGCGAGGTATAAAGGGTTGCGCATGGAAGTCACCAAGCACGCGGTTCCAAGCTTGACCCTCGACGTGCGTTGCGAAATCGCGGAAAGTAAACTAATTGCTTCATAACGGGGCTTCGAGAATAAACTGTCGCCTACCCAGACGGAATCAAAGCCAAGTTTTTCAACCAATTCAGAAAGATCCAGCGCGTCATGAATCGAGTACTGAGGCGCAATGAGCGGCTCACGATTATTGAGGTTGACTCCAAAACTTGCCACAAATCCTCCACCAAATAAGACGCTAACGAATGATCACAGGGCCGCACCTTAAGGGCATTACACATCGCCCTGCGAATACTCTAGCGATCGTCTTGTTTACTGTCAACCTGATGTCAAGTCCAAAATTCCAACCCAGACAATAAAACATCTCAGATTGCTATTCCCTGATGGCAAAGTTCCAATATCGGGAGTGACGCCGGGGAAAACGGGAAGCAATCAAAGTCAATGGTGGAAAGTGGAATTGGGTACACTCGTTTTATTTTCGGCTGATAACAAAATATATGGCTGTGGTGTAGTGGCCGCAAAATTTCAAAACAAGGCAATCGGATGCTTAAATGACGGAATCCAAACTTTCGGTCGACCAATTTGAGGTGGTTTAGCGTCATAGAGATTTCCAGGAAACAACATCCAGGCTGGACGACTATTTTCGCGAAGTAACAGTAGATGTGTCGCGTTCAAACCACCTTGAGTCCCTATCCACTCTTACCCTTGTGCTGGACCTATCCAAATTTCGGCTGTGGTTTCTCTCATACACAGAACGATAACCCAGGCTGTGCCCAGCTAGCGCAACGACCATATCGGTGATTCTCGACGAACCTGCATGCCAAGGGATGTAACTTCGGCACTGTTCTATATATAGGGATGTTCTCTAAATGTTCACTAATCAACTACACCGTCAAGAGCGTTGACGATTAAAGCCATATTTCATTTGGTGCCCCCGGTATGAATCGAACATGCGAACTGCGGTTTAGGAATACTCACCCAATGAAATTTGGTTTCACTCAAGTTCTCTCACCACCCCCATCCCCGTTGCTTTTGGGCTTAACAACGAAAGCTAATTAAGTGAATTAGAGTGACGAAACTTGACGATCGGCTTTCGCCAACCATTCAGGATTGATATCGACACCCCAACCGGGCCCCGCAGGTATCTGCACCGCCCCATCTCGCACGGCAAACGGATCACCGAGAAACAAATTCTCTTGCCACGGATAATAATCGCGACC
>SHUT01000032.1 GCA_009691255.1 Ilumatobacteraceae bacterium
GTGTGTTCGTGTGATCTGTCAGAACCCCTTGACAGAAGCCAGCCCACAATTAGCCATCACTTAAAAGTGCTACGAGAAGCCGGTCTTGTCGAGTCACGTCGTGACGGAACTTGGATTTGGTATTCCGCAACGCCAGAGGTCTTTGCATCCGTCACAAACTATTTGTCGAGCATCTCATAACCAGGATCGCTGGGCCAATTTGGCTGAAACATATGCCACTGCTCTGGATGACGACGAATTAAAACCTCAAGCTCATGTGCAATATCTTGCGTAACGCGTTCGACATCTTGACGCAAACTGCCGTGCCTATCTAACGACAATGGTGGCCGAATCACGGTGTGATGTCCGTGTACATCGGGCGTGAAATATGCCGCGGATGGGATAACTACCGAATCGGCACGAAACGCCAGCGTTGCTGGTCCTGCTGGCAAAGTTGTTCGTTCTCCAAAAAATTCAACCTCGATACCGCTGCGTCCAATATCGCGATCCGACAACAAGCACACAACTTGATTTGCCTTTAGGGCGGCAAGAACGCCTGGGACAACTGCAGGTCCGAGTGGAAGCACATTCATCCCAAGACTTGAGCGCAGGTTCGTGAACCACTCGAACAACTTGGGAGGTTCGAGCGCTTCTACGACGACGGTCATGTTGTGTCCGTTCTCAGCCATCCATCGTCCTGCCCACTCCCATCCACCAAGATGAGGAATAACCATGATTGCGCCTTTTCCGCGTTCAAGGGCTTGCACAATGTGTTCAAGGCCCTCCATTGTAAAACTTTTTTCGACTTCACTTCGCGAGAGTTTTGGCAGTTGAAAACTTTCAACGTAGTAACGCATATAGCTCTCAAATGATTTCTGTGATGCTCGCCGCAATTGTTCGCCAGTCAGACTTGGGTCGACGCGTTTCAGATGTCGCTGAATAATTGCCCGTCGATGGCGTAGTGCCAGTGCCAGAACTGGTGCTAGCAGCGCGACTGTTCGTTGCGCGATTGGTACTGGAATCAACTTTGCTATTAACGACCCGAGGCGATAGGTGCTAACAGTAAGCCAACCACTTATATTTTCAGAGATCTTTGGCATCTCGCCACTACCTAGTTTGAGGTCGTGCGATGGTGGCCATCTTCGCCATTGTGTCGCTCAGATTGTTTGCTACGACGTTCGTCTCGACGATCTTGTGTACGGGGCGATACACCAGCTTGTTTCCAGACTTTAATAAAGCGTTGCAGTGCAGTCATTGAAGTCAAGACCAGCATCACCCACAGCACCGGCATCAATATGACATTGAATAGCAGTCCAAAACACAAAACGACGATGCGTTCGGCTCGCTCCATCAAGCCACCTTTAGCCGAGAGACCTAACGATTCAGCTTTAGCTCTTTCATATGAGATCAATGACGAGACTGCCATCACCGCAAACGGCAGAACTGCAGCATGTGTTCCGTATTTGCCTCCGACGTACCACGCCAACCCACCCAGCAACAATGAGTCGGTAACGCGATCGATCACGGAGTCAAAAAATGCTCCACGTTGGCTGACTGAGTTTGATGCTTTTGCCAGCGCACCGTCTAATACATCTGGCAACGCAGCAAGAATTACTAGAAAGAAACCCAGGAGTAAATGACCAGATGCAACTGCAACCGCTGCGAATGCCGCAATGACGAGACCCAAGATGGTTAGCTGGTCCGCAGACATTCCAGTTTTGCGCAGGAGCATGCCGATCGGCTTGACAATTTTCTCTATTGGCTCTCGATACCGACCGTCAAACATCTGTGCGAACGCTAGCCCAGAGCCTTAGAGACCCAGGGGTACTTCGGGATTATCCTGAATCAAACTTTCAATCACGCGGCCATCTATGGCGTCAATGAGCACTAGTCCGCGCTGAATCGGCGGTTCTTGAGCGTCGTAGCAAAAGATTCTCCATGTCGGACGACTGCGGAATCCGCGCCACACCTGCTGTGCTGAGGCATGCCCAACAGCGAATCCAACTGACGCCGTGGCCAGCACAAGTGCTTCCTTTTCGTCCACGGTCATCCGCCAACCACTCGAGACACTGAATACGCCAACTACGCCCAATACGCCACCACCGATCAATAATCCGTCATTCAACAAAACTGTTGAATCTTTTGTGGCAAACCAAGTCGCCAGCAACACAACTGCTGAGGCGCAATAAATCACTCCGGGAATACGTCGGCGACTGTTATCGGGGAACATGTAAGCGCCCACATAGTCAACCATGTTGAGATCTATTGGGAGTTGGTCCCGAAGTTCATCAGTCATGCCTCAACATCCTTGCTCAGATAGACCACGCCGCACGAATCTTGCGCGCCGTGTCTGCTAGCGGTTCGGGCAATGTGCGAGCGTTGGCAACAGAAGTCATAAAATTAGAGTCCCCGTTCCAGCGCGGCACCACATGCACATGTAAATGCTCCGAGATAGAGCCGCCAGCGGTAGCGCCCAAATTGATTCCGACGTTGACAGCATCAGGCCGATGCGAGACCTTGAGCACCCGTACCGATTGCGTCACGGTGGCCCATAGTTCTGCAGACTCCGCCAAGTCAAGGTCTTCTAGGTCAGTAACTTCACGATAGGGCAAGACCAAAATATGTCCAGTGCTATACGGAAACGCATTTAAGATGGCAAACACAGTTTGTCCGCGATGCACAATGTTGGACTCAATATCAGACAGTCCTGATTCAAGAATTTGAGTAAAGACTGAAGTGCTGGCTCGAGGATTACTGGATTGTGCTGATGCTATGTATTGAGCTCTCCAGCCGTTCCATAATTGTTCAAGTGTCATTCGCCACCACTTTGACCATCAAGGACTTCGGCGCTTAATCGCTCAACAAATGTCGCCACAGAGACATCGCGCTCGACTTCACCACCACGGGGGTTAACCCCAACCGTCCCATTGGCGAGATCGTCATCTCCGACAACCAAAACATACGGAATTTTTTCTAATTTAGAATTACGAATACGTTTTCCAAGTTGCTCGTCAGCCGCTGACATGTCTGCTCTAAAGCCACTCTGCTTGAGTCTGTTCAGTACGCTGCGGGCATAGTCCTCATGCGCAGAGGCGACGGGTAGCACTCGTGCTTGTATCGGAGACAACCAAGCCGGAAATGCTCCAGCATAGTGCTCGAGCAAGACTCCAAAGAATCTTTCTATTGAGCCGAACAAGGCGCGATGCAACATGATTGGTCGATGGCGCGCACTGTCTGATCCGACGTACTCTAGGCCAAACCGTTCTGGCAGGTTGAAGTCGCACTGGATTGTGCTTAGTTGCCACTTGCGCCCAATGGCATCTCGAACAACAATATCAATCTTGGGGCCATAGAAAGCCGCGTCGCCTTCTTTGACTTTATATTCCACACCATGGCGATGAAGTGCCTCTGCTAACGCAGCGGTTGCCTTTTGCCAGATGTCATCGCTCCCAACTGACTTGACCGGATCACGAGTAGACAGGTTGAATTCAAAATCGTAGAACCCAAAACGACGCAATACAGACATCACGAAATCAAGGAGCGAAGTAATCTCATCTGCCATCTGATCTTCTGTACAAAAGATGTGGCTGTCGTCTTGGGTAAATCCGCGGATGCGTAGCAACCCATGCAGCGTGCCGGCTCGTTCGTAGCGATACACGGTTCCGAGTTCAAATAACCGCATCGGAAGTTCGCGATAACTGCGCTGACGTCCGTCAAAAATCAGACAATGCATCGGACAACTCATCGGCTTGAGGTAATACAACCCGTTATCCATCTCCATCGGCGGGTACATTCCGTCTGCGTAGAAGTCAAGATGCCCCGATGTCTCAAAAAGGTGAGCGTTGGCAAGATGAGGCGTGTACACGAACTGATAATCACCATCTAGGTGGCGTTGACGGCTGTAGTCCTCCATAAGTTTTCGCACGATGGCTCCGCGTGGGTGCCACACAGCCAAACCACCACCAAGTTCTTGAGGGAAGGACAAAAGATCGAGTTCGACCGCAAGTCTTCGATGATCGCGTTTGGCAGCTTCTTCCAGACGAACGAGATGCTCTTTAAGAGCCGCGGCTGTTTCCCACGCAGTTCCGTAAATACGCTGCAGCATCAGACCCTTTTCGTTGCCTCGCCAATAGGCGCCGGCCACTTTCATCAACGCAAAATGTCCGAGTTGTGAAGTTGTCCTGACATGTGGTCCGAGGCAGAGGTCTAAAAATGAATCGGTATTGCGATACACGCTGACGGTTCCGGCGCCGCCAACCTCTGCGGCATCTGATCCATCCGCCACACCACTGCGCACCCTTTCGATGATCTCGCATTTGTACGGCTGATCTGCAAATACCTGTAGTGCCTCGTCAGCAGTAAGTTCTGAGCGTAAAAATGGCTGACCAGCAGCAACTATTTCGCGCATCCGCTTGTCAATGACGCTCAAGTCATCATCGCTAAAGGTCTGGGCGTTGGGCAATGCAAAGTCGTAGTAGAAACCATCTTCAATAGCAGGGCCAATCGTGTAGTGCGCTCCCGGGAAAAGTTGTACCACTGCTTGAGCCAGTACATGCGCTGTTGAATGCCGCAAGATATGTCGTCCTGGTTCGGAGTTGGTCGTAACGATGGCGACAACATCTCCGTTATTGACAACCGTCGAAACATCGACATCAGATCCGTTGACTGTTCCAGCAATTGCTGCCTGCGCCAAGCGAGATCCGATTGAGGCCGCCACATCAAGCACCGTTGAGCCATCTGCTACGAGGCGTGCCGAACCATCTGGAAGCGTTATGGAGATGTCAGCCATTGCTTCAGTCTAGGGAGCAACGCTCAGCGCCAACTTGCCTTTTGCTAGAAGTACTACAGCAATACGCCAAGCAATGAGGCAGAGGCGGTGACATCTTGTCCATTGCGGGCAGCAGCATCGATAAGGGCAACTGCACCCACGGTGTCGAGATCGTCATCAAGTCGCCCTCGCACTGTCGTCAAAACATCTCCAGATGATCCACCAACGCTCTTGCCCCAGGCCTCAAGTCGTGCTGCATTACGGGGCATAATCGTGTCATCCCACTCCCACTCAGTGCGATAGTTGTGTTCGATTACCGCGAGGCGGATGGCACGCGGATCCCAAATCTTACGCAGAGCATCAACAAAAACTAAATTTCCTAGACTCTTAGACATTTTTTGTCCGTCCATGAAGACCATCGCAATGTGCATCCAATGTTTCACAAATGGCTCGCCTGTGGCTGCCTCGGATTGGGCTCGTTCGCATTCGTGGTGCGGAAAAATAAGATCAGAACCACCGCCATGTAAATCAATTGTTGTTCCGAGTTCGCGCAGCGCCAGTGCCGAGCATTCGACGTGCCACCCTGGTCGACCGGGACCCCACATCGTGTCCCAACTCGGTTCATCTGGTGCCGACGGATGCCACAAAACAAAATCAAGTGGATGACGCTTGTTGGGGTCTTGCACGTTGCCACCACGTTGCATTGCAAGCTCAATCATCTCGTCATGAGAGTAATGAGAGATAGAACCAAAGGACTCAGATTTAGAGACATCAAAATAAACCGATCCACCCGCCGCGTATGCAAAGCCCCGATCTAGAACCATCCCGATAAAGCCCCGAATATCTGAGATTGCCGATGACGCTCGTGGAGTGCTGTACACGGGCAGTGCATTTAGAGCTTCCATGTCTTGATTGAACCGAGTCTCTTCGCCTGCTGCAAGGTCGAGATAGTGCACACCGAGTTGGCGAGCTTTAGCAAAAAGTGGATCATCTACATCGGTGACATTGCGAACACATCTAACTTCATGACCAATATCAATTAAGCGTCGCTGCAAGATGTCATAGAACAAAAATGTCGACGCATGCCCGAGATGCGTGGCGTCATACGGCGTGATTCCGCATGTGTACATCAAAACAGTTTGTCCCGGAGTAAATGGGACCACCTGCTGACGCGCAGTGTCATACAAATTCATTGTCACAATTTAGACATCCGTTATGCAGAAGCCCTTGGGTCGCCTTTGATTCCCGTGAGGCGCAGCGCAACTCGAGTCTTGTATCGAACATTTAATTGCAGCAATACCGCCGTGAACGCTTCGATCGCTGTTGCATTTGACAACTCGCCTGCATCGAGCGGCCGACATCCCGGAATCTTGCTGACAATCTCGGCGACAATTTTTGTGGCATCTGGATTATCAGAGCAAATCAATACATCGCTATCAATGGGTTCGCCCAAGTGACCAAGTTCTTTGGCTGGCAAGTGATGGAACGCTGCCACAACACGACTTAACGGAAGCGCTGCTTGCAGATGGGCTGCGACGCTTCCGCGTGGCGGCAACAGAGGCTGAAACTCATGACCTGCTCGAATCAGCGCATTGGCCATACTGATGACCACCTTGCCCTCTAGTGAACCAGCCAGATCTTTAGCCGTCGTGGCGGCTGAATCCCATGGGGTTGTCAGCACCACGACATCGCACATTGCAGCTGCCGCATTGTTCCCTGGCGCAATGCTCAAGGAGTGATTTGGCCATCTAGTCGCCATTTCAGCACAAACTTCTTGAGCCCGCTCCAGGGTGCGAGATCCGATCACTACCTCATATCCCACAGAGGCCAAACGGGCCCCCAGGGCACTTCCGGCTGGCCCAGTTCCGCCTATCAATCCAATTCGCATTGAGAGAGCCTTACACATGGCACCCCGCCGCACTACCGTCCAAGGCATGGGAATTCTTGATGGGAAGAAAATTGTTGTAACGGGGGTGCTTACAGATGCCTCTCTCGCCTTTGGGGTTGCCCAGTTGGCGCAGCGCGAAGGAGCAACCATTGTGTTGACTGGCGCTGGCCGAGCGTTGTCTTTGACCGAGCGAACGGCCCGCAGACTTGACACTCCAGTTGAAGTATTTGAATTTGACGTAACGATGCCCGAACACATCGAGTCCGTGCGAAACAGCGTTGCCGCCGCACTCCAAACCGTTGATGGCGTAGTGCACTCGATTGGTTTTGCACCAGAAGTTTGTCTTGGTGATGATTTTCTTGCTGCGCAGTGGGCCGATGTTGCCGTCGCCATGCAGATTTCGGCATACTCGCTCAAAACTTTGGTTGACGCGTTCTTGCCGTTGATGTCATCTGGCTCTTCGATTGTCGGAATGGACTTTGACAACACAGTTGCTTGGCCTGCATACAACTGGATGGGTGTTGCGAAATCTGCTCTCGAATCGACTAGTCGTTATTTGGCCAAAGAACTCGGACCCCGAGGAATCCGTTGCAATCTGATTGCTGCCGGGCCAATCAAAACAATGGCTGCAAAATCAATTCCTGGTTTTCAGACATTTGAGGATTCATGGACACAACGCGCACCGCTTGGATGGGATGTCAAGAACACCGAACCAGTCTCAAGGGCCTGCATAGCACTGCTCTCTGATTGGTTTCCAGCAACTACCGGAGAAATAATTCATGTAGATGGTGGTTATCACGCCATTGGCGCATAACTTTTTTCAATGCCCAACCTTCTCGCTGCATCCACGTCGCCGTACTTGCGACAACATCAAGACAACCCCGTCCACTGGCAAGAGTGGGGTGCTGATGCATTCGCCCAGGCTGCCCAACGCAATGTACCGATACTTTTATCCGTCGGATATTCGGCTTGTCATTGGTGCCATGTCATGGCCCATGAATGTTTTGAGGACTCTGAAGTTGCAGACATGATGAACTCACTTTTCGTCAATGTCAAAGTGGATCGCGAAGAGCGACCAGACATCGACGCTATTTACATGGACGCCGTACAAGCCATGACTGGGCGTGGTGGTTGGCCAATGACCGTATTTCTCACGCCAACTGGAGAACCATTTTATGGCGGGACATATTTCCCCAAGCCATCATTTATGCAATTGATGGGAGGCATCACAGAGATCTGGAGAGATAAACAAGATGACGTTGCCCAAAATGTAACTGCGTTGATGGAGTCACTTGGTCGTACCGCGCTCATCAGCCCAGCAGAGTCATACGACGCTGATGCGCTACTTGTGTCAGGACTTAAAGCCGTGGCATCAAATTTTGACCCAACGTGGGGTGGTTTTGGAACGGCTCCAAAGTTTCCATCAACTTTTGCCATTGATCTTTTACTGCGCGCATACGCCGAACGAAAAGACGACACCACCCGCACGATGGCCCAGACATCTCTTGACGCAATGGCCGCTGGTGGTATCTACGATCACCTCGGCGGTGGCTTTGCGAGATACAGCGTTGATGCGCAATGGTTGGCTCCGCATTTCGAAAAAATGCTGTACGACCAAGCACTTCTCGTGCGCGTTTACACGCATGCATGGCAGCTTTTTGGTGATGATCGTTACGCCCAAGTGGTTGACGAAACACTGACATATCTCCTCCGCGACCTCACTCATCTTGATGGCGGTTTTTACAGCGCCCAAGACGCTGATTCACTTGATGCAGATGGCCATTCTCACGAAGGTGCGTTTTATACCTGGACACCGCAGCAAGTATCTGAAGTCTTAGGCGCTGACTCTGATAAAGCATTCCAATGGTGGGATATTACTGAGTCCGGCAACTTTGAAGGCGTATCTATTCCCAACCGCATTGCCAATCGAACAGAACTACTTCGCCCTGACGACATTGAAGCTTTGCGCGTTCGCTTATTTGAGGCACGCTCAACCCGAACATATCCGGGTCTTGACAATAAAGTTCTCACCGAGTGGAACGCCATGATGCTGGCGTCATTGTGCGAAGCTGCCACCGCGTTTAATCGCCCCGATTGGTTGGCCGCCGCTCAACGCAACGGTTTATTTCTACTAAATAACTTGTTTGATGGTCATCGTTGGCTGCGTAGCTGGAATGCCAACGGCACACCACCGGCTCGACATCAAGGACTCGCCCATGATTACGTCCAGGTTGTAGACGCCATGACCAGACTCGCCGAGGCAACAGGACAAACGCAATTCATCACAGCAGCAATCGCGACTGCTGATTCCCTGATTGAGCATTTTTGGGATCCAGTCAACGGCGGTTTTTTTACGTCACCAAATGACGCAGAGCAACTTGTGGTGCGTCAAAAAGACCTGATGGACAACGCCACTCCGTCTGCCAACTCAAGCGGGGCACTTGCGCTGCTACGCCTCGCTGCACTAACGGGCAATAGCACCTATCATGACCATGCGCGGCAGATCTTTGCCTTGCTTGCCCGCGTTGCGCCAAGTGCTCCAACTGCTTTTTGCAACTTCATGCTTGCTCTGCACACTTCCCATGTTGGCATCACGCAAGTAGTTGTTACGGGCGACAGACCCGACCTGCTTGCCCATGTTCGATCTTCTTGGCGACCATCAGTTGTTCTTGCCTGGGGACAAACATACGACTCACCTCTATGGCAACACCGTGCGCCAGATCTTGCCTATGTCTGTCGTGACTACGCCTGTCATAAACCATCAGTCACAGTTGATGACTTGCGTATAGCGCTTGCTACCACCGATTCCATCTAATAATTTCGTCAGGTTGTTTCCGAGGAAGAGTTGCACTTATACCTTTTTTAGAATCTGGACCTGCGTATCCAGTGGCTATTGCGCCAAGTAGTTGCATATTTTGGGGAACACCAAGCGTCTGGCGCAATTCGTCGGCACCACTAAAGACGGCAAAAAATAATGCCGCTAATCCGGCGTCATGAGTCGCATACAAAAAAGTCATCACAGCAAAGGAGGTATCAATTGTCCAGTACGGAGTCGGCCATTTGTCTATTTTTGCTAGATCACTATGTGCCTTATCTGCTTGGCCGTACCTGGCGGCGTAGGCATCTGAATCAGCAAAAGGCAAAGCGATAACAGGTGCGTCTAGCAAATGTGGCCAAGCAAAGGTCGGCCGACGCTCTAGGGGAAGCGTTGCATCCCAAAATTGCTGCGTCTTGTCACCCTCAAGCACAACCAGATTCCAGCCTTGCGTCTTACCTGCACTTGGTGCGCGAGATGCCAAGTCAACACAGTCGCGCAAAATATCCCGAGGAACAGGTGTAGTTGCAAACGAGCGTGTCATTCGCCGCGTGCGAACCACCTCGCTAAATTCCATGTTCGACTCGCTAGGCGCGAGCACCCAACTTGACGAGGCTCTCTGTCATCGTCCAACCGTGAACAATGAGGACTCCGCCTTTTTTACCATTGACTGTCTTGAACTGTTCGGCGATCTCTGGTTTTATTTTTTCAGGCTTAGTTGAGTCATAGTCGATGAAACCAGACTGGCCATTGCTCTGAACAATAAAACTCTGCTCGTCATAGTTGACGTCTACGCCAAATCGGCGCGCCAAACGTCGGCCCCATGCTCTTTCTTCACCCACTGCGCGATGTCCAGGACGGGGAATCATCTCGGTCAGAGATTTAAATGCATCTATGGCGCCAACATGTGCGAAGCGAGACCCGACAACGACGTCTTCATCGGGGAATGCCATCAAGGCCCTGTGATAAGTCTCAGCCATTAGACCTTTCAAAACAGATTCGCGTTTTGGAGTCTTTTTGATACTCATGACTCCGAGCAAGACACACGGGGTTCCACCAATGCGCTCCAGCGTGGTGAAGACAAAACCTTGGAGTTTTGCGCCCTCGCGAGCAGTTGTGCACAAGACCCAATCTTCTTTGGCCTTGGACAAGCTACCAATGTCGAAAACGCCCCCCATCGAGGCCATCTCGTCGAGATCGCCATCGGCAAGCGCGCTGCTGTCTTGAGTGTGGACCTCGAGTGGCATTGTGCATTGCTCCAGATAGTAGGTGGCCCCAAGGGAGCCGCTGCGAATAAGTGCCTCTATTCTGCCAGCAAAAAGTGGCTTTCAGAGATAATCCTGGAGATGAAATCCTAGAAAGACACTACGGATGACCCAAATTCAATCCGCAAGGGCCCAATCACCTTGTCAATATCCACCATGAAGTGCCCGCCCAAAGAGAGTTGAAGGCCTTCACTCAAATGCAAGATAACTGAGCATGGACCAGGGTGATTGGCCAAAATACCTTTTAATACATCAACGCGAACTTCTGACAAGGACTGCGCCGATAACTGCAGGTGCAACTCAGTGGGTCCACCGCCGAGTCCTTCAATCACTGTTACGCGGTTAGCAATGAATCGCTTTTGGCGGTCATCGTTTTGCAACATTCCCGAGACACACACAATGGCATCGTCATTGAGCAGATGCCCATATTCGGTAAGAGTTCTGGAATAAACCACTATCTCAACTGATGACTCCATGTCTTCTAACACAAATGTTGCCATTTGGTCGCCCTTTTTAGTGAAGCGCCTGTTCATGCCTGTGATGACGCCGCCAATCGCCACAGGCCCATTGTCGCGTTCTGCCAAAAACGCGATGCTGCAATCAACTCGCTGCTGCAAAATACTTTGCAAGCCCATCAGTGGGTGGTCAGAAATATACAAACCCAACATTTCTTTTTCGTGACGTAATTGATCTGCCTTGACAAACTTCAGATCCGGAATGATGGCCACACCTGACCAGTCAATTTCACCCTCTACGACTGAGTCAAACAGGCTGTATACGCCCTTGTCGTGTTCTCGGCGCTTCGCCAGAATCTCGTCCACTATTTGGTCAGAGACCAGCAATAATCCGCGGCGCTCATGACCCAGCAGATCGAATGCTCCTGCCTTAATGAGCGACTCGACTGCCCGTTTGTTTAGTGCCTGTTCGGGAACCCGTTGAACAAAATCATAGAAGGACCCAAAGTCTCCGCCAAGATCTCGCTCAGACACAATCATTTCTACAAGACCTTCACCAACATTTCTGATTGCCGACAATGCGAATGCAACCGTTCTGCTCTCGTCAGCAGTGCCCGCAACAAAATTAGATCGAGAACGATTGACATCAGGAGTAAGCACTGAGACATTAGATGCTCGGGCATCAGCTAGATAGATAGCCGCCTTTTCGTAGTTTCCCTTTACCGAAGTGAGCAGTGCCGCAATATATTGCACTGGATAGTTGGCTTTGAGATATGCCGTTTGATATGACAACAATCCGTATCCGTATGCGTGACTTTTGTTGAATGCGTAGTCGGCAAAGCCTTCGATGGTTTTAAAGAGTTGTTCGCCAAGAACTTTGCCGTAGCCAGTATTTTCACAGCCTTCAACAAATCTGACTCGTTCTTCGAGCATTTTCTCCCGCACTTTTTTGGAGCACGCGGCGCGCAAATTGTCGGCCTGAGCCAAGGTATAGCCAGCAAACTTTTGCGCAACTCGCATCATGCTTTCCTGGTACACCATCAGGCCGTAGGTGTCATCCAAGAGCTCTTTTGCATCAAGATGGAAATATTCAACTGGTTTACGACCGTTCTTGTAGTCGGCATAGTCGTTGTGCATGTTGGCCTTCATTGGACCAGGCCGATAGAGCGCAATAACCGCCGAAACGTCGCCCAAACTGCTGGGCTTCATGCTGCGCAGCAGGGTTCTCATAGGTGGAGACTCGAGTTGGAAAACACCAATCGTGTCTCCGCGACTTAATAACTCAAACGTTGCAGTGTCTTCTAGCGAAACCATGTCGATATCAAAGTCTGGGTCAATCTGTTCACGCACCATTTCGACGGTGTCGCTAATGATGTCCAAGTTTCGTAATCCCAAAAAGTCCATTTTGAGCAAGCCCAACTCACCCACCGCGTTCATTTCGTATTGCGTTACAAGTGGCCCCGCTTCAATGTTGCCATCAACTGGCTTGCGCTGAATGGGCAAGCTCTCAATCAGTGGTTCTCGCGTAATCACAACAGCCGCTGCATGGATTCCGTCAGAACGCTTGAGTCCTTCGATGCCTTTGGCTACTTCGATTACTTTGTGCACAACTTCGTCGGTGTCATACATCGCCCGCAGATCTGCGGCAGCGGCAAAGCCTTCTTCGAACTTGGGTGTTCTTTCGAGACAATGAATCAGGCTGGTGTCACGACCTTGCATTAGTGGCGGCATGGCCTTGGCAATACGATCCCCGACTCCGTATTCGTAGCCCAAAATACGCGCCGCATCGCGAACTGCATTGCGGGACTTAATAGTGGCAAAAGTGATGATCTGGGCCACATGGTCGCGACCGTATTTTTGGGCCGCGTATTGGATCATTTCTTCGCGGAATCGTGAGTCAAAGTCCATGTCAATATCTGGCATGCTCTGGCGACTCGGATTAAGAAAGCGCTCAAAGAGAAGATCGTATTTGAGGGGGTCTAGATCTGTGATGCGCAAGCAATACGCCACGGCACAACCAGCAGCAGACCCACGACCTGGACCAACGCGGATTGATCTGTTGTGGGCATAGTTAATAAGGTCCCAAACAATCAAAAAGTACGAGGCGAAGTTCATCGATTTGATAGTTGCTAGTTCATACGACAAACGCTCCACGATCTGGGGAGACAAATCTGCCCCCCACCGCATTGTTGCGCCCTCCCATGTGAGTTTGTCCAAGTACTCAGCCTCAGTTGTGTTTGCATCGGGTACTGGGAAAATCGGCAACTTGTTTACGCCGAATTCAATCTCGACGTTTGAGCGTTCTGCGATCCATAAAGTGTTGTCGCACGCCGTTGGAGTCTCGCGCCAGAGGTATCGCATCTCTTGAGCGGTCTTTAGATAGTGCTCTGTTCCAGTGAAACGAAAACGATTAGCATCGGACTGCAGTGCGCCGGTTTGGATACACAGCAAAGCATCATGTGAAGCGTGGTCGTGCTGATGCACATAATGAGAATCGTTTGTAGCCAACAATGGCGCGCCGATGGCGGCGGCGATTTTAATCAGTTGAGGATTAGTCCGAATTTGATCAGGCAGACCATGATCTTGAAGTTCGACAAATAAATTATCTTTTCCAAAAATATCTTGTAAACGAGACGCCTTTTCAAGTGCTCCTCGCTCGTCGCCGTTAAGTAGCGATTGCAGAACGTGGCCGCCTAAGCAACCAGTGGACGCGATGAGTCCATCGCTGTATTTTTCAAGCAGTTCCCAGTCGATGCGCGGCTTGTAATGAAAACCTTCAAGAAATGCCAAACTCGAAAGCCGGATTAGGTTTTGATATCCTTCGTTGTTCTCAGCCAACAGCGTGAGGTGGTAGTACTGCTTGCGTCCTTGATCTCCGGTTCCGCCATTGTCATCGTGTCGACCGCGACGCGCAATGCGTTCGGTGCGATGATCGTGGGCCATATAAGCCTCAATGCCTAAAACAGGCTTGACTCCTTGCTCGCGGCACTTCTTATAAAATTCAATAACCCCGTACATGTTGCCATGATCAGTAATACCCAAGGCCTTTTGACCATCTGCGGCGGCTTTCGCTACTAGTTCGCTAAGTTTGGCGGCGCCGTCCAGCATTGAGTACTCGGTGTGCACATGCAAGTGGGTGAATGAGTCGCCCAAGAAATTTCCTCCGCCGTTGTCACGCATTAGCGCCACAGCACAAAAATCATTCGATTTTTGGCCCTCACGTGACGCCGTGCGGTGTCACGAAATTAGCAGTCAGATGTGTCTAGGTAGATGACCCAGCCCAGATTGGCAAGATCGACTACAGGTAGGTCCCACCAGGCTCTGTGGCTTCTCGCCCACCGGCTGGAATCTGGCGCAATTGCTCGAATTGTTGTCGAGCGGCAAGTTGTTGGGCAAACAGCGTGGCTTGAATGCCATGGAAGAGACCTTCAAGCCAGCCCACCAGTTGAGCCTTGACAACGCGCAGTTCAGCCTCTGATGGCACCTCTCCGTCGCGGAATGGCAATACAAGTGCATGGAGTTCGTCCGCTAAATCTGGCGACAACGCCGAGGCGACTTCGGCTACCGAACGCTCGTAAATCTCGGCAAGGCGTTCTCGAGACGCTTCATCAAGTGACGTTCCCTTGAGTTCCTCAAGCAACTGCTTCACCATCGATCCAATGCGCATTACTTTTGCAGGCGCAATCACTGACTCGCTCAGATCCGCAGATTCTGCATCGACTGCTCCCTTTGTAGTTGCGTTTACTACTTCGGGCGTTTCGAGGTGTTCGGGGATATTTGACTCTGTCACACCACCATTGTGCCTGAAAAATACAGTGTTCGTGAATTTTTATTTCCCCACATGACAAAGCAAGGGCACGCGCATCTCTGCCTCGGTCAATGATCCATGACGACAAATCAACTGGAATGCCCCACCATCGGCTGGGTCTTCAAAACTCACATCGGCAAATGGCACTAGAGCAACATCGCCAAGGCGGCGTTGTATTTCAGTCGACATCGTTGGGCCGAACCAGCCTTCGTCAAGTACTTGGGACCGTGACACCACCCACGCGACATCGCCGTAAGCCTCAAAACACAGATCCAAAAGGGCGCTCGCAGACAAACGGCGCGCATGTAGCCAACGAAAACGACCTTCTCCGGATTGGTGGTGAACATGTCTCATTATTGCTGGCGACAAAATAATTGTGTTAGCACCAACATGTACCTGACCGTGATCTGCCGTGACGAGCAACGCGACATCCGATGGCAAGCCAGCCAAAATGTCGGCCACCAAAGTGTCTGCGGCCCGCAGTTCGGCATCATAGAAATCTCCAAAACCGCGCTCATGCGCAATCTTGTCGATGCCGTCGTAGTACGCATAGACAAAAGTTTCGCCGGCATTGATCAGTTGTGTAGTTGTAACTGCAATACTCGACGATGCGCGCCAATCATGATGACGTACACCGCTGAGATGCGCCTGCGTAAACCCACTGCCTGCAAGCTCGGCCTTGCTCAACACCGGCACACTTGCACCCAAAAATGGTGGGCACGACTGCACTTGCTGAGGTGGATACCGCCTGCGTAGATCATCTGACTCATCGCCCCAGCGCAAGGTATTCATCACGGTGTCTCCCATGTCGATGCGGTATCCGACTAGTCCGTGCTCTGCGGGTGCTAACCCTGTTGCTAATGATGTCAGCGCCGTTGCAGTGGTGCTTGGCACCACCGTAGTGATAGCGCCACCCTGGAACGAACTCAAAGTCGGCATACACATGCGATGGGCATCAAACTGGAGCCACCCCAGTCCGTCAAGCACAAGCAGCACGACTGCCCGTGCACCCTTAAGACACGAAGGCATCCAGTCTGGTATCTCATGGGTTCCGTGTGGTCCAAAGAGCGTTGGCACAATGCCGCTTATATTGGCGCGACCATAATCGGGCAAAACGGGAACGGGCTGTGTTGCTCGGGTATCGCCGTAGTCCGTCACTCCCATAGTCCAGCACCTACGATGATGGTGTGCGTGTTTCTACTAGAGGTGACTATGCCTGTCGAGCCCTGCTCTCGCTCGCAATCCACTCTCAAACACAATGTCCGACTTCGGTGCGTGATATCGCTGAACGAACGGCGCTTCCCCAGCCCTACTTGGAACAAATCTTGTTGGCGCTCAAAGGTGCTGGCTTGGTGAAATCCAAACGCGGTGTCGGGGGTGGCTACATCTTGGCCCGTCTGACATCTGAGATTCGCTTGTCTGACATTATTTCGGCAGTTGATGGCCCAATCACACTTGGAGATTTTGGTGAACCACATCAAAACGGTGCGTGTGATCATGACGGACAATGCGTCTTGCTCGCTATTTGGGATCTTGCCGGACGCCACATGCGCGAACATCTTGGCGCCTACACGTTGGCCGACATTGCCAGCATCGCAAATGGTGATGCTTCCTGGCCCGAAGCAGAACTGCCTCATTCGCACTAACACAATTTATTCAGCAACCTTGTTGCCACACTGCGCCACGATTGTGCGCATGTCCTGTGGTATTTCGGTTGCAAACTCCATCGTTGTTCCGCTCACTGGATGCTCGAACTTTAGACGTGCTGCATGCAGCATCGGACGTGGTGCAACTAATGCCGACTTTGCGCCGCCGTAGGTGGCATCACCAACAACTGGGTGACCAACTGCCATTAAGTGCACACGAATCTGATGGGTTCTGCCAGTTTCAAGAGTGCAACGCAAAAGTGTCAACGGTGCTGGCAGATTGAAACTCTCTTGCACGGCAAAATGAGTACGTGCCCATTTGCCATCTCGCACAACCGCCATACGCAACGGATCGCGGTGATCACGCCCAATAGATGCCTCAATCACACCGGTTGGTGAATCAAATGCCCCCCATGTAAGTGCAATGTATTCACGCTCAACTTCGTGATTAGATAATGCGTCCGTCAACATGGTGTAGGCAACACTAGAGCGGGCAACTACCAACAACCCGCTTGTTCCGATGTCAAGACGATGCACGATGCCAGGACGAATTATTTCACCGACATCTGCAATTTCGGGATAATGGGCAAGAAGTGCGTTCACCAATGTTCCTTCATTGTTTCCAGCACCAGGATGTACCACTATGCCAGCGCGTTTGTTGACAACAATGACGTCTTCATCGAAATACACAACTTCGAGAGGAAGAGTTGCATCTGGCGCGGGGCGCGGGGCAATCGGAAGAAAACTTGAGTCCACCACCACCACTTGCCCAAGCGCTAATCGCGTTTTCCCGGAGACTCCGCTCTGTCCGTCTATGCTGGCACCACCCGCACTAACAAGAACTGCTGCATCGGCCCGCGAGACATCCAAGATGAGCGCCACGATGCGATCTAAACGCTCATTAGCCAAGGCCTGAGGAATAGTTTCTTCAATAATCACGTCAATGCCTTTTTTTTAATTAATGCTCCGAGCACCAAAAGTGCTCCGCCGATGGTTACTCCCATGTCGGCAACATTAAAGACTGGAAACCATTGAAAATCTATGAAGTCCACGACACTTCCGCGTAGCCAGCCCTGGCCCCTAAATAGTCGATCCAAAATGTTTCCGATCGCTCCGCCAAGAACTAGCCCCATGCCAACTCCCGATAAAATTGAGGGAGACTTTCCGAGCGCAAATGCCAATGCGATAGTTGCACCCATGGCAAGGGTTCCAATAAATGGCCCTAGATTAGTTCCTTGCGAAAAAGCCATCCCACTATTGAACGCCAACGAAAATTGCAGCGTCCAGATTACATGTACGACGTGTCCGTCATTAAGGGACGACGCAGCCCAATGTTTTGTAATTTGATCTACGATCACAATTACAGTTGCCACGATCGCAAAAAAAGTAGTGTTGTATTTTTTATGAGAAATGGCTTCCATGGCCGCATCCAAATCGGATGTCTCGTTACTTGCGTCCAAGTCCACCTGCTCGTTCGATCACGAGTTCGGTGGCCCATGGCAAGGCCCTCAGGCGCTCTTTGGGAATCGGCAAGCCAGAGACTGATGAGTATCCGTACTCGCCTTTTTTGATACGGGCCAGAGCCTCATCTATTTCGATTACGGTCTGCAGGGCCTGTGCCGACAATGTTAGATCACGTTCGCGTTCTACCACCATGGTGTCACCTTCGCCGCCTTCATCATCGAACTTGACATCCCCCATTTCGCCATGCTCAATGATTGCATTGGCCTCGATCTCAAGACGCGCACTCTGTCGTACTAACTGAGCACGTAAGTTCTTTAGTTCTTCGCGCTGTGCAAAGAGAAATTTCAGATCGAACTCTTTTGTTGAGCAGACACCGTCTTGAGATGGGCCTTTGACAATCACGAAACGCTTTGGAGGTGGCGGCAGTTTCTTTACTACAACCTTGGGAACTACAACCTTGGGAACTACAACCTT
>SHUT01000033.1 GCA_009691255.1 Ilumatobacteraceae bacterium
GCGTTGCCACGATCATCGGTCTCCTCAGTGTCGTCCTCATCTTGGCCGACAGGCAAGCGTCAAACCAGGGCTCGTCGCGTGCAAGAAATGCGGCCATTGCTCTTCCATGTAGCGAAGGGGGTCCGGTGCAGCTGACCGGGATGAACTCCGAATCACATGGACTTGTGGTTTATATCAAAACAAGCCTTGAAAATCTCTTGGGCAAGACCTGCCCAACAGGCGCGTGGTCTGACGCAGTGGACACAACAGAGGAGATACTGCAGGTCGGAGGGAATATGGGCGCCTGCGCCAATGCGGTGGCCTCCCCAAAAGCATGCAAAAAGATTTCAATTGCAGATTTTTTGACGAGATTACGTACATTGAACACGGCGCCAACGCACCCGCGATTGATTTATATTCCGGACCAATCTTGGCCCATTTTGTACAGTTGGTCCACCGACCAAGCCACCGCCCTCGCCGATTTCATTAGCAACGGTGGAGGAGTGTTCCAGGAAAGCTATGTCAGCGGCCTTTTACAATATGGGTGGCTGAACAAGTTATATCCAGGCTTGACCTACACCATTCGTGTCAGCAACAACCTTGTTGGTCCATACCCAACTACTGATGGCATCGCCCTTGGCCTGGACAAATATCAGATAGCTGCGCAGTGGCACGGATCTTTCAGCGTTCAGGATCCAGTTCGACGTGGAGCGGATCTGTGGGCCTTCGGCAAGGAGAGCGATACAGCCCTAACAGTTTCGTTTGACCAGTTGGAGAGGTATAAGCCTTGGGCATTTCCTGAGTACAAAAATGCACTGGGCGTGTTGGCGTCTTATCAGGAATCTCGAATAATGATTGGGGCGGCAAGCGTGAGTTTGCCGTGCAAACTTTGCGTTGTCATCGCTCCCGTTGTGGTGTCACCAATAGTTTCGGGTGCGACAACTCTTGTTCCTAGTGCTTGCGGTAGTTCACCATCTCCTACGACGAGTATCA
Organism: Ilumatobacteraceae bacterium; assembly: GCA_009691255.1. GTDB lineage: Bacteria > Actinomycetota > Acidimicrobiia > Acidimicrobiales > Ilumatobacteraceae > UBA2093. The sequence goes on from SHUT01000033.1 coordinate 973, forward strand.
CGATTACGACGCAGAGGATCGATGGAACGTTTGTTGCCAACACGCCCGTGACCTACAAGATCGGCAACGACACGCCAGTGACTGCCCAGACTGATAGCACCGGCACTCTGGTAGTGCTTGATGTTCCAACAAGTTGTACGGGCGTGCTTGATGTCAAGGTGACGAGTACAGCGCCAGATTTTAAAAACAGTGTCGCAACTAAGTCAGTGTCAGCGACCCCGTCAGCAACGCCTGGAAGTGTGCCAGGTGTGCCAACAAATCTTTCTGGAGTGCGTACTGGCAATCAAGTCAATCTGACTTGGTCTGCCCCTGCATCAAGTAACAGCACGATTACTGATTATGTAGTGGAGTTTTTATCTGACCCAGGTTCAACATGGGTAATTTTTGACGATGGCAAATCAGAATTAGCATCTGCCTCAGTGACTGGGCTGACTGCTGGCAAAATGTATTTCTTTAGGGTGAGCGCTATCAACTCATTTGGAAGGGGATACCCTACAGCAAATGAAGGTGCCCAGTCTTGGGGCTAACCAAGAAACCTGATCAATCAAGACTGTTCTGCAGGGCGTCGACAACACATTCAAGAAGCCAACCTAAATAGGCGTATAGGTGCATCTGAGGTGCATTAGGGTCCTCCTCGTTGATGATCTCTTGGGCTTCGTCGTCCTCTGATACGTCCAACATGGTGCCAAGGACAAGGCGCAAAGAATTAATTGTTTGCATAAATTGCATGAGGTCTCCCTCAGACAGTGCGTCATGTGAGTCGAGAACTCGGCGTGAAATATCAATTGCAGTGCGGCGTGATTGCAATAATTCGCTACGCATCAGTCTTTGATATTCGGCGTCATGGAGGGCATCGTTGTGATACGCGGTCGGAAACAATCGTCGCAATCGCCCGTCATCAGTTTCTTCGTTGAGCAATGATTCCAGTTCATCTAAGAAGTGATTAAAAGATTGTCGTTCGTCATCGGCGAGATTCAGAACAAACATGCCGTCAGGTGCTACATCAACGGGGCCAGATTGTTTGCGACGACGCATGATCATGAGTCCTGTTGCATCGTGGCCCACAGGCCATGGTCGTGCAGTCGGTAGACATCTAGCTCGGCACGCTCGCGAGAGCCGTTGGCAACGGCTGCTCTGCCTTTTTGGTGGACGTCGAGCATAAGTTTGGTCGCTTTTTCATTGGAATAGCCGAATAATTTTTGCAGGACGAATGTGACATACGACATCAGGTTGATTGGGTCGTTCCAGACCAACACAATCCATGGCGTATCAAGATCAACGACATCTTCTGCAGTGGGCTCGTCGGCGATGACGGGCTGTTCGGCTGGTTTGACATTTGGACTCACATGAACATTGTGGCGCAATTAGGGGTTTTTGGCTACTGCTCGTACGATGAAGACCCTATGTCAATCAAAGTTCGCCCCGTTGTGCCATCGCGGCTTGTCGGCAGGGGTGGGCATGAATCGTCGCGAGCACCGTCATCTGTCGTGGGTGCGTATGTCGCTTTGACAAAGCCACGGATCATCGAACTACTACTCATCACCACAGTGCCAACGATGGTGTTAGCAGAGGGTGGTTGGCCATCATGGGGTCTGGTGCTGGTCACATTGCTCGGCGGCACATTGGCTGCTGGCGGAGCAAACGCGATCAACATGTATATCGATCGAGACATTGATGCACTCATGGAGCGCACCAAGATGCGACCACTTGTCACGGGAGTGATTGCCCCCCGAAATGCATTGATCTTTGCCATCTCGCTCGAAGTTATTGCATTTGGCGTGTTGTGGACGGGCGCCAATCTCTTGTCTGGAATTCTGGCGATCTGTGCAACGTTGTTCTATGTATTTGTTTACAGTTTGTGGCTAAAACGAACAACCAAGCAAAACATCGTGATTGGTGGCGCTGCTGGTGCTGTCCCCGTTTTGGTGGGGTGGGCGGCGGTCACAAATTCGGTCAGTTGGTCGGCGGTCTTGCTGTTTGCGGTCATATTTTTCTGGACACCACCTCATTTCTGGGCTCTTGCAATTCGCCACAATGATGACTACAAAGCGGCTGGAGTTCCGATGTTGCCCGCCGTGGTTTCTCTGCGCCAGACCATCGCAGCGATGGTCCGCTACTGCATCGCCGTGGTCGGGGTCAGCTTGGCGCTTGTGCCCATTGCCGATTTGGGCTGGATCTACGGTGTCGTGGCTGGCGTCGCGGGAGCCTTGTTCTTGGGAGGCACAATTGCACTAGGTCGTAGACCCAGTGAAGCAGGAGCAATGAGGCTCTTTTCTTTCTCAATTACGTATATCTCGCTGTTGTTTCTGGCTCTCACAGTCGATGTTCTTGTGCGCTAACAAAGATGTCTTCGTGTTGTCCAATGTGTGGAGGATTTCCTTCTGAGGCAAGGCCGTTAGGTAGTGTGATAGCCGAACTATCAGCGTTTCGTCCGTGTCATTTTCACCAACAACTTTGGGCGCAGGAGACTATTAATCCATGACCACTATTCACACGAATGTTGATGCAACCGCAGCTGGCGGTCGCGTTGAATCTACGCAGCATTCTCTTGTGTCTGTAATCGCCGACTGGATCACCACAACTGACCATAAAAAAATAGGTCGATTATTTATTGGTCTATCTCTTGTGGCCGTTGCTGCTGTTGCAGTTCTTGCTGGGTTTCTTGGAGTCGAACGAATGAGTGCATCTAGCTATTCAGTTCTCAACGGAGACTCCGTCGTGCAACTTTTTGCGGCGTATCAATTTGGTCTTGTCTACGCCGTTGTCGCGCCACTTTTTATCGGCCTGGCTATTGCTGTTGTGCCCTTGCAACTGGGTTCGCGCTCATTGTCGTATCCACGTCTGGCTGCGTTTGGCTTTTGGGCGTGGGCGAGTGGACTCATCGTCACACTTGTAGCCATAGGTACTAACGGTGGCCCTGCTGGTGGCAACTCGAACATGGTGGATCTGTATCTCTTGGCACTTGGACTTGTTGCAGTCGGACTCAGCGCAGCATCGGCGAGCATCGCTGTGACCGTGTTGACATCACGTGCACCCGGCATGTCACTTTTGCGAGTGCCAATGTTTAGTTGGTCTGCGCTCATGGGTGCAATGGCCACAGTTTTGACGTTGCCCGTGTTAACCGGAACATTGGTGTATGTCTACGTCGACCACACATACGGGCGGTTGGCGTTTGGTGGCAACACAGATATCGCTAAGTGGATCGGTTGGTCTTTCACTCAGCCCCAGACTTTTGTTTTTGCCGTGATGGCCGTTGGTGTCTTGGCCGAACTGGCTCCGATTGTTGCTGGTGTTCGACAACCGCTTCGACCCATCATGCTGATCGGAATCACACTCGTCTCGACGGCCGCGTTGGGCGGTGCCACACAGAGTACACACGCTCTGACATGGACCGGAACAGTCTCGGACAAAGTTCAAGAATTAATCCCATTCGCATTATTTAATCTTTTGCCGATTCTGGGAGTACTCATTGTGTTGGCACTTGGTGCACTCGCGGCAAAAACAGGTCGTGTCAAACCGACTGCGAGTATCGCGTTTGCATTTTTTGGAACCGGCATGGTTCTTGTCGGAATGCTCGTACATGCGCTGTCATTGATTGGTCCAGCACACTTGGCCGGCACAGTAGCCCAAGAATCATCAACGCTGTATGTGGTGTACGGAGCAGTCATGGTGGCACTCGGTGCACTCGTGCACTGGGGTCCCAAGTTGTGGGGAAGACGTCTGCCCGAAAAAGAAATGTTTGGCCTTGCCGCACTCTCGCTGTTGGCAACAGTTTTGAGCTCTTTGCCTTACGTTGTTGCTGGTTTTCTCGATCAACCAAGCAACGTTGTTGCAGGTTGGTCTTATGACGCATCTGCACTCTTGAATACAGTTTCTACGATTGGTCATTTGTTGATGTTCGTCGCGGTTTTTGGCTTCCTTGGTCTGGCGCTCAAACACTTCAGCACCGGAACACTCGCCAGCGACGATCCATGGGATGCGCATTCTCTGGAATGGTCAATTCCGTCACCCGCACCTGCTGGCAACTTCTCTGATATCGCAATTGTTGGTTCTGCTGAGCCATTGCTTGACATCAAGCCTGTACGACAAGGAGTATCGGCATGACACTGGCACTTCCGTCTGCTGCCATGCCAGCACCAAAACGACAAGCACTCGTTGTCACTGCGGTTGCTAGCGCCGGAATCATCATGCTGATAGCAGGCATGTTGGGGATGTGGTTGCGTTTTCGCGCCGCCGCCGACACACGCGTGTCGTCAGATGGACGACACATCATCAAGGATTGGTTGCCATCCGACATCAAGATGCCAGAAGTATCTGCTAACACGATGCTGATTGGATTGTTTTTTGGATGCGTCATGGCGCAATGGGCTGTGTATGCAGCGAAGCGCGATGATTCCTCGCACCGCTCTATCGCTCTAGCAATCTGCCTGCTGATGGAAGTTGCCATTATCAATGCACAGATTTCCGTGTATAGCCAGATGCATATTGGCGTTACTGATGGTGTGTATCAGACGATGTTCTACGCAATAACTGGAGCAGTAGTTGTGTTATTGGCGATTGGTGTGGCGTTCACTTCGGTGACATGGTTTCGGTCTGTTGGTGGCCGAGATAACGACAGCCACGTAGTGGCTGCTCACGCGTTGTATTGGTATGTCCTTACTGCAGCATTTTGCGCGGTGTGGTTTGTGGTGTACATACAGAAGTAGGACGACATGTTTACAACAGGATCAAAATATTATTTCGGCGTCGCGGGTCTTGGGTCACTGGGCGCCGTGTTGTACATGGTGTTGGTGAATCCATGTGATGTCGGTGTGCTTGCTCTGCTCGGCATCGCGATTGCAATGTCACTTGTTGGAGGTGTTGCTCAGTTCACGGATGACTTTGATGCCGATACAGTATCTGAGGCCGTTACGGCGAGTGCTAGTGCACCCGCAAAGAGCATGTGGCCTTTGCTCTTGGCGCTTGGTGGTGTGTTATTGCTCGTCGGAATGACAGCCAAGCCAATTATTTTTATTTTAGGAATCGTCGTCATCTTTGCTGCCGGAGTTGAGTGGGCTCTGCAGTCATGGGCAGAACGCGCATCAACTGATTCTGCCTTCAACAGATTTGTGCGGGAGCGCGCGTTGTCATCACTTGAGTTGCCGTTGTTAGCGGGGGGTATTGTCGCGACTATCGCAGTAGCATTTTCGCGAATCATGTTGGCAGTGTCCCCACAGAGTGGAGCGATTTTGTTCATCATGATCGCCACCGCCGTTTTGGTTGTCGGTTTTTTGGTTGCACTCAAAACCAATCTGAAGAAGAGCACGATTGCAGCGACTTGCGTGCTTGGAGCAGTCGTTCTATTGGTGTCCGGTGGTATTGCTGGATTCAGCGGAAATCGCGAAGAACTTGTGGTTGCTGCTGCCGAGGACCACTATTCGCACAAGGAATGCGAAGCAGCTTCGTCAGAGCACTTCGATAAAAACTCAAATAATGCTGTCAGTATGAAGTCTGGAATATCTGCCACCATTCGAGTCAAAGATGGCAAGTTGACCGCTCAACTGATTGGCATTGACACGCCAGTTCAGGTAGTCACGTTGGCGCGCTCCAACTTGACCACTATTTTGTTTCGCAACTTAGACGATGCGCAGTATCGACTTGTTGCCAATTTGGGGACTCAAAAGGTTGGCGATACTGGCGTAGAAGAAGAAATCGTTGATTGCACTCAGATGACAGGCAAAGACCAGACCCAAGCACTCATTCTTAAAATCAGTAAGCCGTCGGCGTCGTCGGGGCCGTACACGCTGACCGTTCCTGGTCTTGAAGGTCAAGAGATTGCAGTGGTAGTGCCGTGAGTCACGACAGCACATTGACTGGTTCTGAGCAGAACTTGACTATTTTTAAGGGCATGATTCACTCAGCACGCCTGCGCCGAATTGGTTTGGCGCTTGGAGCAAGTAGTGCCATGTTCTTGTCAGGTTGTGCGAGTAATGCGCCTCAAGATACGTGGCAGCCAAAAGGTGAAAATGCCGAGAAGATCAACACCTTGCAGTGGATGGTGTTTCCGCTCGCCGGCATCGTCGGCGTTTTAGTCTTTTCCTTAATTGGATACATTTTGTGGCGTTTTCGCGACAAAGGTCAGGCGATTCCTCATCAGTCACACGGTAACCCCACCATAGAAATCACGCTAACTATTATTCCCGCACTCATTTTGAGCGTTGTCGGAGTGTTTACGTTTCGTGGCATTTTCCAGCTAGCGCAAACCAACGACACGCAGATGGTTATCAACGTCACTGGACAACAGTGGTGGTGGGAATATGACTACCCAGCACAAGTGGTGAACGGAGTTGAGATTGCTCAGCCAATCATCACGTCTGGTCAACTTGTCATCCCTACTGGCACCAAAGTGTTATTACGAGAGACCAGTCGCGATGTTATTCACTCGTACTGGATCCCGGCACTGAATGGCAAAAAAGATGCAGTTCCTGGTCGTATTAACCTCTTGCGGATTCAAGCAAACAAACCAGGAATTTTTGCTGGTCAATGCAGTGAATTCTGCGGGTTATCACACGCCAACATGCGCATGGAAGCGGTGGCTCTGAGCCCTGAAGATTTTGCAACATGGATCGCCAATCAACAACGCAACGCCGAATCGCCTGCCCAGGCCACCCTCGCTGATGAAGGCGAGACAGTTTTTCTTAACCAATGTATTCGTTGTCATCAAGTCAATGGACTCAAAAAAGCAGACGGAACTGCCGCAATTGCGGCACCTGATGAAAACGTGTACGCAGGTGCTGCGCCGAACCTCACTCACTTGATGAGTCGAAACACATTTGCTGGCGCAGCTTTTGATCTGCTGACAGATGGCTGTCGCAAGAATGTTTGGTCGGCAGCACCTGAAGAATTTGGTGCCGTCTATCTCAAGGGCGTAATAGCCGACTGTCTCAATCAAACCAATATTCGTCGCTGGTTGCGTAATGCGCCTGCAATGAAGCCGATGTATGCCAACCCCGTCAAACTCGAAGCATCAGATGGCAAGTATCGCGGAATGCCTAATCTCGGATTATCCGAGTCCGACATCGACAAACTTGTCGCCTATCTCTCGACACTGAAATAATCGGAGCACACTGACATGGCCATCATCGAACGCCCAACACCAGCCGACACTATTTCTTTGCGTATGCCGGTGACGCCGGCTCAGTCAATGGGAATCGTGCGTCGTCCCGTCACGTCTACTGGCTGGAAGTCGTGGGTATTTACTGTTGACCACAAAAAAATCGGCATCATGTACGGCGTTTTTGCCATGTTCTTCTTTATTGTCGGCGGTGTCGAAGCGCTTCTGATTCGTCTGCAACTTGCTGCACCAGATGGCAAAATCCTCAGTGCTGACTTGTATAACCAAATGTTCACGATGCACGCAACAACAATGATCTTTTTGTTTGCCATGCCGATGGCCGCAGCGTTTGCAAACTATTTCTTGCCATTGCAATTGGGAGCACGAGATGTTGCGTTCCCCCGCCTCAACGCATTAGGTCTTTGGTTACTGGTCGCTGGTGGTCTCATTCTGAACTCATCTTGGTTTTTAGGCGGGGCTGCTGACGGTGGTTGGTTTATGTATTCACCAAACTCTGGTCCAGTTTTTTCGCCAAGTAACGGCGTTGACTTCTGGACAATTGGTGTACAGATTGCCGGGTTCGGCTCGCTCGTCAGTTCAATCAACTTGATTGTCACTATTCTCAACATGCGTGCGCCTGGTATGACGCTGATGAAGATGCCCGTGTTTTGCTGGATGATCATGGTGGTGCAGTTCTTGTTGGTGTTCTCGTTGCCGGTCATCACCGTGGCGCTCGTACTGCTGACGTTTCAACGCTCCTTTGGCGCTACTTTCTTTGACGTTGCACAAGGAGCAGACCCCTTATTGTGGCAACACTTATTTTGGATCTTTGGGCACCCTGAGGTGTATGTGCTTATTTTGCCGGCCTTTGGAATCATCTCTGAAGTACTGCCGACGTTTTCTCGCAAACCACTCTTTGGGTATCCGTTTGTGGTTTTTTCGGGTGCGTCAATTGGGCTCGTCGGCTTTGGTGTGTGGTCTCACCACATGTTCGCAACTGGGCTTGGTCCAATCTCAGTTGCCGCGTTCTCGATTGCAACGATGGCAATTGCAATTCCGACGGGCGTGAAAATCTTTAACTGGACGCTCACGATGTGGGGCGGCAAGATTTGGTATTCAACTGCTATGAAGTTCGCTATCGGGCTCATCGTGCTGTTCACGATTGGCGGTTTGTCGGGCGTCACTCATGCAGTGGCTCCGTCAGACACGCAACAAACTGACACGTATTACATCGTGGCCCATTTCCACTATGTGCTCGTTGGCGGGATGGTGTTTGGTCTTTTCTCTGGCTTTTACTACTGGTGGCCCAAGGTTTTTGGGAAAATGCTCAACGAAAAACTAGGTGGCTGGAATTTTTGGTTAATGGTGATTGGTATGAATATGACCTTTGGACCCATGCACATTTTGGGCCTACAAGGTCAGCCGCGACGTATGTATGTCTGGACTGAAGCTCGCGCTGGTGAGGGATTCTTCAACTTTGGTTTCTGGAACAGAGTTGCATCACTTGGCTCTTTTATTTTGGCTATTGGTATTTTGATCTTCTTGATCAATGTCGTTCACACCGCTCGCAAGGGGAAACCCGCTCCACTCGATCCGTGGGATGCGCGCACACTTGAATGGATCACGACGAGTCCACCCAAAGAACACAACTTCGATCGCATTCCTGTAGTGCATCATCTTGACGAGTTCTTTCATCGCAAGTATCAAGAAAACACCACGACTGGTGAAATGGTCCAGATCGCTACGGGCGCACAGTTGGTGCAAGCCGAAGAAGACAATGCCGATGCGCATATTCATTTGCCGTCTCCGTCGTATTGGCCGATTGCGATTGCAGTTGGTGTAGGCACCCTCGGCTTGGGCGTGGTGTACGGAGTTCCGATCATGATTGTTGGAGTTCTCATCATTCTCGGCTCTGCTTTTGGTTTCGTTCTCGAACCGTCCGTTGCAGACGACATTGATTATGACCCACCTATGTCTGGTGGCCAAGACACGAAAGAGTTGGCTCCCCTTGGATGATGTAGCAGTTCACGTAGATCACGACTTTGGGCAGGCGCACTACACGTCCACTGGATTGTCCAATAACAAGATGGCGATGTGGCTGTTCTTGGGTTCAGAATGCTTACTCTTTGGCGGCTTGATTTCTACATACATGCTGTATCGCGGTCGAGTCACGCAAGGGCCACGACCATCTCAGGTTTTTGATATTCCGTTCACATCGGTCAGCAGTTTTGTACTGCTGATGTCTTCGCTCACAATGGTGTTGGCGGTGACCTCGGCGCAACGAAAAGACAACCACCGTACAAAATTGTGGCTGATGGTCACAGCTTCACTTGGGGCCACCTTTGTTGGTGGTCAAGTGTATGAATTCACCGCGTTCTATAACGAAGGTTTGGGCTTTACAACAAACCTGTTCAGTTCGAGTTTCTATACTCTCACTGGGTTCCACGGCGTGCACGTTACAGTTGGCGTGATTATGCTTCTGTCTTTAAGGGGCATTATTAGCAAAGACAAAGACACAGGTGATCGTCCGGAAGTTGTTGAGTTGATTGGTCTGTACTGGCACTTTGTCGACATTGTGTGGATCATTATCTTCACCCTCGTATATCTGATCCCGGCATAAAGGAGTCTGCTGATGAACGCCACCGCTACCGATACCCACGAGCAGCATGACTCTCATGCGCACGGCCTGAGTGATGCAACAGCAATCAAGATCGCTCTCATTTTGGGGACCATGACGGCACTCGAAGTATCAACCTATTTTGTGGACTTCGGTGCGTTCTTTATGCCTGTGTTGATGGTGTTGATGGTCGTCAAGTTTCTGACGGTGGTGAGTTACTTCATGCATCTCAAGTTTGAGCATCAGATGTTCAAGTTCTTGTTCTACACCGGCCTCGGACTTGCGTTGTTCGTGTACTTTGTGGCGCTGGCGACCTTTAAGTTCTTTAGTTAAAGCAGTATTAGCGTCGCCATGCTGTTCGCTGGTGCTGGAGTTTCTATTAATCCACATCCGTGGCGTTTTCAGCCACACCCTGAAGTCTGGTTATTGCTTGTTTTTTTGATTGCCTCGTTCATCTATGCCGTGAGAGTGATTGGTCCGCGAGTCGCACCGACTGGACATGTCATTAGCCAGCGACAATTGCGGCTATTTATTCTGATGATTACACTTCTCTGGCTGGCGACCGATTGGCCCATGCACGATATCGCCGAAGAATATCTCTATTCAGTACATATGGTGCAACACCTTGTCTTGTCGTACTTTGTTCCACCCCTTGCTCTGCTGTGTGTGCCTGAGTGGATGTTTCGAATACTCATCGGAACTGGTCGCACCTATCGAGTCGTGCGGTTTGCGACCAAGCCCGTTGTCGCGGGTATCGCTTTCAACCTCGTGGTGATGATTACTCACATTCCTAAATTGGTAAACCTCAGCGCAAGTAAGGGTCCGCTGCACTATTCGCTTCACATCTTATTAGTCACGACTGCTCTTATGTTTTGGATGCCCGTGTGTGGGCCATTGCGCGAATGGCAGATGAAACCTGGCGGCAAGATGATCTATATGTTCGTGCTGTCGTTTGTGCCAACGATCCCTGCAGGTTGGTTGACGTTTGCCACAGCTTCGGTATATCGCCACTACGACACACCGATACGAGTGTGGGGTATTTCGGTATTGGGAGATCAACAAGCAGCAGGCGGAATCATGAAACTAGGCGGATCGGTTTTTATCTGGGTGATCATTATCTTCTTGTTCTTCAAAAGATTTATTGGCAATTTTCATGAGCAACAGAGTTATCTACATCAGGACAACATGCCGGAGTCAGAGATTGTCGGCACTCAAGCGCCACTGTTGTATGAAGACGTCACCCGCACATTTGCCCAAGTTCGGCCTCCAAAAGAAGAATAGACCCTATCTTTTGCTTATTCTATTTCGTTAGGACCAACGAAATACTCGCACTGCAATAAGTGGTGCCACGCCTGCCCACAGCAACAACACCACAAGCGATGTTCCAAGCATTGATGATGTACCGGTGAGTGCTTCGCGCATGACATCGGCAAGCGCGGCGGATGGCAACACATGACCAACAGCCCGTAACGGTGTTGGCAATTTGTGCATTGGGACAATTATTCCGCCAAGCAACAACAGCACTAAATATAAGCCGTTTTGCGCTGCCAAATTAACTTCTCCACGAAGGGTGCCCGCCATCATCAGGCCGATTCCGGCAAACGCACTGGTGCCCAGCAAGACAACAAGAATTGCCAGCAACCATGTTGCGTTCGCAGGGCGCCATCCAAGCATCAGCCCTATTGGCAACAGCACAATCATCTGCACGACTTCGACACAAAAGACACTGATTATCTTTGCGAGTATCAGCCTCGAGCGACCTAGTGGTGTTGCACCCAAGCGCTTAAGCACTTGATACGAACGTTCAAAACCAGTTGCGATTCCTAAACTCACCATTGCACTTGACATCACAGCAAGAGCCAGAATGCCAGGCAATAAAAACTGAGCTGGTTTATCTGTGTCGGTCGGCAGAACGTCAACAAGACCAAAAAAAACTAAGAGCAAGACCGGAATGCCAAGTGTCAGGAGCAATTGTTCGCCGTTGCGCGATACCAGTTGTAACTCTGCGCGCAGTTGGGCTCGGATAGCACTCATGTCTTGTTCTCCGATGCGGCAACAATGCGCGAGAACATATCCTCAAGAGACTCCAGCGACGACACATGATGTAAAGGTAAATTCTTCTCGTGCAGCCACGAGGAGAGAACTGCGATTATTGCTGGCGTTGATAATAATTCGAGGTTGTATTCTCCTGCATTGTGCGTCACAGTGACACGGCAGCCAAGTGCGCGAGAGAGTTCCGCAATGTCGATGCCTGCATCAGAAGTGAATCGTGTGTACTCGTGTCCGCGGCGAAGTTGGGCAATTGATCCTGCTGCTGCTACACGTCCGTGATCGAAGATGACAATATGGTCGGCAACCTTCTCTGCTTCTGACAGTTCATGTGTTGCGAGCAGCACGGTGCAGCCATCGTGAGCCAACTTTGTCACGATGTCACGGATAATGAGTCGGCCATTTACATCAACCCCCGACGTGGGTTCGTCGAGAAAAACAACATCAGGCTGTGCCGCCAGGACAAGGGCTAGCGACACTCGTTGTTGTTCGCCGCCTGACAGTCGTTTCCAAATATGTTGTCGACGTTCTTCTAGGCCAACAAGTGCAATGAGTTCACCTGCGTCGCACCGCTTGTCATGGATGTCGCAAAAAAGTTGCACCACATCACAGACTCGGGCGCTGGGGTATACGCCGCCACCTTGCAACATCACGCCCATCCGCTTGGTGAGGCGATCATGGTCACGTATCGGATGCAAGCCCAGAACTTGTACCTGCCCAGAGTTGCTCTGGCGAAAGCCTTCGCATACTTCGATGGCTGACGTTTTGCCCGCGCCATTGGGTCCCAGGATGGCTGTAACTTGGCCGCATTGGGCATGAAAAGAAACATCATTGACCGCACAAATATCGCCATATCGAACCATGAGGTTTTCTACGATGACGCCGTTCATAGACTCCACACTACGAAACAGAACAGGTTCACCTAGCCTCCGAAGGTAACCTCAGTACTGTGATTGATGTCCGATTATTGCGTTCTGACCAAGAGGCAGTGAGGGCTTCGCTGGCGCGCCGCGGCGCTCCGCAACTGTTGCAGCAGATTGACGAAGCTACCGCCCATGACTCTCGACTGCGAGATATTTCTGCCCAACGTGACTCTATTCGGTCGTCCGTTAACGATCTGAGCAAACAAGTGAGAGCATTGCGCCGGGACGGCAAAGATGCCGACGCAGAACAAGTAATGAGCAAGAGTCGCACCCTCGGCGACACCGAACGTTCGTTGCAGACCGAGTTCGAACTTGTCAATACGCAGTTGCGCGACGTGCTGTTGAATATTCCCAACTTCCCGCATGTCGACGCGCCAGACGGTGCGGGTGATCATGACAATCCTATTGTCAAAGGGCCAATCGGGTTGGCCAGTCATTTTCCCGATCATCAACGAGTGCCACATTGGGATACCGCGACAGAACTTGGCATCCTCGACAATGAGCGTGCCACAAAAATTTCTGGCGCGATGTTCACAATGCAACGTGGTCTCGGAGCCACTTTGTCCCGAGCTCTTTGCCAGTTTGCCCTCGATCAAAATGCTGAAGCATTTGAAGAAATCCGTCCACCATCATTGGTCACCACCGCAACTCTCACCGCCACCGGTCACTTGCCAAAATTCGCAGACGAGGCATACGCCATCGAACGAGATGATTTATGGACAATTCCTACTGCAGAAGTTCCGCTGACGTCTTTGCACGCTGGTGAGATTTTGGATGAAGCAGTTCTTCCGGTGCGGTTGATGGCGTATACGCCGTGTTATCGACGCGAAGCGGGCGCTGCGGGTCGCGATACGCGTGGCACGCTGCGCAGTCATGAATTCGATAAAGTAGAAATTCTGGCAATATCTACTCCCGAACAAGCGCCAATGTTATTGCAAGAGCTTGTGGCGCGCGCAGAATCACTAATGGTGCAACTTGAATTGCCCTATCGCATTATTGAAATCTGCACAGGCGACATGGGCGCTAGTCATCACCGCAGCTTCGATATTGAGGTGTATGCACCCGGATGTGATGCTTGGCTTGAAGTCAGTTCTGTGTCATGGTTCAGCGACTACCAAGCCCGACGTGCCGATATTCGCTTCAAGCGCGCTGGACAAAAAGGTACTGAGATTGCTCACACGTTAAATGGTTCTGCACTTGCCGTACCTCGGGTGTGGGCAGCAATTATGGAAAATCATCGTCAAGCCGATGGTTCGGTCCGTATTCCTGACGTATTGCGTCCGTACATGCGTGGCGCAACCGAGATTCGTCCACGCTAGTTCTCTCATGAGCATCCGCGATCGGCGTCTTCAGTATGAAACTGCTGGTCTTGACATTGACGACCTTCATCCAGATCCAATCGCACAATTTAATCGCTGGTACACCCAAGCAGAAGAGGCACAGATTGCTGAGCCCAATGCAATGACGGTGTCAACAGTCGGCCTTGATGGCATGCCAGATTCTCGAATCGTTCTCGCTCGAGAAGTAGAACAAAGTGGATTTGTGTTCTACACGAACTACAGCAGCGCAAAAAGCAAACAACTCAACGAGAACCCTTCGGCATCAGCCGTCTTTGCGTGGCTTGATCTGCATCGTCAAGTGCGGCTTCGGGGTAAAGTACACGCGACATCCCCGGAGCAAAGCGACGCGTATTTCGCCAGCCGTCCGCGCGAGTCACAAATTGGGGCATGGGCATCAGCCCAATCAGAGCAACTGTCAAGTCGCGCCGACCTTGAGGCCCGTGTCCGTGATGTGACCCAAACATATAGTGGTCAAGAAATCCCACGTCCTCCATTTTGGGGCGGTTGGTGCATTGCGCCGATGTCAATGGAATTCTGGCAGGGTCGCCCAAGTCGGCTCCATGACAGGTTTTCGTATATCAACGAGGCCGGCATCTGGTCTATTGCACGACTTTCTCCATAAAACCCAAGGAACAAAGCTGACTAGTAGTCATCTAGAAACTGGTCTACTATGTTAATTAAATTCAGAGTTTGGTAGATTCAATGGAGACTTCAAGGTTAAAGGCGTGGCTATCTGGCCTAGTTTCTGTTGCCATTCTGGTGGGCGTCGGTGTTCTTGTCTCTAGCAACGATAATTTCACTCAAACACGAAATGCCGCCGTTATTTCTGGGACAAAGTGCAAAACCAGAGGTCAAGTTTCTGTCATCTCTCGGCAAAAAGTGGTGTGCTCCAGCACCAAACTTGGGATGTTCTGGTATCCAATACTAGCTGAGAAGAAGTGGCTCTGCGCCGCGTTGGGATCGACTAGATCCCAGAACGGTATAATCTCGGTGTGCGGGGAAAACGCTACCAAGAAGAAACACTGGTATTTAACAAGGCCATTACCGAAGGGTTTTGTACCTGGCCTTCCTTCAACCAAAGAAGCTGCATATCAAAATCTCCTAAAGGATCCTTCGTCTGTAGGTGGTGACCCCGGGATCAAAGTAATTGTCGACGACACCGAACAAAGCACTGGCGGTGGCAAAGTTGGCATTGAGTCAAAGAGTGCTCCAACCAGAGGTGTCATAGTCAGGCAGCCAAGTGGTGCAATAAATAGTTCTACTCTTGTGATTCAGCCCCAGGTGCAACTAACTGATGAGGCGAATAATCCTAAATTAATCGCAGGAATTGAAGTTGCTGTTTCGGCAAATCGTGCCGACGTTGTAGTTACCGGCGGCACGGCCACTACAGATAAAAAAGGAGTTGCATCTTTCACTGATCTTGCCCTTACAGGCAAGACAGGAGACATTGAGTTAACTTTTACGCCGACGGGATTAGTTGGGGCAACATCTGACGTATTCAGTGTGCAGTCTGGCAAGGGCATTAAATTTGCTCCCCTTGTGACGGCAGGGAATCAAGTGAGCGGAAGAGTATTTAATAATCCGATCAAGATGCAACTTGTTGATGTCAGCGGAAACAATGTTACTGAGCCTGGCGTTGTGGTTGTGGCGACATCGTCCAACAAAGACCTTGGAGGCACGGTATCAGTAAAAACTGATGCCAATGGCGTGGCTGTCTTTAGTGGTTTAGTTCTAAAAGCAGTCGCACAAACGGAATTAACTTTTTCAGCGGACAAAATCGAGAGTACAACTGATTCTGTTCTCGTTGTCGCTGGTCAATACCATTCCGCGAGTATAAAAACACCCCCCAGCACGGATGCATTAAATAACATTGCACTTGAGCAGCAGCCCGAGGTTCAGCTCATTGATGAGAATGGCAACGATGTCCTGACATCTGGAGTCGAAATTGTCGTCACAATTGGATCTCAGAAAAACTCAGATAACTCAGTTCCACAAGTAGTAAACGAAACAGCAACTACGAATGATCTTGGTCGGGCCATCTTTAGTGAGCTTGCGCTAAAGGGACGGGTCGGCGAATACCAGATCAGTTTTACACCTAAGACAAGCAGCGAGTTCCCTGCAGCCACTGTTACTTCTGAAACTAAAGTAACGCTGAGCGCTGGAGTTGCTACACAACTTGTAGTTGTTACATCCGCTGCGTCCGCTGCACCCGATGCACAAATCAATGGTTGGTCACTTGGTGTGCAATCAGCAATCGCCCTTGCCGATATATCGGGCAATACTGTGGCCAGCGCGGGGGTGACCGTGACAGGTTCGTCTTCTGGGCAAGAAACTACTTTTGCTGCACTCACCGATTCTGCTGGCGTAGCAACTTTTAGTGACTTCGTATTTAAGGGAGATGGTGGTCAGCGCACCATCACGTACTCTTCGTCAATTAAACCAGCAGTGTCGATCGTTACTCAGAACTTAAACTTGCCGCCGATACTGACATCCAGCGAACCATGGTCAATTCCGGCAGTGACAACCGATCCAAAAACTTTTACGTTGACACCACCCACATCCAACAGTGATGGTGCCTGGACATACACAAGTTCTAATCCAGATGTTGCCACTGTCACGGGCGATGTTGTCACCGTCATGACGGCTGGCACAACCCGAATCACGGCCACACAAGCAGCAACGACAAAGTATGGCCTCGGCACTTCGACGGCAGATCTTGCTGTCTCGCTCATGCCAACAGGTGCGACCAAGTGGTCAATTCCGGCAGTGACAACCAGCACGAATACTTTTACGTTGACACCACCCACATCCAACAGTGATGGTGCCTGGACATACACAAGTTCTAATCCAGATGTTGCCACTATCACGGGCGATGTTGTCACCGTCATGACGGCTGGCACAACCCGAATCACGGCCACACAAGCAGCAACGACAAAGTATGGCGGTAGCACTTCGACGGCAGATCTTGCTGTCTCGCTCATGCCAACAGGTGCGACCAAGTGGTCAATTCCAGCGGTGACAACCAGCACGAATACTTTTACGTTGACACCACCAACATCAAACAGCGATGGTGCCTGGTCCTATGCAAGCTCTGACACAGATGTTGCCACTGTCACGGGCGATGTCGTCACCGTCATAACGGCTGGCACAACCCGAATCACGGCAACACAAGCAGCAACGACAAAGTATGGCCTCGGCACTTCGACGGCAGATCTTGCTGTCTCGCTCATGCCAACAGGTGCGACCAAGTGGTCAATTCCGGCAG
>SHUT01000034.1 GCA_009691255.1 Ilumatobacteraceae bacterium
CGCATCGCCCCATACTGGCTACGCCACCGCTGATACGTCTGATGTGAAATCTCCAAATGTCGCATCACTTCAGCAAGCGGAATATTCTCCGCCAATAGTCGATCAGCCTCACGCAGCTTGCGAACAATCTGCTCAGGTGTATGTCTGGTTCGTTTCATCTCTGTCCTACCAACCCCATTCTTACGGGATTACTTGCCTCATAGGAGATGGACCTATTTCAGGGGGTCAGGACAAAGAAGAAGAGCCTTTAGATAAATATATTCAATATGTCAGTAAACTCAGGGGTAAGCCAGAAGAATTTGAAGATTGGGCTCTGGACAATAACATAAAATTGCCTTCAAAGAAAAAAAGAACAGACAAGGAAACATATGACTACCCCGAATAGCGAACACATAAAAAATGCTAAAGATATTCGAAAATTTATTGCAAATAATTTGAAAAAACAAGGCGCAACCGAAGATGAATATGCAAAATGGCTTGAAAAATCAAAAAATAGCAATCCTGGTGCTAATCCCAGGAACCCATGGATTCTTGCGGAAAAACAAAAAGAGCGTGAAATCTAATGTTGGTAGATAACGAAAACGGAGACAATATAGAAAAGGCTATAAAATCTCAAAAACACATAGATGAATACATGGAAAAAATTGATGACTTTCTTACCCTTTCATCTACTTTGGAAAGCGATGCTCCAGTGAGGGATGCGTACAGAATTGTTTTTGGTGAAGACCGACCAGAATTTGACCCCAATACGCCAGAAGGTATGAGAACAATAAAAAGAATGAATGCTTTTATGGGGATAAGTAAACGCACCGAGAAACTTTCAATCGATGAATTGAGAGAAAAGTATCTAGTGGAACGCCAGAAGCGTCTGCGAACAGATGGGATATTGCAATACAAAGAACTCTCTGGCAACTACGAAGAGTTTGACCGCGATCCATACGTGGAGCCCGGATTTACACGCCAGGCCATTACCGAAGAAGTCGATGTAGTCATTGTCGGTGGTGGATTTGGCGGAATGATTGCTGCTTCGGATCTCACCAAGGCAGGGATCACTAATTTTCGAATCGTGGAGAAGGGCGGCGACTTCGGAGGTACTTGGTACTGGAACCGGTATCCAAACGCAGCTTGTGATGTTGAGTCGTATGTGTACTTGCCACTGCTAGAAGAGACTGGATATATTCCGACCGAAAAGTATGCGAAGGCCCCTGAGATTTTTGCGTATTGCCAATTGCTCGGCAAAACCTTCGACCTCTATCGGGCTGCACTGTTTCAGACCGAAATCGCCGATATGCGATGGAATGATGATGACAATCGCTGGATGGTTACAACATCACGCGAGGACAATCTTTCTGCCAAGTTCATCGTGATTGCAGGTGGAGTTCTGCACAAAGCAAAACTTCCTGGTATTCCAGGTATCGAAACTTTTGAAGGGCGAGCGTTTCATACAAGTCGCTGGGATTACGCCTATACCGGCGGAAGTTCTCAGGGACTGATGGATAAGTTGGCAGACAAGCGGGTCGGCATTATTGGTACTGGTGCAACCGCAGTTCAAGTCGTTCCGCAGTTGGCTGAGTCAGCGAAAGAACTTTTTGTTTTTCAACGCACACCGGCAGCAGTTGGAGTTCGAGGCAACAAGCCAACTGATCTGGATTGGTTTAAATCGCTCACACCTGGTTGGCAGTCCGAACGAATCATCAACTTCACGCAAGCAGTGACCGGTGCTCAACCCGAGATCGATCTGATTCAAGATGAGTGGACGCGAATGATGCGCGTCGATACTCGAAAATTGCCAGAGAGCGACGAAGAAGCCACTGAATTAGAGCGGATTGACTTCGAAAACATGGAAGAGATTCGCGAGCGGATAGCACAAATTGTCCAGGATCCAAAGACCGCTGAGTTGATGAAGCCTTGGTACGGCCAGAGTTGTAAGCGTCCGTGTTTCCATGATGAATATCTGCCTGCTTTCAATCGACCCAATGTTCATCTCATCGATACCGACGGCAAAGGTGTCGACGAAGTAACAAAGACGGGTGTGGTTGTCAACGGCGTGGAATATCTGGTAGACCTCTTGATTTTTGCATCTGGTTTCGAAGTGTCTACCGGTTACACCCAGCGTCTCGGGTTTAACCCCATCGGGCGTGGCGGTGTGTCTTTAAATGAAGCATGGAACGACGGCCCAGCAACATTGCATGGAGTTCTATCTCGTGGTTTTCCAAATATGTTTATGATCAGCACAGTGCAAGGAGCGCAAGCAACAAACTTTGTGCATTCCATCAGTGAGGTCGCTCAGCATGTGACATTTATGTTGGCCCATTGTTTGACAGAAAACGTCGCGACAATCGAGCCGACTATCACCGCTCAAGAAGATTGGTTTCAGGTGCTTTTAGAAAAGATGTGGGGAGTTGCTCGATATAACGCCACATGTACTCCGGGTTATCTCAATAGCGAAGGTGGTGGAGACATGCGTTCAGCACGCGCGATCGCTTGGATAACAAGCGTGTTGGGCTTCGCCGACTATGTCAAAGCGTGGCGTGAGGTTGGGGATTTTGCTGGCTTTGAGATCACCAAACACGCATAAGATTTTGAATAGAGCACTATGGCTCCATCACCACCCAGCCACGACTCTGTAATTCTGCGGCAAGTGACTCACTGCTAGCCGTACGGAGCATTTTTTGGAGAGCGGTCGGTGCGCGTGGAGTTGAAACATTGACGAGCGTTTCGCTGACAATGCTGGTAGGAGAATATTCAGCGTCTTGTAGTTGAGTAATAAATGTGGCTGCTTCGTCACGCGTGAACTTACCGCCAGCTTGCCGTTGCGTAAAACCCATCGGGCCGCGGGCATCTCGGAAGTCGGTGTGACCAGCGGAATGCAGTAACGCCAATAACTCGCGAACTTGTTGCGCTGAAGCTGGTGGGCCTGATGGTTGACCAATTGCCATGTGGCGACTGTATTACAGGGGTCTGTCGAACTGATGTCTTATGGCCAATGCCGTGACCAGTTTTAGCTTGCGGTCTTGATCAGGTTTTCGGGGCGGGCCACACGGTGGGGCAGTCATCTTCATGAAGAGGATTTCCGTCGACCAAGTGGTGGTGGTGGGCTTTAAGTGGTGCACCAGGGCGGGTGTAGTAGGTGACATCATCACCGCAATAACGAAGGCTTATTGCGCGGCGAGATCCGCGAGATGTGTTTGGCCCAGCGCCATGAATAGTGCGTGCGTGATGAACAGTGACGTCGCCTGGTTTTGTATCAAAAGATATCACTGAGCATTCGTGGCGATTTGTCATGGCATCAATATCAGGCACCATAGAACCTTGTGTCCCGGGAATGACCATTGATGACACAAAAAGATTTGGTTGGTATATTTCTGGCCACAAGTGTGAGCCAACGACAAACTTAACGGCGCCCGACTCTGATGTCACGGTGTCTAGGGGACACCACATCGTGCAGACTTTGGTTCCCTCGACATGAAAATAGGCCATGTCTTGGTGCCACGCTGTGCGTTCGATGGTGCCTGGTTCTTTGACAAGCACGCTGTCTTCCCAGAGACGAACGGTGTCAGAGCGCATCACAAGTCCAGCGATTTGGGGCATTGGGGATTCGCATGCAAAGTGTCGAAATGTGTCATGTTCAATCCAGTGATCGACTCCGGCAATGAAGCGGCCACGACCAGTTAGCGGCATCTCGCCACGCTCGGCGTCGTTGCCCCCTTTGACAATGGCGTCACTCATTGCCGAGAGGTCTGCGACTTCGGAAGTTTGAAAAAGTTCAGCAATGGGCGTGGACATGTCATGAAGAAGACTTGGATCAACGACGTCGCGTAAACACACCACGCCATCTCTCCAGAAGGTTTCTATCTCTTGCGTCGTTATTGATCGAAGGAGTGTAAAAGCCATCATTAACCCTTTACTGAAAAGCCACCATCCACGACAAGAGTGTGTCCGGTGATGAATTGACTGGATTGTGAAGAAAGGAAGAGAACGGCTGGAGCGATTTCTGATGGAGAGGCAACGCGTGCCAGAGGAGTGCGGTCAAGGTGTGGCCGAGTCATCGCGTCGAAAGACAACATTGGCGCTGTCATATTTGATTCAACGAGTCCAGGAGCCACAGCATTCACACGAATATTATCTTTGGCATAATGAACTGCCAGCGTTTTTGTCATCTGTACAACCGCAGCCTTGGCTGCTCCGTATCCGGGCACGAATTCAACCGCAAAAAAAGATGCAAGAGATGCCATGTTTATGACTGATGCGCCCCCGAGCAGAACTGACTTGCAAAGGAGAGGATGCAAAAGTTGGGTGAGACGAAAAGCAGCCGCACTGTTTATCTGTAGTGCTTGCTCAAAGACATCCGGATCGTATTCGTTTCCGCCGCTTGGCATCACTTGTCCAGCGTTGTTGACAAGAATGTCAAGTTCAGAGATGCCCCCCGCAAGTGAGGCGATTTGTTGGCGGTCGTTCATTTGACATTGAACGTACGTAAATTGCGATAAATCGTGGGAGTATTCTGCGGCAGATTGTTTCGTGCCGGTAATCGTGACAACTGCTCCGGCAGAGACAAAAGCGCTGGAAATCTCAAGTCCAATTCCGTTTGAGCCGCCCGAGACAAGCACTTTGGTGCCCGTAAAATTAAAGGTTGTTGTATTTGATGCTGGCATCACCAGACCTTTTCCCATCGTTGAGATTCGCTGCTACGAGTTATCGCAAGTGCTGCACGCACTTCTCCTAGAGAATAGCGAGCATCGGCCGCAAGTGGCGTGCCGTCGAGCACAGCGGCTTCAAAATCCTTCCAGACCCCAATGTAGCTATCCATGTAATTGCCATTGCCGACGATGGTTCCTTGCCAGTCCGTGCCATCAAAGAGCCGTACTTCGCCAAGAGCAGAGATCACAATTTCGCCGTCCGTGCCGGTGAATTGAAAATGAGGTTGCAGTGCGACTGCGCCGGTAGCGAGCATGACATCAAAACTTGCCACCACTCCAGATTGAAATTTGCATAATGCGCGTACAAGGGATTCGCCCTGCATTTTTTCTTGGATACGAGCAGTGACGGCGACTACTTCATCAATCTCGCCTAAAATCATTCGCAATGGTCTCATCCAATGAGATCCTGTATCAATGGCAACTCCACCACCCGCTTGGGCAGCCTGAAATCTCCAAGAATCAGCGCTTGGATAAAACTCAGGAGTGATTCCAAAGTTGTGCCATGAACGAGCGGTGATGATGTTTCCGATTGCTCCGTTGCGAATAAGTTCTTGGGCAATTAAAACCTCAGGCCAATATTGTGCATTTTCTGTCAGCATGAACACCCTGTCGGCATATTGTGCTGCGACTGCAAGGATTTTTTCGCATGCTTCAACACTAGGTGCCATTGGTTTTTCGAGTGCAACGTGCACTCCGGCGCTTAGCGCTTTAGAAACGACTTCTTCATGAAGATGATGCGGCACCAAAATGGCCAGTGCGTCAACGCCGATTTTTAAGGCTTCATCAATAGTTGAACAAACAGTTCCTTCGGTAAGTGAGGCCAGATGAGCGGCGCGCTCGGGGGACACATCAATGCAGGCCGTCACCCTAGTGCGACTTAGGTTTTTCAAAGCTCGGGCATGCCACTGCGCAATGGCGCCGCATCCCACAAGCCCCAGACGAAGTTCTCGCATTACACGAGGCTACTGTTTATGGACGGGGGACGACGGCAGTGAAAATTCACATTTCTGATTTGGGGGCACCGCAACTTACGGAAATGCAACGTTTTGCGCATGAATACGGCGAGTCACTTGCTCTTGATATGACACCAAACGGAGTTCTTGAGGATGCAGTTTCCCGCACTGGTCTTACTGACTTTGGTGCAACCGATTTCACTCAACGGTTATCACTATGGCTCGATGAAGTTGGACAAGACCCAGACCGACTTGGCATCGGCAACCTGTCGCTCCGAAATAGTTGTGTTCGATATGCCTCAAACCGATTGCTGACGCAAGACCTATTGCGCCGACATCCAGAGATCCACGACATCAAGATCGAGCGACCCATCATCATCGTGGGTTTGCCTCGCACCGGAACAACTCATCTGCTTAATCTTTTGTCCGCCGACCAGAGTTTGCGGTCGATGCCTTTGTGGGAGAGCTACGAACCGATTCCCCTTCGAGATGAAGCCCCCAGTACAAACGGCCTCGACCCGCGGTATGTGCGATGCTCCAAAGAGTGGGAACAGATGCAAGCGGTGACGCCACATGTGGCGCTCATGCATCCGATGGATCCAGATCACGTACACGAAGAGATTGAGTTGATGTTGCCAGATTTTGCCTCGTATAACTTGGAGTGGGTGGCACGCTGTCCAGAATGGCGGGACTATTATTTTTCAACTGATCAACAACCGCACTATGACTACATGCACACAATGCTGAAAGTTCTCACATTTATCAGACCACGAGAACGTTGGATCCTTAAGTCGCCGCAACATTTCGAGCAGATAGCACCATTGATGAAGACTTTCCCTGATGCAACAATCGTGATGACGCATCGCGACCCTGTTTCGGTTATTCAGTCGGCGGCAACAATGATTACTTACGCTGCGCGGATGGCGTATCGAACCATTGATCCACATTGGTATATCGACTACTGGACCGACAGAGTACAGAAGTTGCTCACTTCTGCAGTGCGCGACATCGATCTTATTCCCCGCAGTCAACGCATTGATGTCCACTTCAATGCGTTCATGGCTAATGACTCTGACATGGTGGCAAAAATCTGTGATTTTGCTGCCCACACACTGAGCGCAAAAGCCCAAGAGAACATTGCCAAGCGGGTTACCGAGCGTTCGCGCGAAGGACAAAACTCGGTCGTCTACAATGTGCGTACAGATTTTGATCGCACGCCCGAACAAATTCGCGAGAGATTTTTGCCATATTTAGAAAAATTCAATGTCCCGATTGAGGTGATGTAATTTGAGTGCTAACGCAGAAATAGAAAAACAGGTTGATCATCTGATTGATACAAGACCAGGCAAAGAATTGCTTGCCCACATCTATGAAGACCCAGCGTCAGAAGTCGCTCCTGGAATATTCAGGTCTAGCGGGTCGACTGCGGCATACATGATCGTGCACGACACAGGAAGAATCATCGTCAACACGGGGATGGGGTATGAAGCCGTCCATCACAAGCGCGTATTTGATGCGATATGTATCGGTCCAACAACACATATTGTGACTACCCAGGCCCATGTAGATCATGTCGGCGGTGTTGCGCTGTTTCGAGAAGAGGGCACCGTGTATATCGCCCAAGAAAATAATTCTGTATGTCAAGCAGATGATGCGCGAATTCAGAAATTGCGTTACCGCACAGCACAAGTGTGGTTTGATGTCAGCGGCGCAGCGGCGCAGCGCATAGCAAGTCAGAATCCGGGTGTTGCGATGAAGCAGGACACCCCAACTCCTGACATTGTGTTCACAGATCGGCATACGTTGTCTGTTGGCGGTCGCACGCTTGAACTTATTGCCGCTACAGGCGAGACAGTTGATTCACTAATTGTCTGGCTACCTCAATCACAAACTGCCCTCATTTCTAATTTGCTTGGGCCGCTATTTCCTCATTTTCCAAACTTCAATACCCTTCGCGGGGATAGGTATCGCTTTGTTGAGCCGTATTTAGAAACTGTGCAAAAACTTCGTAGTCTCAACATTGCCGTGCTTGTAACAGGGCGTCACACACCTGTCATCGGAGCCGAACTGATTGACGCATCTTTGGCTCGCCTACACGCAGCAGTGCAGTACGTGCATTTAAGCACGCTCGAAGGGATGAACGCGGGTGTCGATGTCTACACGCTGATGAAAGAAATCACGTTGCCAGCGCACCAACGAGTAGGGCAGGGTTACGGAAAAGTGGTTTGGGCTGTGCGCACAATCTGGGAAACATACATGGGGTGGTTTCACTTGCAGTCAACCACAGAACTGTATGCAGATCGCTCAGTTGAAGCGATGTCCGAACTAGTGCAGGTCATCGGCGCTGATGCGGTATGTGCTCGAGCTGTCGATTTACTTGATGCTGGTCAGGCTGTCCGTGCTATCTACTTAGCTGAAGCCGTGTTGCATGAGCTATCAGACCATGCTGGTGCAGCAGATTTGATGCTGCGTGCCCACGAGACTTTATTGACGAGTGGGGGAGATGTGAGTTTTTGGGAGTCAGGCTGGCTGCGCGATCAAATAAAAAAATGGAGTGCAATTAAATAAAAGAGAAGAGTTTTGGCGCAGAACTTGTGATGAATATCAAGTACTGTGACGACCTTGCTTGCGATGCCAAATGAGTGAATCACCTGGTTGGTGTATTTGATGCGCCCGATGCCACTGCGCAAAGGTTCCCAAAATGTGCGGAGGGTCGCCATGAATTTCAGTGAAACCACCGGTCACCGAACGTGTATCAAAATACGAAGCGTTGACGCCATCTGCGTGTAATTCACACGCGGCTTCGAAACCCATATCAAGTAGGCGTTGGCGCTCTGCATCAAAATCTGACACTAAATACGCAACGTGATGAAACCCCTCTTCGCCTGCTGCGTACATATCACGATAGATCGAAGGAGTCTCGTCGTGTTGCACGATGAACTGAATCATCATCTCTCCTAAGTATCCAAAGGCGTACGACACATCAGCCTCTTGGGACGTTCCGCGATACGTAAAGGTGTCACATTTATGGTGGTCAGTGACCGAGAACGGTCCTGCCCCAAACAATGTGTGCCACTTCTGGATTGACTCGTCGATGTCATTAACCAAATAGGCCTGTTGAAATAGTGGATAGCGCCCCAAAACTGCCACGTGTGTTTGCCTATTCTGTTCGATTCGCAATTGCCCCACAGTACCCCTAAAGTGCGTGGGTGCTGATTACTCTTGGGATGTGGATGTGACCCCAGAATCGACGAAGGTTTACCCAGCATTGATGTATGGCGCAATCGCGTCGATTGGTGCCGGGCTGATTCACGGTGGAGCAATCGGCATTCATGCCGAGCATCCTCAACTGGCACGATTGTTTATTGCAGTCGCTGTTGCTCAGGTTGCATGGGGAGTCATGGTGCTGTTGCGGCCCCAAGGCTGGTTGTTACTAGCCGGATTGGCTATTAACGCAGTAGCGGTTGCGGGTTGGCTTGTCACTCGCCTCAGTGGTGTTTCTTGGATAGATGGTTTAGAAATACGTGAGAGTGCCCAGATCACTGACTCTCTGTGCGCTGCGCTCGGAGCAATTGCTGCGAGCACCGCGATGGCTGCATTGATATTTGGAAAAATCGATAAGCCATCACCTTCACGCCTTGCATCGCCATCTGTGCTTTTTGCAATTGTCACGGTTGTGGCGATGTGGAATGGTGCAACTCATCTACATGCCACCAGCGATACGACCCATGCCACCAGCGATACGACCCATGCCACCAGCGATACGACCCATGCCACCAGCGATACGACCCATGCCACCAGCGATACGACACATGCCTCCAGCGATACGACCCATGCTGGTGTTGTGTTAGAAAATTGGCCGCGAGCGTTTGATCCTTCTTTGCCACTTGATATTTCCAACGTCGAGGGAGTGAGTCCAGAGCAAGAGTTGCGTGCGGCAAATCTCATTAAAGAAACCGGCGTGAAGTTGTTGCACTGGGCAGACCCAAAGACGGCATATGCCGAAGGGTGGAGGTCAATTCGCGACACGGTGACAGGCTTTGAGCACTACCAAAACTATTCGTTGTATGACGACGATAAATTCTTGGACCCCACTGCGCCTGAATCTTTGGTTTACAAGGTCGGCCTTGGCGGGCAACGAACCTTAGTGTCAGCGATGTTTATGGCCAAAACCAAGGTCCCTATGGATTCGCCTATTCTTACTGACTATGCGGGCTCACTAATGCAGTGGCATATTCATGACAACCTCTGTTTCTTTTCTAACGGCAAGGGGGCACCGTTTGTAGTTGGTGTGACTAACGCCCAAGGAGTCTGCGCATTTGGAACTCGAGCACCTGGAGACAATGCAATGGTGCATGTTTGGATCGTTCCGCATGAGTGTGGGCCATTTGCTGCCCTTGAAGGCGTGGGGGCAGGCAGTGCAATTGTGAGCGAGGCTGATCGCAGAGATAAATGTGGAGACCACACTCACCCTGCGTAAATAACTAGTTGCGCGGAACTTTGCTCCAGGCTTGTTCTTTGTCGACACGAGGTTCTCCCGGAAGACCAAGCACTTGCTCACCCAAGATATTGCGCATGATTTCGCTTGTTCCACCTTCGATGGAGTTGGCACGAGCACGCATAAACGCGTGCCTTACGCCGCCGGTTGATCCGTCAATGTCCAGTGTCTCGGGGCGACGGAAACTGAAGTCGTAGTTGATCAGTGCGTTAGCCCCTAAAAGTTCGATAGAAAACTCAGTAACTTTTTTATTTAACTCAGCACTCATTAGTTTGGTAATCGAACCTTCTGGTCCGGGGTTGCCAGCCTTGGCAGCCTCTGAACCACGTGCCACTGTGTAGCGCAATGCTTCGCTGGCGCAGAATAGTTGCATCAGTTTGTCGCGTTGTGCCCCACTGCGTTGGTCGGCAGGGATGTCGTTCCAGATACGAATCGTGTCATCGATTGGGCCACGACGTTTTGCAGTACCACTGCCACCACCACCGATAGCGGTGCGTTCGTTCATGAGAGTGGTGAGTGACACTCGCCATCCTTCGCCGACTGCGCCAACGCGTTGGCTATCAGGCACGCGAGCATCGGTCATGTAGACCTCGTTGAATTCTGCTTCGCCTGTGATCTGTCGTAGGGGACGTACTTCTACTCCAGGAGAATGCATGTCTATTGCAAAGTAGGTCATGCCTTTGTGCTTTGGTTGCTCTGGATCGGTGCGCGTGACGAGCATTCCCCAGTCGGCAAGATGTGCAAGTGTGTTCCATACTTTTTGACCATTGACAATCCACTCGTCGCCATCACGAATTGCTCGTGTACTGAGACCAGCGAAGTCACTTCCAGAGCCTGGCTCACTGAAAAGTTGACACCATTTCTCTTGACCCGTAAACATCGGGCGCAAAAATCGGTTCTTTACCTCGTCGCTTCCGTGTGTCGCAATTGTGGGTCCGGCGAGTGCCATAAAAAACGTGGCTGGGTCTTGAGCCTTGGCACCTGCTGCGCGAACACGCTCTTCAATCACGCGGTTGAGGCTCGGTTTGAGTCCGAGTCCACCAAAGCCAACGGGGAAATGGACCCACGCCAATCCGCAGTCATAACGCGCTCCGCGAAATGCAACGTTGTCGATTTTCTTGGGGTCGTGAGTGGCCAAAAGTGTTTCAAGGGCGGCTTCTACGATGGCAAGTTCTGAGTCTGTGGTGGTCGTGGTCATACATGCAGTATCGCAAATAAATCCAAGAATCAGCAAGCCGCGTGAGTAAAGACCAAGGGCGACTACGATGAAGGCACTATTAAAACAAAGGACACACAATGAAACGCATCTCACACTGGATCGACGGGCGTTTAGTAGCTGGGGACTCTGGGTTTGCTGGAAAGGTTTTTGACCCAGCCACTGGGATACAACAGGCCCAAGTGGACTTTGCGTCGGTAGCAGAGGTTGACCGTGCGGTGGCTGCTGCTGCCACAGCATTTCCGGATTGGCGTGCAACCAATCTTTCGCGCCGAGCCGAGGTTATGTTCAATTTGCGAGAACTCGTCGATGCCAATCGAAAAGAACTTGCGGCTGTCTTGAGCGCAGAACACGGCAAAGTTTTATCTGATGCAATGGGCGAAGTTGCCCGCGGACTTGAAAACATCGAGTTTGCATGTGGTGTTGCGCACCTACTCAAAGGTGGCTATAGCGAACAGGCCTCTGCCGGAGTTGATGTCTATAGCATTCGTCAGCCACTCGGCGTTGTAGTGGGCATCACGCCTTTTAATTTTCCGGCAATGGTTCCGATGTGGATGTTTGCCAATGCACTTGCCTGCGGCAACACTTTCGTTTTGAAACCAAGCGAGAAAGATCCATCAGTGGCAATGTTTATTGCCGAGCTTTTGATGCAAGCAGGTTTACCGAGTGGTTGCTTTAATGTGATTCATGGCGACAAAGTTGCTGTTGATCGTTTGCTTGAGCACCCTGATGTTGCTGCTATTTCTTTTGTAGGTTCAACGCCGATTGCAAAACACATTTACGAAACTGGCACGCGCAACGGTAAGCGAGTTCAAGCACTCGGCGGCGCAAAAAACCACATGCTGGTATTGCCTGATGCCGATCTTGATATGGCAGCGGATGCGGCGGTCAGCGCAGCATATGGTTCGGCTGGCGAGCGATGCATGGCTATCTCGGCACTTATTGTGGTTGACACCGTCGCCGACGAGTTGGTGGCCAAGATTGCCGAACGAATTCCGCGCATCAAGGTTGGACCTGGCAGCGATCCTGATAGTGAAATGGGTCCACTGATCACCGCAGAGCATCGTGACAAAGTTGCCTCTTATATCCAAGGTGCTAGCGCCCAAGGAGCAACCGTTGTGCTAGACGGTCGCAACGGTGCCCCGACAGAAGGATTCTTTTTGAAACCAAGCCTCGTTGACAACGTGCAGCCAGGAATGGCTTGTTACGACGACGAGATTTTTGGTCCAGTGCTGTCAGTGGTGCGGGTGGCTAGTTATGACCAGGGCGTGCAGATCATCAATGACAACCCATATGGCAACGGCACGGCAATTTTTACTCGTGACGGTGGCATTGCGCGTCAGTTTCAGTATGACATCAACGTCGGAATGGTGGGGGTCAACGTGCCTGTGCCAGTACCGGTGTCGTATTACTCATTTGGTGGCTGGAAAGCCAGTTTGTTCGGTGACCAACACATGTACGGACCAGATGGTATTAATTTTTATACGCGCACCAAAGTTGTGACTTCGCGATGGCCAGACCCGCGCACATCAAGTGTTGATTTAGGGTTTCCACAAAACCGCTAGTTATCTGCCGGTGTAATAATTATCGGCAACGGTGAGCGCCTCATCAATGATTGCGAGCCCTTGACGCATGTCGTCATCGCTAATAACTAGTGGTGGAACAATATGCAAACGATTGAAGTGCGTGAATGGCCACAGGCCATTGGCTTTGCATGCACCCGCAAGTTCGATCATCGGCTTGGCGTCTGCACCGGCAGCATTGAACGGCACGAGTGGTTCGCGGGTGTCTCGGTCACGCACCAACTCGATCGCCCAGAACACACCAACTCCACGAACATCTCCGATGCTCGGATGTTTGGCCTGAAGTGCCTCTAATCCTGGGGCAATAACATCGCGACCCAAATGACGAGCATGGTCAATAATTTTTTCTTCTTTGAAGATGTTGATTGATGCAACGGCAGACGCGCAGGCAAGAGGATGTCCGCTATAAGTAAGTCCACCTGGAAACTGCCGTTCCCTAAATGTGTCGGCGATGCGCTGCGAAATGATTACCCCGCCAAGGGGCACATAACCAGAGTTGACGCCTTTTGCAAAACAGATCAGATCAGGAGCGACGTCCCAGTTGTCAACAGCAAACCATTCGCCACAACGACCAAATCCAGCCATAACTTCGTCACAGATCATCACGATTCCGTGGCGGTCGCAGATGTCGCGAACTCCTTGCAGATATCCAGGTGGTGGCACCAAGATTCCGTTTGTGCCAACAACGGTTTCGAGCATGATGGCGGCAATGTAGTTGGCACCTTCCATCATGATGACGTCTTCAAGATGTTGCAGGGCGCGTTGCGATTCTTCAACGTCACTCGTGGAATGAAAATGTGAACGATATGGATACGGGCCCCAGAATTTAATAATGCCTGGCATCGCTGGTTCGCTAGGCCAACGGCGTGGATCTCCGGTGAGTTGTATTGCGCCACCAGTGGCTCCGTGGTAACTGCGGTACGTCGTGAGGACCTTGTTGCGGCCAGTGTGTAGACGTGCCATGCGAATTGCGTTTTCTGTTGCTTCGGCTCCGCCGTTTGTAAAGAACACCATGTTGAGGTCGCCCGGTGCAAGCTCGGTGATCAGTCGTGCTGCTTCGCTGCGTGCATCATTGGCGTGCATTGGCGCAACCGTGCATAGTTTGTCTGCCTGATCTTTGATCGCGGCAATCAACTTAGGATGCTGATGACCAATATTGAGATTGATGAGTTGGCTAGAAAAATCAAGATATTTCTTGCCGTCCTCGTCCCAGAACCAAGCACCCTCGCCGCCAGCAATCACGATGGGATTAATGAGTCCTTGCGCCGACCACGAATGAAACACATGCGAGCGGTCGTCTGTATAGGCCGAGGAGGGACGGGACTCCAGAGATGTCATGCCTCAAGCCTAAACGAGTGGCCAATGACAAGCACCCCTACACTTCGGTTATGGAGTCTGAGATGTCCCAACATCGACCCTTGACGCGCGATGAACTTGCAGCCCTAATTCAGGCTGGTGAGATTGACACTGTGATCTTGGCGTTTCCCGATATGCAGGGCCGTTTGGTTGGCAAGCGCATGACGGGGTGGTTCTTTTTGCAAGATGCCGCAGACCATGGCACAGAGAATTGCAACTATCTAATTGCTACAGATATGGATGACAACGCCCTCGCCGGCTTTAGGTTTGCCAGCTACGAACAGGGATACGGCGACATGGTGGCGATGCCTGACTGGAACACCATTCGGATCATGGCATGGCAGACAAAAACGGCCATCGTGCTGGCAGACCTACGCGACCCCCGCACGCAAAAGCCAGTTGCCGTGTCGCCACGACAAATGTTGCGAGATCAAGTAGCTGTTGTCAACACCGCTGGTTACAACGCAATGATCGGCAGTGAGATTGAGTTTTATTTATTCCACGAGTCATACCGCCAGGCGCATGACAAGGGATATCGAGATCTTGCCCCACATTCGCCATGGATGCAGGACTATCAAATCGTGCAGACCACGTTTGATGAGTATGTCGTCGGTGATATTCGCCGCAATCTTGAAGCATGTGGCATCGCGGTTGAGTGCTCTAAAGGCGAGGCGGGTCGCGGTCAACACGAGGTCAACTTGCAATACACAGATGCACTTGAAATGGCTGACCGAAATCTGCTTTACAAATCAGCCGCTAAAGAGATTGCTGCATCCCACGGGCGTTCGGTGAGTTTCATGGCCAAGTGGAACTTTGCAGAGACTGGCTCATCGTGCCATGTACATTCCAGTTTGTGGAATACACCTGACAACGTACCGGCATTCGCCGGTAGTCAGCTGCCCGAAGTGTTTAAGCATTACACCGCAGGCTTGCTTGCAACCGCTAGAGACTTCACATTGTTGTGGGCTCCGACAGTCAACAGCTATCGACGTTTTCAGCCAGGTTCGTGGGCACCAACTGCGGTCGCATGGGGAACCGATAACCGCACGCTCGGACTACGGGTAGTGGGACACGGCAATGCACGGCGCGTTGAAAGTCGTATCCCTGGCTCTGATGCAAATAGTTATATCGCATTTGCTGGCATTATCGCTGGCGGTATGTACGGCATTCGTCATCAACTAACGCTCGAAGATCCGTTCGTCGGAAACGGCTATGAAGCAACATCGCTTCCTCGCATTCCCAACACGTTGATTGAAGCGATTCACTGTTGGGAGAACAGCGCAATTGCGAAAGAATGTTTTGGCGACGACGTGCATGACCATATTTTGAGCATGGCAAAAGCAGAGTGGGCCGCATTTAATCAGCATGTTACAGATTGGGAACTCACTCGATACTTTGAGCGTTCTTAGCGCACAACAAGCGCCATTTCACTATCATTATTACAAGGAGAACAGATGACACGATTGCAAGACAAGGTCACGATCATTACTGGCGCTGCCAGTGGGCTCGGTCGTGTCGCGGCACTTAAGTTTGCTGCGCAAGGGTCAAGTGTGGTGATAGCAGATGTTTCGGATGGATCAGACACTGTTGATGAGATCACAAAATCTGGCGGCCATTCCGCATTTGTCGAATGTGATGTCACCAACGAAGACTCATGGAAGAAGACCGTGGCCTTTGCGCTGACAACATTTGGAACCATTGATGTGTTGTACAACAACGCAGGCGTGATGCTCGGTGATGACGATGATCCGGTCTCTACTTCAGTTGACACGTACCAGCGCACGATGGACATCAACGTCAAGGGCGTTTTGCTTGGTTGCAAATATGTGATTCCAGTGATGCTGGAACAAGGCAAAGGATCGATTATTAATGTTGCTTCGTTTGTCGCGCACATGGGTGCGGCCACCCCACAGGTGGCCTATACGGCTTCAAAAGGAGCCGTTCTAGCAATGACTCGCGAGATTGCCGTGATCTATGCCCGCAAGGGGATTCGTGCTAACGCACTTTGTCCGGGCCCAGTGATGACGCCACTGCTTGCAGCTTTTCTTGACAGCGATACCAAACGAAATCGCCGGCTCGTGCATATCCCGATGGGACGTTTTGGTGAGCCAGCAGAAATCGCGAACGGTGCGCTGTTTTTAGCTTCTGATGAATCATCATGGATGACGGGACAGTCACTCATTATCGACGGTGGCATTACTGCTGCGTATGTGACGCCCGAATAACTAGCCTAAAAAGAGCTTGCAACCGCAGATAATGCTTCTGTGATACCCACGTAGTCACCGCGTCGACTTTGCTCGCACGAGTAGAGTATCAGCGTGTAGCCAAGAGACACTGCCTGTCCGCCCGAGACAATTCCGTCGAGAATCCGTGGAGGAAATAGTCCAGCCAGAAAAGTTTCTCTGGCGCTATTTATCTCGATAGCGTGCACTTGTGCAATGACGTCACGCACACGTGAATTTGTGCGCGCAGCGAGGAAAGCCTCGTGGCGAAATCTTTGCCATTTGTGGCGCGATGGGAGCAGACCTGCCGTGAATTGAGCAGAAAATCCTTCTGAAAGTCCAGTGGACTGCATACCAACGGTTTCGTGTTCAAGAGTTTCTTGGCGATTGAGATGCAACAGCATCGATAGCGTATCGACGAGTAGATCTTCTTTAGAGTCATAGGTGTTATAGATAGTGCCTGTTGACAAATTTGAGTGCCTAGCAACGCGCGAGATGGTGGTGTTGGCAAAGCCAATTTTGCCGATTATTTCGGCGGCGCTCATTGCCAATGCGTTGCGAACTTCATTGTCTGATGTGGCACGAATATCGATGAATTCCAACTTTGCAGCTTGTGTTGTAGACCGCTGAGCTTGATGAACCGCCATGGAGAGACCCAAGATCGGCAACTCCCAATCAACGGACTCTGTTTCAGCAAATCGGTGGAGCAAGATTCCTAATATTGTTCCGAGTGCAGTTGTAATACGCGCAATTTCAAGATCTGAAGATTCCTGGATTAGTCCCCATCGGGTGAGCCACTTGTCAAAGACTGGGCTAACGACTTCTCCGAGTGCACCATTGCGATGTGAGATGATGAGGGCTTCTAGCCCAAGAGTAATTTCTGGCGGTATAGTCGTGCCGAATGGACACAAACTATTAAGTGTTTTGTTGTCGTTGCCGCTTAGGAAGTCTTGTAGTGCTAGATCGATAAATTCAAAAAACTGATCTGCAATGCGACTGATAAATACCGCTGCCTGAATGTCGTCGTTGTCTTCGTAGCGGCTGTACAACGCACCGGTGGTGAGCCCCGCTTGCTTTGCAACAGCGCCGAGCGAAACTGCCTCGAGGCCACAATCAATAGCAACTGCCACAGCGGCGTCAAGAATCACCGAATCATTGGCTACCGAACGCTGGGAGCGGGCGCGAGTCACCACAGGTCGCATCGGTGGCAATCCCAGACCGGCACCCTGAGGGAGATCTATTTCAGTCATTCGCTCGTTGTCCTTTTACGATAATCATCATAGTTTAGTGGACCATTTGCCACAGGCCTTATCTCGCATACAAAACAACGTCGGTCAGCGCAAAAATCTGCTGGACTGCGTATCGCGGTGAACAAAATTGGGTTTAGTATGAGGGAATTAATCCTCATTTACGCACCTCTTCAATTGCCGTTGTCCTGATTATGGCGCTCACTGCATGTGGCGGTGGTGGCGGTGGCGGTGGCGGTGGCGGCAACGCGACCCCAGACGTGACTACCCCCGTTCTTGAAGCAGTCACAGTGGCGAGTGGCATGAACCCAAGCCCTGACGGTTTCGCGTTTCCTAATTTTGGATCAAGCGCGTCAACAGCAGAACTTGATGCCGCTGACAT
>SHUT01000035.1 GCA_009691255.1 Ilumatobacteraceae bacterium
TACGGAGGTGCTTTCAATGAAGCAGTCCGTCAAGCAATGGAAGCAGACGAAAACATCTTTTGTGCTGGTGAAGACATCGGCGCATTTGGTGGTGTCTTTGGAACATACCTCGGCCTGCAAGCAAAATTCGGTGCTCATCGCGTGGTCGATACACCAATCAGCGAGCAGGCAATCGTTGGTCTTGGCATCGGCGCCGCAGTTACAGGGTTACGGCCCATCGTTGACTTGATGTTTATGGATTTCATTTGTGTTGCCTTTGATCAGATCGTCAACCAAGCAGCAAAACTGAAATATATGTTTGGTGGCGAGGCGACACTGCCACTCACCATTACTACGGGTGGCGGTGCTGGTTTGTCGGCGGCAGCACAACACAGCCAATCACTTGAAGCAATCCTGTGTCATATTCCTGGACTAAAGGTGGTGTACCCATCTAATCCGTATGACATGAAAGGTCTCATGACTGCCTGCATCCGCGAGAACAACCCAACCATCATGGTCAAGCACAAACGCCTTCTGGGAATGTCGGCGCATGTTCCTGAAGAAAACTATGAGATACCACTGGGCAAAGCCAACATCATGCGAGCCGGAACAGACGTCACGGTAATTGCATATGGCCGCATGGCAAACGAGACGCTTGTAGCCGCTGAAAAACTTGCCGCGGACGGTATAGAATGCGAAGTCATCGACCCTCGAACACTGCAACCTCTCGACACCGACAGCATCGTCGAGTCTGCACGCAAGACACACAAGGTTCTTGTCGTTCATGAGGCAGTTAAATTCGGTGGCCTGGGTGCCGAGATCGCGTCGCAAATACACGAACTTGCATTTGATTATCTTGATGCTCCCGTTGCACGAATCGGTGCGCCTTTCTCGCCAGTGCCGTTTAGCCCTGCGCTCGAACAGCACTATCTTCCTGATGCTGCCTCTATCGAGGCTGGCATTCGCAACTTGGTGCAACGCAGCTAAACCTGCCGCGTCGTCTCTTCGTGTCTACAGTCGGAATAATTGTCAATCCCAACGCCGGGAAAGACATTCGACGACTCATCACACCGGCGACACATATATCTGATGTCACAAAAATCGGAATAGTTCGTCGTGCCATTGTCGCTGCCGCAGAATCTGGGGCAACGCGAATTCTGTTGGTTCCAGACACACATAACTTGGCTCAACGTGCAGCCCAAGGCCTTGATGCCCCAGTAGAGGTGCTCGACGAACCCATCAGCGGATCTCGTCACGAGACGATTGGCGCGGCGCGACGATTCTTGGCCGAACAGGCTGGTGCAGTCATTGTCCTTGGCGGAGACGGAACATCGCGTGACGTAGCGGTTGGCTGGCCTGATGCACCACTTATCGCAATCTCAACTGGTACCAACAATGTTTTCCCCTCTGCAATTGATGGCACATCTGCAGGAGCGGCGGCGGCCTTTGTCGCCCAAGGGATTGTGCCACTCGCCGTTGTTGGCCACCGCAGCAAAAAAGTTGTCGTACATATTGATGACCGCGGTGTAATCCATCAAGATATTGCACTCATCGATCTAGCGTTTATTGATGCAATGTTTGTTGGTGCGCGCGCAATATGGGATCCGCTCACCGTTCGAGCAGTTGTTGCAGCGGTCGCTACACCAGCAAGCACCGGACTATCTAGCATTGCTGGTCGCATTCATCCCGTAGGACGTTTCGAACCAGGTGGCGTATTTGTGCGACTCGGTACCGGAGGCCGTCGTGTGCGCGTGCCACTCGCACCTGGGGCATTTACCACGATGGAAATCGCTGAAGTGCAGCCACTCGCCGAGGGCGAAAAAATAACAATGCACGGGCAATATGTCTTGGCTTTTGACGGCGAACGAGAGCGACCAGTGAGTGCCCAAGCAACGGTCACCGCCCATATCGAATCAACCGGACCGCTGTTAATCGATGTCGAACATGCCCTTATTTTGGCCGCTCGCGCTAGAATTTTTGACGCCACTAACCACCATCTCACAAAGGATTCTCATGGCTCTTGAGTTCATTATGCCCAAACTTGGTCTAACCATGGAAGAAGGAACCATCATTGAATGGCTGGCAGAAGATGGCGCCTCAGTTACTCCTGGTATGCCGGTGTTGCGCATAGAAACCGACAAAGTCGAGAGCGACGTCGAAGCAATTGATACTGGTCTCTTACATCGTGTTGGTGTTGACGGCGAAACCTATCCGTGCGGAGCAGTTATTGGTTACTTGCTTGCCCAAGGCGAAGCAGTTCCGAGTCAAACTGCTGCAGCGCAAGCATCAGTCGCTTCGGCTCCTGCCCCAAGTGATGGCCGCGTTCTAATATCTCCAAATATTCGTCGCGTTGCTCTAGAAAAAGGCATCGACCTCAGCACCATCGTTGGCTCTGGTCCAGATGGTCGCATCATGATGCAAGACCTTGAGGCAAGTTCGCCACGAGAAATTCGCCGCATGACGGGAATGCGCGGAACAATCGCTAAGCGCATGCATGCGTCGTTGCAAGAAATGGCGCAACTCACTCTGTTCATGGATGCAGACCTCGACGCGGTTTTGGCCGACCGCGCATCTCGTGAAGGCGACGAGTCTGTGCCAGGTTTTACTGATTACATAATCGCTGCGGCTGCGCGTGCATTGCGCTTGCACCCCATCGCCAATTCTAAAGTTATATCTGCTGGCATCGAACTGCTTCCAGATATCAATGTCGGTCTGGCTGTGTCCCTAAATGACGGCCTCATGGTTCCAGTCATTCGCAATACCGACAGCCTCAGCCTTGCCGCATTAGCTGTCGAAACGAAAAGACTTGCTGCTGCTGCTCGTAGCGGATCATTATCATTGTCTGACCTCGAAGGCGGAACATTTTCAGTGAGTGCGCTCGGCATGTTTGGAGTCGACGGCTTTACTCCTGTCATTAATCCACCAAACGTGGCGATTCTGGGCGTTGGGCGCTTACGCGACGATGTGGTGCTCAGCCCAAGCGGAGCAGTGTCTAGCGTCAAGCGACTGACGCTGAGCCTGACATGGGATCATCGTGTGTTGGACGGCGCACCAGCGGCACAGTTCTGTCAATCTATTGTTCAGTTACTCGCAGACCCTGTTGCACTAAACGCAACACATTAATTTTATTGGACTAAGCGTCCTGCGTCGATACCGCGCACAAAGAGAGCCGCCAACTCATCATCTGGGGTCTCAAGCAATGCATCAAACCAACCGTGCACATACTGTGCGCCACCCTCGTTGCGCCCAAAAATAAACTCTTTCTTGGCACCAGTCTTCACGGTGCGTTGAATCTTCAGTCCAGTTGCATAGTCTTCGTCGCGCACTACCGCTTCGAGAAATGCAATTTGCTTGTCGACCTTTGCGGTAAAGTCAGCCGTTGGTTCTCCAGCAGAAATAAAATCAAGATACGTCACGGACTCATCTGCGTTTGCTCCAGGGAAAATTCGCGCAACTTGATATACCTTTATGCCGTCAATATCAAACCCCGCAATTGACCCGTGCGGGAAAATGCTCCACACTCCCCCAGTGAGCAAGTCATCTGGCCACTCGTCTGTGGGAACTCCTTCTAACTTGCTCCATGGCGCACGTGGACCAGTGACGCGTTGGTGTGCGCCTACCCGATGAAACACGGCATCCGGCGAGATCTCGGTTCCGAAAGTATTTTTGTGCAGAATCGGCAAATGATAAAAGTCCACGTATCCATCAAATGAAACTTTCCAGTTTGGCCCCACGAGGCGTCGCGAACCGTAATGATTCATGCCAGCGAAATGACAGAACTCCAACAATTCGTCATAACCCGCCAAAAACAAATCGATGTCAAGTGTCGCTGCTGGCGACAGAATTACCCAAATCAATCCAGCCCGCTCCGCGATTGGCAAACTTGTCAGACCCAAACACGAAAAATCCAGTGGACCAAAATCTTCTTGCTTAAAGATTCCGACGAGGTCTCCTTCTTGGTTGTATGTCCAGTTGTGATACGGACACGCAAAGCGCCTTGCCGTACCTGTTCCTTCGTCTACCAACATTGAGCCCCGATGACTGCACATATTGACGAAGGCTCGCACTACTCCGTCGGCCCCGCGCGAAATAAGCACGGGCATTCCGACAACTTCGATTGCTTTATACGAATTTGGCTCTTTTAGTTCTGCTGAAGTTGCAAGCAACAACGGCAGTCGCTTAAAGATCATGTCAACTTCTTGTTGCCACCGCTCTGGATCGAAATAATTTGTTGCAGGAATACGTGTTTGTGACTCAGTCAAACTAACGGTCCCAGCTTTGTTGTGGGCCATTGTGGCTTGCGCCATCGCTACAAGTTTTTCTCGACTCAACTTTTTACCTCAATCACGTAGAAACAGAAACTGCCGAACCCTTGGCAAGTTTAGCGTTTTGTTTCTTGAGACGAATCGCCCCAGATTGAGTGCGCAATGCTCCAGCGATGCCTTCAGGATTCATGATTGCCGTCACAATCAAGAGAGCCCCACCAATCAAAGCTTCCCAGGTGCCAAAAGAACCAATCACTTGATTCATCGCAAAAAATGACACTCCTGACGCCGCCACGATACCCGCCGTCACTGCTCCGCTGACACTTGTAATGCCACCGAGATAAGCGAACGACAATGCGGTAAGCGAAGCAATGGTTCCGTAGGAAAGATCTGACACGGCACCGAATCGATAAGCGATTAAAGCTCCTCCCATGCCAGCAATGAAAGACGAAAGGGCAAACATCATCATCTTGACGTGAGTGTTATTGATACCTACGGCCGCTGATGCGCGTTCGTTACCACGTACGGCTAACATCACGCGTCCCGAACCACTGCGACGAATGTTGGCAACCATCAGACACAAAATTGTCAGAATAGCCACTAAGAAGAAAGCAAATATCGGTCGAGACGTTTGATTGCCGTAAACCAAACCTAAGTTCCAGTCCCCGAGTGAAGGGTTAGGAACTTTGGCCCCACCGTTGTTGACCCCACCAATCACCCATGGTTGCTTGAACACGAACTCAGCAATGGTGACACCACCGGCGAGGGTCACAATGGCCAGGTTTGTGCCCCGCACTCTGAGGGCAGGAAGCCCGACCAAGAGCCCGAAAAACATGGCACCAAGAGCAGCAAGAATCGGCGCAAACGGAAAAGGGATGTCGTAATTGCTCGCAAGCTTTGACAACGCAAAGCCACTGATGCCGGCAAAAGCCATTTGCGCTAGTGATGTTTGACCTCCAAAACCGATCAGAACAACCAAAGACAAAGCCAAGACGGACGCGATCAACGAACTCATGATCGCAGCGCGCCACAATGGTCCGAGAAAAATAATTCCGGCCGACACCATCACAAGTGGCGCACCAACTGAAAACCATGTCACTTTTGCCTGTGGAACGAAGGGTAATTTCCAGCCCCCAACCGCCCCTCGCTCGGGAAGCCGCTCACCAGACACCATCATCGTAACGATGATGACGAGAAACGGCAGACCTTCACGCATTCCATATTTAGGCCACCAACTGAAATCAAGTTGCATTTTTGTGAAGGTACTTTGCACCATCCCAATGGCGATACCCGTCAAGACCGTTGGCCAGAAGTGCCGGAACTTTCCGATCAGAGCGGCGCCTAGTGCCGGAATTAAAAAACCAAAAGTAAAAATAGATCCGTTTAATTGCACAAGTGGAGCAGCCAGAATTGCGATGACGGCCCCAACCACCGAGGAAATAACCCAACCCGAGGCGGCAAGAAAATCGGGAGAGTGGCCAAGCAGGACTGCTCCCTTTTCGTTTTCGGCGGCTGCCCGCGTGGCTAACCCAAATTTCAAGTACTTACTGGCGGCCCACACAACCACCGTGATGAGAAGCACAATCATCAGTAACCACAGACCATCACGCGGCACGCTCAGCGTGTTAGAGATCGTCACCACCTTGCGAGGCAAAATTGGATCAACGCGCATCGCCAACTGATCTGGGAAGCGTCGATCCTTTAGACCGATCATAACGATGATCAAGCCGACACTGGCCACAACACGTGCCAACGCCGGGGCGTCTCTTAACGGTCGGAAAACCAGCACATAAATCAATAAGCCCATTAGGGCCGAGGTCAGTAAAGCCAAAATAAAAGCCCAAGTGAAACCCACGTCTCGACCAATGTGATAACGGTCTAGCAGACCCGGAATGGGTAACAAATATGCCCCATTCCGGAGTTCTGCATAGACATAGGCGCTCCACATTGCAATTGCCCCATAGGCAAAATTCACAATGCCAGAACCTTGATAACTAATCACGAGGCCCATCGCAAAACCCGCGATGATTGCCCCGGCCCCACTGCCGAGCAACAGATAGAAAAGATAATCATTCATCGTTGAATTATCGGTCTTGTTCGTTGCTCAGCAGAGATTGGCAGGTCAGGGAAGAAGTGGGGTGCTATCCCACAACTTGCCGTTATCAACGGAAACGACTGCGCCATCTTTGTATTCGGTCGCCTCAAAGACGTACGAACAAACCGACGGGTAATCCGGTGTAGCAAGACCACACTTGACAGGCGTAATACCTCCGTACAAGAACAGGCCATCGGCTGACTTCAAGAAGGCATACAGATTCTGACCAGTCATTTCGGTACCACCAGCAACCATCTCTGTGGCGAAGTTGCGAAGCGACAACACCAAGAGGCTGCCCAAACCACCCAGACCAAGAGCACCTGTCTTGACCTCAGCAGGCTTGACACCCATTTCGCCCGTTGCCTCGTTCTTGATATAAGGAGCCAAAATCGTTTGCAGCAATGCCTTTTCTGGCGTGTCACGCTCGAGAGCTCCACCAACGAATACCCAACCATTTGCATCATCGCCCACCTGAGAAATGACGTCACTGTCTGAGCAGATACTCGTTGTCAACACGGGCTTGGTGATTCCTGCGGTGGCATAGCCACGAATGGTTCCAATACAACCAGCGTCAGCATAGAGCGAAATCAAAATATCGGGATTATCGGCATTGGCGGCCTTCATCAAACCGAGATAGCCGGCGTCCGTTTCGTTGTCTCCACCCTTGACGGCTTTCCACTTGATTCCCGCCTTGTCCAGAGCAGCCTCAACACCTGCGGCAGTCGAGTTGGCTCCAGCATTATCAGCATGAATGATGCCTACGGTCTTGGCCTGATAACGGTCCTGGGCGATGACCGCCATCACTGCAGTCGTAGTTGCATTACCGCCTGTCAAAAACAGAGCGTCGGCCGTGAAGTCTGGCGGCAAGATCGGCAAGACACCAATCACAGGCACACCAGCTGCTTTATAGGTGGCAAAGTCTGGAAATAGGTCTAGACCCAGAAGGATCAGCTCAGCACCCTTGCCTACCAACTCTTGAGCACACTTCTGTGAAGTCTCCGGAGTTCCGCTAGCAACACAGGTTTCTAACTTGACTGGTCGACCACCAAAGCCGCCGTGCGCATTCATGTATTCAAAACTCGCCTCAGCAAAACGACGAATATCTGGAAAGTCAAGTCCGTTGGGATTGCCTTCGGTATTGACCATACCGACAAGCATTTCAGAACCCGTCGGTGGGCCGTCTAGGTTACTCGGCGCATCAGTTCCTGCTGTTGCTTCAGTGGTGGGCGCCCCGGTATCGGTACTCGCGCCTTTATCACTTCCGCACGCAACAATAAATAGGCTTCCCACCGCGATCGCAGCGAACGCACGTGAGTGCCGCCGAGACCGTTGAGTCCCCATGTTCTTAAATAACTCCATAATTCCCCCTTTTTCTATGTGTCGCGGTTGCGACTGTGTAACCGTATTAAATAACTCCATAATTCCACCTTTTTCTATGTGTCGCGGTTGCGACTGTGTAACCGTATTAATTAACGACTGCTTAATTGGCCACCGTTGCTGGCACCCAACTCCCGTGAAACCCAAATGGTACACGCGGCAACTGCACCGTCGCGACGGGCTCGGCGCTCATCGTGGAGGCATCAAAAATAACGAATTCACTGTCATCAGTCGCTGCGTTGTACACATACGTCATCAAATAGCCGTCGTCTTCGGCCTTGCCATTTTCTGCCGCAACAAAGACCGACTCCCCAGGCACGCGTCCTAGTCCGAGTTCGATTGATGTGCGCGTACCTGTTTGGCGATCATATTTCAGGATTGCTCCGGCACTAACGTCCCCAAATCCCTCTTGCCCAGCACCCATGAGGTATCCGAAACGGTGTGGCTTGCCAATAACCGAGTCAGCAACGCGGGGGAATTCTCCTGAGCGATCATCGACTTGTTCTTCGGCCACTTTTCCGGTTGTGGTGTTGATTATCCAGCGATACATATACGGATTAGGGAAATCCATATCGTTACCGCGCCAAATGTGCTCGAAGCGAGCCACATCAAGAATAATTTTGTCGCCGTCTTCGTAACTGTTCATCACATGGAACACGTAGCACGGGTTGATGTCGTACCACTTGACTTGTGAGTCACTTCCGTTGCGCGGCATCACGCCCAAACGGGCAGGATAAGTTTCGCTCCACTCAATGGGCATTTTGCCTTCAAGTGCGAGATTGAGATTAAACACTGCAGGCAAGTCCATAAAGATTGCGTA
Source organism: Ilumatobacteraceae bacterium (assembly GCA_009691255.1). Classification (GTDB taxonomy): domain Bacteria; phylum Actinomycetota; class Acidimicrobiia; order Acidimicrobiales; family Ilumatobacteraceae; genus UBA2093. Next base: position 8,537 of record SHUT01000035.1, read on the forward strand.
GTTCTCAGTGATCGTAAAGTCGTGCATCATAGTTGGGCCTCCAACCGTGATGGGTTCTACTTGTACAAGTTCTCCTTGAGGCGATACACGCAAGTACGTCAGATACGGATCGAATGGTGAATACCCAAATGCCAAAAGCTCACCCGTCGTTGGACAAATCTTTGGGTGTGCGGTAAATGCACCTTTGAGCATCCCACCAAAGTCTGTTGACCCAACTGTTTCGAGATTGCCATCAAGCACATAGGGAAAGTGCCCCTCTTCCAGAGCCAAAATACGACCAGCGTGTCCGATGATGTGAGTATTTGCTTTTGACGACGACATATCAAGCGTGACGTTGGGATCTAAAATATCAAGAGCGTGATTGGCCATAAAAGGCGTCTGCACATAACGATTGCGATACCACTGGGCTTGTCCACCCTGCAACCGCACACCATGAATCATTCCGTCTCCAAAGAAAGGGTGGTCGCTCATCCCGGTAACTGGGTTTGCACCATTGCGCAAATACCGGCCATCTAGTTCTGCAGGAATTGTTCCGCGAACAGTAAGTTGGGTAATCGTGCGCTCTTCTTTGACGGGTGCACCGTTGCCACGCAAGTGGATGGGAAGATCTTCGGTGAGTGACATGTTGTGCTCCTTATTGTGGGGACTATTTATTTTGCGTTGATTTGACTTATTGCGATTGTTTGGATACTAAAAACTAACTATTGCACGACTTCAGGCGAACGTTGCCACATCAAAGAAGCATCGAAACTCAAAGAATAATCAGGAGTAAATTCAAGAATCACCCGATGGGGAGAGTCAAGAAACTTTTGAAACTCTGCTGCTGCTTTTGGATTATCTGAGCGCAGTCGATTGGAGAATTCGGGGTAGAACCAGTCTTTTGTCTCACGATCACTGCGCACGATGCAGTCGCCTTTGTATGTCACTGTTTTTCCGCCACCCATTTTTGAGCCAGTACTATTGATGCAAATCGAAGCGCGCTTAAAGCGGCGCAGGGCCGGCACTCGCGCACGTGCTTCAGCACACGTCAGCCACAACTTGCCATTTTTAGGCAGATACGACATCACCACTCCAAAGGGTTCCCCCGCTTTATTAGCCCACATAAAAACGCATTCCCCCAATGATTCCACCAACTTTTTTTCAAGTTCGGGAGTCAGTGCGCATTCGGTGAGGTCTTCGTAACTATCGGACATGTGACGACAGTAACACCGTTTGAAGGGTCCTGTCTACCCCGAGTAAGTTACCCAGAACTAGTCGTTTCCCAGCCCAGGAGCAAGCAACTCGGCGATCTGAGTTGCTACTTGGGTCGCCGACTCTTGCTCTTGTGAGATCCACCACAGTGAGACCATCTGCAACATCCCTACGATTCCGTAGGCCCACGGCACTGCCACTGACGGATCAAGACCTTGTGAAATTCGTGACTTGGCGAGCGCATCCGCCAATGGCATGGCCGACCTTTGAGCCAAATACAAACGACTGACCGCGGTTTGTTCGGTTGACCCGCTCGTGACATATAAAAACAATTCACGATTCTGGGCCACGGTAGTAAGACTCGTCTCGATGAGTGTTGCTAGATCCCCACGGTCATTTGACCCAGAGATCGAATGAGCAGCAGCGGCCACCATTCGGTCCGCCAATCTTTCGGCAAGTGCATTGGCAAGTTCCGCTCGACCGCCCACACGGTCATAGACAATCGGTTTAGTCACTCCGGCTTGTTGAGCCACGGCATCCAATGAGACTCCTGCTCCATCACGGCGAATCACGATTTCAGCCGCATTTAAAATGTCGTTATGGTCGACAACTCGAGCACCACCAGACGGACGCCCGGGGCTACGAGTTGGTCGCGCAGTCGTCATGCTGTAATGCTTACTAGCAGTAACTTAAAAACACAAGTGGAAACAGAGGAAACATGAGCAATTTATTTGATCTTTCTGACGATGTCGCAGTTGTCACGGGCGCAGGTCGCGGAATTGGTGAAGGAATTGCCACCACACTCGCTGATGCCGGTGCTGCAGTTGTTTGTGCCGCACGTCGGGGGGACGAAATCGAGCGCGTTGCAGCAGGCATTCGTGCACGTGGTGGGCGCGCCATTGCAGTAACAACCGACGTCACCAATGATGACGCCGTTGAAGCACTCGCCCAAGCAGCATTGTCAGAATTCGGACATCTTGACATCTGGATCAACAATGCAGGTGGTTCACCTATTCAGACTCCGCTTACTCAACTCGATCGCAAAGAGTGGGACGCAACAATTCTTCTCAATCTGACAGCGTTGTGGGTGTGCTCTAATACAGCAGCACGACACATGCGTGACGGTGGTCGAATCGTCAACATCTCATCGCGTGCTGCCGTCAGCACAGTGATGGGCAGTGGTCACTACTCCGCTGCCAAAGCGGGAGTCAATTCACTCACCCAAACCTTTGCCAAAGAACTCGGACCACGCATTCGCGTAAACTGCATCATGCCTGGCGCAGTTCCAACCGAAATCATGATGACAGCGATGAAACTTGAAGACAAGGATCTTCCAGCACTTGAGAAGCGACTTCGCCTTCCGATGCGCCGCCTCGGAACACCAGACGACCTTGGTCAAGCAGTGCTGTATTTTGTTTCCCCCGCATCAAGTTGGGTCACCGCTCAAATTCTTTCTGTTGACGGCGGAATGTAATGCAAAACCGCAAGGTAACACTGATTCGTCGTCCGGTAGGAGATCCCGTTGAGACGGATTTTTCTATCGTTGACGAAGACGTTGCGCCGCTTGAACCTGGACAAGTACTCGTCAAAGTAGACACTCTTTCAATTGATGCGTTCATTCGCACCACATTCAACGAAGTCAGTTTTCATCAGGGCTCAAAAATCGGAAACATTGTTCCAGCTCTTGGCATTGGTGTTGTGCTTGAAAGTCGCGATGACGGATTCGACGTCGGTGATTATGTTTTCGGTGCGCTGTGTTCACAAAGCATCGCTTCCATGCCTGGCGTTGCCTTGCGTCGACTTGATGTCAGCGTCGTACCTCCAAATAGTTACGTTGGCGTTTTAGGTCTCACCACCGGAATGACTTCATACTTTGGAATTGTTGACGTTGGAGCAGTCAAAAAGGGTGACACCGTTGTTGTGTCTGGCGCTGCCGGCGCTGTTGGGTCACTGGCCGGACAAATTGCCAGACTCACTGGGGCGACACAAGTAATCGGAATCGCTGGCGGCGCTCATAAAACAGCTTTCTTGGTTGACGAACTGGGTTTTGATGCTGCAATCGACTACAAAAATGAAAATGTTGAGACTCGTCTTGGCGAACTAGCCCCTAACGGCGTGGACGTCTTTTTTGACAATGTAGGCGGCGACATTCTTGATGCTGTTCTAATGCACATAAAAGATGGCACTCGTGTCGTGATCTGCGGTGCAATCTCGCAGTACCAAGACATGGACAATGTTCGTGGACCAAAGAACTATCTCAAGTTGGCCGAACGCCACGCCACGATGGCGGGATTCGCCGTGTTCCATTTTGCCGAACACTACGAACGTGCCGAGAAACAACTCACCCAATGGTTAGCGAGTGGCGAACTCATCATGCGCGAACACGTCGAACAAGGCATCGACAGATTCCCTGCTGCGCTCAGCATCTTGCAAAATGGTGGCCATCACGGAAAACTTCTCGTTCACGTTGCCTAGCTCGTTTAGTCAGTAGGCCACACATCGGCCGTCGAAGAAATCTGATCCCTAAACATCGGATGACTGATGCGCGCAAGTTCATGGGCGCGTTGCGCGATTGATAGTCCACCTATCTCTGCTGCTCCATACTCTGTAATCACCACGTCTACTTGATGTCGTGGGGTTGTGACAATACTCCCCTCCGGAAGTCGGCCCAAGATACGCGACACCAACTGTCCATTGACTGTTGTTGTAGATGGCAGACAAATCAAACTACGACCATTCGCCGACAGGCCTGGTCCCGCCACAAAATCTTCATGCCCTCCAATGCCCGAAAATTGTTTACCATTGATGGAGTCAGCAATAACTTGACCAGAAAGATCCACGGCCATCGCACCATTAATCGACACCATGTTGCGATTACGAGAGATTAATTCTGGTGAATTAACAACACTTACGGGCATAAAGCGCACATCGTGATTGCCGTCAAGCCATTCGTAGAGTTCTGGAGTTCCTGCAGCAAAAGTCGTCAGCGAGAAGCCATCAAACTCTGTTCCTTTTTTGTTTGTCACTTTTCCGGATTGATGCACGCGCATTAAACCAGTTGTAAACATCTCGGAATGAATCCCATAATCGCCACCACTCCCAAGGGCGAGTTGCGTGGCAATCTGACTTGGAATCCCACCGATTCCGGTCTGCAAAGTGCATCCATCATGGATGAATCGAACTGCGTGTTGAGCAATAATGATCTCTTCTGCTGTTGCCACAGCGTCAGCAAGATCAAGTGGTTGACGATCAGACTCGACCAGAAAATCAATGTCAGTGATAGCAATGCGATGTTCATATCTGCCAGGCACTCCGTATGTGTGCGGAAAATGTCTGCTGACCTCGACAATGAGAACTCTCTCTGAATCGCGGATGACTGAAACAATCTCGTTTGCTGTTGCGCCAGCATGCAAAGACAAACTCACATATCCATCGACTGGCGTTGCGCCAGCCACTGCCATCACGCGCGGCTTGAGGTGAGCGAGCACTGGCTCAAAACGCCGAAAATCAGCGGGAATAAAATCAATGTCTGCACCACTGTCGCGCAAGAAACGCTCGGCTGGTCCAAAAAAGCCGCTCTGAAAATGTACGGCTGGTTGCATAAACACTGCATATAGGTCGGGCAATAGTGCGCCAGACACGCGCAGGTCTACAAAATCAGTTCGGTCTCCCAAGGCATGCATAAACGCGCCAGGGATCCCTGGGCCAAGCGGTACTGCCAACGTGTCACTTGGCCTGATTGCCTGGACCGCTGACTCCATCGATGAAAAAACAGCGTTCATGTAGTTGCTCCTATCCACTCCTGAGCCTAGAGACTTTGTCTGCGAGTGGAGTCACGCAATTGTGACGCGAGAATAGAGCGCGTGAGCAGCATCGTCGTTTCAGAACTTGCATACTCCCCGCCCGGGGCGGAGCAATTGTTCTTTGATGTTGGCTTTGGAGTGTCTCCTGGTGAACATGCAGCACTTGTTGGAGCAAATGGTGTTGGCAAGAGCACCATTTTGCGTATCTTGACTGGCGAACTTTCACAAGATGATGGAGAGTTCACGGTAAACGGAACAATGTTGGCCATGACCCAAGACGTTGGCATGTCGCGACCAAGCGACACGGTGCGACACATGCTGCTTGAGGTCGCCACCCCAACATTAAGAATCGCTGGCAAGGTGCTTATTGCTGCAGAACTGGCATTGGCCAATGGCACTGACGATGGCATGGGATACGCCACCGCATTGTCGGACTGGGGCGACCTTGGCGGATACGAGCTCGAAACACAGTGGCAAGCCGCTGCTCAACGTAGCGTCAAAACGCCTATCACTGATTTTTCTACGCGCCTCGTGAGCGAACTCTCGGGTGGCGAACGCAAGCGACTCGTTCTTGATCTCTTGCTCACATCTGGTGTTGATGTATTACTCCTTGACGAACCAGACAACTATCTCGATATCCCCACTCGAGCCTGGCTTGAAGATCAAATCAGCGCATGTCGCTCAACAATTTTAATGGTTAGCCATGACCGCACAATGCTCGAACGAGTCTCTACAAAAATTATCGCTATCGAAGGATCCGGATGTTGGGTGCACGGTGGCTCATATGTGTCATACCCCGAGGCGCGCGAAAAACGTCAAGCATTGCTAGGCGACGACCTTAAACGCTGGAACGATGAAGAACGCCGACTATTTCATCACATGAAAATCATGAAACAACGCGCGGCACAAAACTTCAAAAATGCAACAAAGGCAAACGGTGCAGAAACGCGCTGGGAAAAATTTGTTGCAGCTGGTCCACCACCGCCACCAGCTCCAGACCAACAAATATATGTTCGGCTGCGTGGTGCTGACTCTGCGCGCCGTGTCGTGAAATTCGACAATCTCTCAATGGGAAATCTCTTTTTGCCGTTCTCAGACGAAGTACATTACGGCGAGCGCGTTGGCTTGATTGGCCCTAACGGAACAGGTAAAAGCCATCTACTTGGCGCACTGAGTGGCGACAAACAACCAGACCACGGAACAATTCTCTTTGGTCCACGGACTTCTGTTGGGGTCTTCACACAAATCAATGATCGTCCAGACTTCATTGGTCGCGAATGTATCGACATCATTCGTGATCGCATTGTGGATGAACAAAAAGCCATGGGAGCGCTCGCTCGCTATGGACTACGAAACAATTCTCGCCAAGATTTTGCGACACTCTCGGGCGGACAAAAAGCCCGCCTCGAAATCCTCTGCCTTGAACTCGAGGGACACAATGTTCTATTACTTGATGAGCCCACCGACAACCTTGACATCGAGTCATCCGAAGCACTCGAAAAAGCCCTTGATGGTTTTGAAGGAACCGTGATTGCCGTCAGTCACGACCGAACATTCCTCGCCCAGTTCGACCGATTCATCATGATCACCGACGACGGCGAGGTTTATGCCCTGCCGGATTTTGAAATCGCACTAGCGGGCCTAAGTGCACCAGATACTTTGTCCACTCTGCGGTTAGCCAAACCACTCACGGCTTCGTAGCGCACACATCTCCTTTGTGGCTAGCAACGCCGTAGCCTGAGAGGCTGTGATTCTTATTGACGCCCAAGGCATAAAAGCCTCTCGCCCAAATCGGCCGCTCTTTGCTGATTTGTCTATCACGGTCAGCGATGGCGATCGCATTGGTGTTGTCGGGCTCAACGGTTGTGGCAAAAGTACGTTGCTCCGCATCATTGGTGGTGACCTTGAACCAGATGCTGGAGTAGTTCGCAAAGGACGCGGAGTTCGCATTGGTGTCTTGCCTCAACTGCCAGTTTTGCCAACCAGAACAGTGCGCGAGGCAGTGGGTCATGATTGGCAAGGCGAAGCGATGCTTGATCGCCTGGGAATGTCTGGGCTCATCGATGCTTCCACGACAGAACTTTCCGGTGGACAAAAAAAGCGTGTCGCACTCGCTGCGCTGCTGGTTTCGGAATGGGAGGCACTTATCTTGGATGAACCCACCAACCATCTTGACCTTGATGCAATCTCTTACCTCGAAGAGTGGTTGGCAAATTATTCAGGCGGTCTTTTGCTCGTCACACATGATCGTCACGTACTAGATCGCGTCACTAACAAAGTTCTCGAAATCGACCGTGGACACTCTTATATGCATACTCCGGCAAACCGCCACGCAGGTTCTGGCTATGCGGCGTACTTGGCCGGACGTATTGAGCGTGAAGAACAAGCAGCAACTGCAGAGCAAATTCGCCAGAACCTTGCCAAGCACGAACTCGCGTGGCTACGTCGTGGCGCACCGGCTCGCTCTACAAAACCAAAAGCTCGCGTCGACGCCGCTAAAGAAATCGTTGCTCGCCGCGCCGATGCACCTGCTCGTGTCGGAGAACTTAGATTATCGCTTGGCAGCCAGCGATTGGGCTCAAAAGGAATCCAACTGCATAGCGTCGGATTCAGTTGGCCTGCAACATCCCAAAACCCACACGGTGCGCTTGTCTTGCAACCATTCGAGCACGAACTCGAACCCGGAGATCGTCTTGGCATCGTCGGGCCAAACGGCGCAGGCAAGAGCACGTTATTGGATCTGATTTCACAACGACTGCGTCCAACAGTTGGGCATATTGAAATGGGTCGCACGGTAAGAGTTGGTTACTACGACCAGTTGGGGCGCGATCTCAATCTCAATCAACGTGTTCGCGATGCTGTTTCTGGCGACAAAGGGGCGCCATCAGTTGAAGACAATAATTTGATGCGTCAATTCTGGTTTGATGGTGATGCACAATTTGCCCCCATCTCCACGTTGTCTGGTGGCGAACGCCGGCGCCTGCAACTCTTGCTCACACTCGCCGAACAGCCCAACGTCTTGTTGCTTGATGAGCCCACAAACGATCTTGATCTTGACACTCTTCGAGCACTTGAGGAATACCTCGATACATGGCCAGGCATTGTTGTTGTTGTAAGCCACGACCGTATTTTTCTTGATCGTACCGTTAATGAAGTATTAGCTCTTGACAGTGCTGGATGTGTCGCTCTCGTGCGCGGTGGCGTACAGGGTTGGCTCAATCAACGCAGTACACCAAAACAATCCACAAAGGTGCGCAGTGCAGCATCGGTATCATCCGGTGTTGCGCCAACACCGGCACCGCGTGTGACAGTCACTGCAAAGAGCGCCAGCACTTTGCGGCGTCTGCTTGCCCAAGCCGAAAAATCTCTCGCCGATGCAGCAACACGGCTAGAAAACCTCAGCGCATCGGTGGCTACTGCGGGTGCAGACCATGCTCTGTTGGCGCGCCTCAGTGCCCAACTTGCTACCGCCCAAATCCACGTGGATACAGCCGAAGAATCATGGTTGGCCTTAGCCGCCCAAGCTGAACTGCAAGGTGTCTCAGTCGAGTAATACCACATTGGCACAGTAGGTGGACTCTTGCATTTTGGCGTTGATGCGCTATAAATATCAGTCACGCCATCAACAACGATGGTCTCTTACGGGGGTACACATATGAGTCAGTTCAGCGGCAAAACAGTTCTCATTACAGGAGCGTCATACGGATTAGGTGAAGGTTTCGCCGAAGGGTTTGCCAAAGAAGGCGCCGATTTGATTCTCACCGCCCGCTCAACAGAACTTCTCAATAGCGTTGCCGATCGTTGTCGCACAATGGGCTCAAAAGTGACCGTCGTCCCGGGAGACGTATCAATCGAAGAAGACGTGATTCGTGTTGTAACAACCGGCATCAAAGAGCACGGAAAAATCGATGTACTCATTAACAACGCAGGCGTCAGCGACATGCGCGGAGTTTCACCTGAAAATTTCGACATGACTGCATGGAACTGGATCATGTCTATCGACCTCAATGGTGCGTTCATGTATATGCGTGAATGTGGCAGACACATGCTCGAACGCAAAAGTGGTTCAATCGTCAACATCTGTTCCATCATGGGTAGCGGAGCAAATGAGCTCAATATCATCGCCTACACGGCAGCCAAGGGAGCGTTGCGAAATCTCACCTTGCAATTGGGTTGCGAATGGGCAGACCGCGGCGTACGCGTTAACGCAGTGTC
>SHUT01000005.1 GCA_009691255.1 Ilumatobacteraceae bacterium
TGCGAAATGGGATCCAGCCTTCAATCACTTTGTCAGAGCCACCGAGAGGCAAGTCATTGCCGACAAAAAATGCCTCACCGTCGCTGACGAGTAAATCTGGTTCAAAGGTTGCTCGTGCTAGTCGGGCACCAAGCATCGGAATTGTCCCCATTCCGCTCGCAAAGATTTCACCGTCACCACGAAAAGATTCTGCGGCGGCGATGACGACGATGTCGGCAAGTGTGATGTCAGTGCTCATGAAGCGGTCTCCTTGCGCCATTGTAGAACTGCGTTTTGGTAGTCGGCTTCTGTTCCACTCAGGAATTGATTTTGAAATGCCTCCCACTCCGTTTTGTCGCCAGCAGCCTTGACGTATGCCGCCTGAAATTTTTCGTCACGTTCGTAGTCGGGTGTACAAAGAGTGAAGTGCGCACCATTGGGCGATTCGATCACGCCGTCTACCATCGAGCGATTAATTCGCAGTGTATGAAATGACGCTTCTTGCAGCATTTGTTCGGTGGTCACGACTTTTTCACAACTTAAAAAACGTCTCCCTGGTTCGCACGCGCCTAAGAAAAGGTCATCAAAATATAGATCAGGACCCAAGAACTGGGCATTGCCGTGTATGTCGCTGCGATTCAGATGCACAAAGGCGGCGTCAAGACGAATCGCAGGTACGGCAAGAAGTTCTTCAGCGTCTGCATAGGGAGACACCACCGTTTTCAGTGATGGATTGACATCGACAACGCCACTGCCTAAACCGGCGCGTGTCGGTAAGAAAGGAAGCCTCAGTGAGCCGGCGTAGAGCGCCCACTGCAGCATTCCTTCGTCGTATTCCACGCATTCCGCCACTGTTGCGTTTTGTCGCGCGCTACGAAAGTGTGGCTCGAGGGCAATGGAATCAAGTGACACAAATCCGTAGATAAGTTTTTTCACTCGACCGGCTGCGCAAAGCAGACCAACATCGGGGCCACCATATGACACGACTGTGAGATCTTTGATGGCGGTGCGCAATAACGCCCTAACCAACGACATTGGTTTGCGACGTGAACCCCATCCGCCAATGCCAAGCGTCATTCCGTTTTCAAGCGTGGCAACGGCATCAGCGACAGTTGTGCGTTTATCTCTGGCCATTTTCATTATCTTTCGTAATTATTTGTCAGTATCGGCGTCTCGTTTATCAACGAATGCTTCGCGAAGTTCATCGCTGACACCAGACAAGTTGAGTTCAAATGTGAAACCCTGCTCAAATCGATAACTGCGCTTGACATCCCACAGATCGATGCCGTTGAGGCTTTCTTTGGTGGCGCGCATGACGGTGGGGGACTTGGAGGCAATGCTGGCGGCGATTTTCATTGCTTCTGCGCGTAAATCTGCGCGGGATACAACAGATAACACACTGCCGAAATGATGCAACTCATGCGCGGTTGCCGTTGCGGCGGTATAGACCATTGCACGCATTTTGTGTTGCGGAACAAGACGCGACAGATGAGTCGCCGCGCCTAATGCACCGCGGTCAACTTCTGGTAATCCGAAGTAGGCGTCATCGCTAGCAATAATGATGTCGGAGTTGCCAACAAGGCCGATGCCTCCGCCAACACAAAAACCATGTACCGCAGCGATAACGGGAACGGGGCAGTCGTACACTGCCGAAAAGGCTGCATAGCATCCTTTGTTCGCTCCGATAAGAGCATCAAAGCCCTGCGTGTTTTGCATCTCCTTGATATCGACGCCGGCGTTGAAACCTTTGCCTTCTGCGCGCAGCACCACCACTCGCACGGCTGGATTTTTGCCCATTGCGCTGACTGTGTCGGCAACTTCAAACCACTGCGCAACAGTGAGGGCGTTGACCGGAGGGCAGTCCATGATGACCTCGGCGATTCCGTTGGCTTGGACTGTGCTGGTAATTCCCATGGCTCTGAGGTTAGTGGGTTTCTGACGGTTCGTCAGAAGCGAGCAAATACAGGGGCACTAGAGTGGTGCAGGTGATAGCGATAGATCTTTCAGGCAAGGTGGTGCTCGTCACCGGCGGAACCACTGGTGTCGGTCGTGGCATTGCAGAGTGTTTTGAGGCTGCGGGGGCCACGATTGTTGTGTGCGCGCGCAATGCCGTGGATGATTTGCCCACAGGCTGGTCATTTATGGCAGTCGACGTGCGCGACGGTGATGCCGCCTGGAAACTGATCGACGATGTCGTTGGGCAACATGGCTCGCTTGATGTGCTGATCAATAATGCTGGTGGTTCGCCACCTGCTGACACAAGCACCTCGCCGCCGCGTTTCACAGAACGCATCGTGGCTTTAAATTTGTTGTCAAGTATTTATACAGCACAACGCGCTAATCATCACATGCAGCAGAGCGGCGGTGGATCAATTGTCAATATCGGAAGCGTTGTTGCGCTGCGTCCATCTCCAACTGTGGCAGCATACGGCGCAGCCAAGGCTGGACTATTGAACTTCACGATAACGGCTGGTCAAGAGTGGGCGCCAAAAGTGCGCGTGAACTGTGTAACGGCCGGAGCAGTGCGTACAGACAGAGCAGAGATGCACTACGGAGACGCTGACGGAATCGCTCGCGTAGAAGCCACGATACCAATGCAGCGAATGGCGATGCCCGCCGACATTGGCAACGCATGCGTATTTTTGTCAAGTACATCCGCTTCTTACATCACTGGGGCAAACATTGTGTTGCATGGCGGTGGCGATAGGCCGCCATTTCTTGACGCCGCTAAGAAATAAAATACTAAGATTTCGATATGGCAATTGTCTCTCTTGGTCGTGCACTTACAAATATCGCATTAGCCGATCCTGATCGAGCCGCAGTCACGTGCGATGGCGTCACCACGACGCGCGCCGAACTCGAAGCACTAAGTAATAAAATGGCACGAGCCTTTGAGGCACTTGGTGTGAAACAAGGTGATTTCGTCACAATTGGGCTGCCCAACTCCGCCAAGTTTTATGCCGCAACATTTGCATTATGGAAATTGGGTGCAGTACCACAGCCAGTGTCGCCGCACTTACCAATTAGAGAACGACAAGGAATCGTCGAGTTAGCCAACTCACCATTAGTGGTGGGTGCTGATCTAGATGCACATCCAGGTCGAGTGTGTTTGCCGATGGACTGGATGCCAGATGATTCGTTGTCAACTGAACCCCTCGACGATCGCATCGCGCCTGCATGGAAAGCGCCAACGTCTGGCGGCAGCACTGGTCGTCCAAAATTAATCGTGGCAAGTGATCCAGGAGTGCTTGATGACGAAGCAGATCCAGGGCAAGGCGTACAACGCAACGGCACGATGATGGTTCCGGGCCCGTTGTATCACAATGCCCCGTTTGCGTATTCAAGTCGGGCGCTAGCAAATGGCAATCACATTGTGACAATGGCAAAGTTTGATGCCGAGCAGACGCTGGCAGGCGTGCAAGAACATAACTGCGACTGGATGTTGTTGGTGCCAACAATGATGCTACGTATCTGGAGACTCAGCGACCGTGAGCGCTACGACGTTTCTTCTTTGCGTATTGTTTGGCATATGGCGGCGCCGTGTCCACCGTGGCTAAAAGAAGCTTTCATCGACTGGCTTGGTGGCGAAAAATTGTTTGAGTTGTACGCGGGAACAGAAGCACAAGCTGTAACTGTTATCCGTGGCGATGAATGGTTGTCGCGTCGTGGTTCGGTTGGTCGTTGCATTATGGGCGAGATGAAAGTCTTAGATGAAGACAATAATCTCTTGCCATTTGGTGAAGTCGGCGAAATCTATATGCGTGCGCCTGCAGGGCGACAGACTTATCGATATGTTGGTGCTCAAGCCAAGACAACAACAGACGGCTGGGAGTCACTCGGGGATATGGGTTGGATGGACGCAGACGGTTATGTCTATCTATCGGATCGCCTCACTGACATGATCCTTGCAGGTGGCGCAAATATTTATCCGGCCGAAATCGAGGCGGCACTTGACGAGTATCCGTCTGTTCGTTCGTCAGCAGCAATTGGTTTACCAGACGAAGATTTGGGTGCACGTGTGCACGCCATAGTGCAGTTAGCCCCTGAAACAGATATTGACATGGATCATTTTCGTGCATTCTTGGGAGAACGCCTTGTGCGATACAAAGTGCCAAGAACTTTTGAGTTCGTAGACGAACCATTGCGCGATGATGCGGGCAAGGTTCGGCGCAGTCAGTTGCGGGCCGACCGCGTACCAGCGGAGTCTTAAAAGACTGTAGGGTTCTGTCATGTTGCGGGTGCAAGAAATCTGGTCATACCCAGTGAAATCAATGATGGGACAAAGGGTCGAGCAGTGCACGCTCACGGAACTTGGAATTTCTGGCGACCGCATCTGGGCAACACGAGACTTAGAGCGTGGTGGAATCCGCGGCGCCAAAAAAATTGGTGGTCTGATGGGATTGACTGCGCGTTATCTTGATGTGTCAACAGGTCTTGTTGAGATCACCCTGCCAAATGGCTCTGTCGTGCGGACTGATGAGCAAAGTGTTCACGAGATAGTTAGCACAGCAATTGATCATCCGATTTTTTTAGAAAAATTGCGCGATGCCCAAGACCTCGAGCACTTTCGTCGCGGTGCCCCAGACAGCAGTGACATTATGCAAGAGTTGCGTGCAGTGTTTGGTCGTACTGATGACGAACCACTGCCAGATTTCTCAAGTTTTCCACCAGAAATCATGGAGTTTGAGTCGCCACCTGGGTCGTATTATGACGCGTGGCCACTTATGCTGATGACGACGTCTGCGTTGCGCGCACTCAGCCAATCGGTTCCGGGCTCCAACATGGATGTCAGACGATTTCGTCCAAGTCTCGTTATCAATACGGGCGAGCTTGATGGCCACCCAGAATTTTCATGGACAGGAAAACATGCTCTAATCGGCACTGCCCAGATTGAGTTTCTTGCTGCGTGTCCACGGTGTGTCATGGTGACACGAGCTATCACCGCCGAAATTCCTGCCGACCGAGAAGTACTACGACACATTGTGCGCGATCTAGATCAAAACGTTGGTATCTATGCGCGCGTCACAGTGCCCGGATCTTTTGGCGCCGGCGACGCGATGTCGTTTGTGTCTTGATTAGGCGTGCTGACTGCTGACCGAGACAACTTCGCCAGTCATATAGCTGGAGTAATCACTTGCCAAGAAGACAATGACATTGGCGATTTCCCATGGTTCTGCTGGTCGACCAAATGCTTCGCGTTGAGACAACTCGTTGAGTAGTTCATCGCTTGTCACCTTGGCCAAGAAAGCATGCATTGCGATCGATGGAGCAACAGCATTGACGCGCACTCCGTGTGTGGCAGCTTCCATTGCGGTGGCGCGAGTGAGTGCCATGACACCAGCTTTTGCTGCGGCATAGTGAGCCTGCTCTACCTGTGCACGCCAACCGAGTACTGATGAATTATTGACGATGACTCCAGAACCACGCGGATACATGTGATTGAGCATTGCTCGGGTCATGCGAAATGTTCCGGTCAGTGTGACGTCAAGAACTATTGACCATTGTTCGTCTGTCATTTCGTGCACTTGAGCGCTTCCACCTAGACCTGCATTGTTCACCAAGATGTCAATACCACCTAGATGAATTGCTGCCTCACGCACAAGCCGCTGCACGTCGTCTTCATTGGTGACGTCACAGGCGATTGAGTGCACTCCTAGCTCGGCAGCAGTTTCGGCGAGTCGACGTTCGTGTTTGTCGCTAATCACAACACGAGCACCCTCTTCTGCGCACTTGCGTGCAGTAGCTGCACCGATTCCGGTGCCGGCAGCTGCTGTTATCAGGACTCCTTTACCTGCAAGTAATCCGTGTCCTGGGACATAAGTTGGCGGTGTTGTCATGTTGGCTCCTTTGGTAGTCCAAGGACTCGTTCCCCCAGAATATTGCGCTGGATTTCGTTTGACCCACCGTAGATGGTGTCAGACCTCGTGAAAAGAAATAGTTTCTGCTCAAGCGTGTACTGCGTATCGGGCATGATGGTGCTGTGGGCTCCGATGATGTCCATTGCCAGTTCTCCTAAATCACGGTGCCATGTCGCCCAAAATAACTTAGAGATGCTGGCTTCTGGCCCTGGCACACCGCCAGACATCGAGCGAAGCGCGTTCCACTTCATGAGCTGCATCCCGATAAATGATTGCACCACTCGTTGACGCACGACGCCGTTATTGAGTGAGCCATTTGCACGCGCAATGTCGATGAGAGTATTGAGTTCGCGCTCAAAACCCACTTGTTGAGCAAGCGTGCTAATGCCACGTTCAAGACCAAGTAGACCCATCGCCACAGACCAACCGTTGCCGACCGTGCCCACCACCATGTCAAACCCAGTGCGTGCATCAGAAAAAAATGTTTCGTTGAATTCGCCTCCACCAGTCATTTGTACGATGGGGCGAACTTCGACGCCCGACTGATGCATTGGAACGAGCATGAAGGTCAATCCTTTGTGCCGCTTCGAGCCTTCTTCTGTGCGCACAACTACGAAGCACCAGTCGCTGACATGGGCGAGTGAGGTCCAAACTTTTTGGCCGTTAATGACCCATTCGTCGCCATCTTGACGGGCCTTGGTTTGCACATTTGCAAGATCACTGCCGGCGTTTGGCTCGCTATAGCCTTGACACCAGCGCTCGTCACCACCAAGGATGCCCGGCAAGAAACGCGCACATTGTGCGGGTGTTCCGTATTCAATGAGAGTTGGTCCGAGCAAGTTTTCACCCATGTGATTAACGCGAGCAGGGGCTTGAGCAAGGGTGTATTCCTGGGCCCAAATCATTTGTTTACTCACAGATGCACCGCGTCCGCCATGCTCGGTGGGCCAACCCAAGCCAATCCATCCGGCATGACCAAGAGTTTTTTCCCAGGCAACACGAATATCAAAACCAATGTCTTCGTCGCCTGGACCACCGCGCCCCTTTAATTCAGCAAATTCTCCAATCACGTTTTCTTGAAGCCAAGTGCGCACAACATGACGAAACTCTTCGTCATCATCAGGAAGCACAGTCACAAACGTCATGATGCAGTTGTCTAAGCGTTGGGCTTGTTTTTGGCTGCAGCCGCAAGGCGCTGGTCTTCAACAGTTTTCAAGAATGGTAATTCTTCAAAACCAACCACGCTGTCGAGACTATCTTCGATTTCTTCTGGAGTCCAGCGGCCTTCTTTGTACATCGCGCGTTGCTCACGAGGCTGACTCCACACCGCAATCTTGCCGCCCACCACTGTGTACACCTGTCCAGTGATGTGTTTTGCTTTATCACTTAACAAATACACCACCATCGGTGAAACATCCTCTGGATCTCCGATTTCTTTGAGAGTAGTGGGGACATTTGCTGACATGCGAGTGCGAGCGACAGGTGCAATCACATTGGAGCGCACGCCGTAGCGATTGAGGCCAACTGCTGCCGAATAGTTTAGTGACACGATGCCGCCTTTTGCTGCTGCGTAATTTGGTTGCGACACTGAGCCGAGTGCCCAGACTCCAGAGGTGAAACCAATCAGTGATCCGCCGCCTTCTTGTTTGCGCATCACTGCTGAAGCAGTGCGATACATCGTGAATGTTCCTTTGAGGTGCACACGTACAACATCGTCCCATTCGCTCTCTTCCATATTAAAGAGCATTCGTTCGCGCAATATTCCGGCCACACAGACGACGCCATCAATGCGACCACCCGCGTCGAGTGCTGCTTTCACAACTGCTTGGGCACCGGCCATTGTGCTGATGTCGCTCGCCACAGCAACGCCGCGACCGCCAAGAGCGACGATCTCGTCAACGACTGATTGGGCGATTTCGCTACTGGGCTCAGACCCGTCCATTGATACGCCAAAGTCGGCGACTACGACGATGGCGCCAGCCTTGGCGCAGTCCAGCGCCACGCATCGACCGATTCCGCGACCACCTCCGGTGACAGCGATGACTTTGTCTTGTAGGTATCCAGACACGAGAACTCCTTGATGATAAGTAGGCGAATAAAACTCAATAAATCAACGCTGACCTGTGTTCTATTGCGCAAAGACTTGTGAAATAGGGTTTCTGATGAGGCGTCAGAAACTAAAGTACCATAATCTTAGATAAATTCATCAGGTCAGTGACGGGTTTGAAAGACTCTGTCATAGCGCTTATTAGGGGTGTATATGTATCTCGCAGAGACAGCAGATCAGCAAGCAATGCGCAAAGAGTTGCGCGAGTATTTCGCGGCGATGCTCACACCAGAACTGCGGGCTGCCGTCGCAGAAACAGGTGCCAGCCCTGAGCCCTTTCGTGAAGCGATTCGAAAGATGGGCAAAGACGGCTGGCTTGGACTCGGCTGGCCAAAAGAGTTTGGTGGGCAAGGTCGTCCCGCTACAGACCAGTTCTTATTGTTTGACGAAGTACAACGCGCACGCGCACCGTTTCCGTTTGTCACCGTCAACACGGTCGGACCAGCAATCATGGCCTACGGACGCGATGATCAAAAAGCCAAGTACTTACCCGGAATCCTTGCCGGAGAAATAAACTTTGCAATCGGATACACCGAACCCGAAGCAGGCACTGACCTAGCGAGTCTGCGAACAACGGCTGTGCTCGATGGTGACGAATGGGTGATTAACGGCAACAAGGTCTACACGTCAGGTGCAAATCAGGCTGATTACATTTGGCTCGCTTGTCGCACGGACTCCGATGCTCCGAAACACAAAGGAATTAGCATCATTATTGTTCCAACTTCCTCGCCAGGGTTTTCTTGGACTCCTATTGTCACGGTCGGAGACGTCATGACAACTGCCACCTATTACAGCGAGGTTCGCGTACCAAAAAACAATGTTGTTGGTGAAGTAAATGGTGGATGGAAACTAATCACGGCGCAACTTAATCATGAGCGCGTGGGGCTCGCTGCATTGTCTGGATTAACTGCACGACTTGTCGAAGATGTAACTGACTGGGCAAAGGTAACAAAGTCTGGTGGAGCAAATAACGAGATGATGATCGACTTGCCCTGGGTGCAAATGGATATCGCTAAGTCGCATGCTCTGTTAGACGCAACTCGATTGATGACATGGAAACTTGTTAAAGCAGTGAGTGACAACACGCTTGGGCCTGCTGAAGCTTCTGTTGTCAAAGTGTTCGGCACTGAAAAGGCCGTAGATGTTTATCGCATCTTGCAGGGAATCCTCGGACCAACTGCTCATCTCAAAGAAGGCTCTGCAGGGGCGATGTTGCACGGAGAAGTCGAGCGCGCTGCTCGTGCCGCACAGATCAATACCTTTGGCGGAGGCGTTAACGAAGTTGGACGCCAGTTGGTTGCGAGTGCTGGGCTTGGATTGGTGTTGTCGGCGCGGTAAGTGCGCCAACGATCATCGATTCAAGATTTTCAATAATTTTATTCGCTTAATCTGGACTAGAGCCGTTGCAGGATAGTTGCAGTACTGACAGCACCACCACAGCACATCGTGATTAGAGCAAACTCTTTATCTGAGCGCTCAAGTTCGTGCAGTGCGGTGGTGATCAGCCTTGCGCCGGTAGATCCGACTGGATGCCCGAGAGCGATTGCGCCACCGTTGACATTGACCTTATTGACGAGTGCGTCTTCATCGATGTTGTAAACCCTGGCCCATGACAACACGACTGACGCAAACGCTTCGTTGATCTCGACAATGTCGATATCAGTCATCGTCATTCCGGTCATCTCAAAGACCTTGCGAGTTGAATCGACTGGTCCGTCTAGGTGGTAATACGGATCACTGCCCACTAAGCACTGCGCCACCATGCGTGCACGCGGGCGGAGTCCCTCTGCTTTGGCACGGGCTTCGTCCATCCACAACACGGCAGCCGCACCATCGCTGATTTGACTTGAGTTTCCGGCGGTATGTATGCCATCGGGCATTACTGGTTTTAGTGCAGCAAGTTTTTTGGCGGTTGTTTCGCGTAGTCCACCATCACGAGTGATGGTCTGAGTATTGCCGTCTGCATCAGTTACGTCGACCGGAATGATCTCACGCTCAAAGCGACCTTCTTCGGTCGCGCGGATTGCTTTTTGTTGCGAGACGAGACCCAAGAAGTCAACATCTGCTCGAGTGATTCCGCGCCTCAGGGCGATGCGCTCTGCTGCACCAAACTGATCGGGCATATCCCACGGGAATGGGTCAGGACGAGAGCTTCCGTTGATGAGATTGCCGTCAACGATGGGCACATTTGCACCAAGCCACACCTTGCTCATGTGCTCAACCCCGCAGGCGATGCCGCTATCGATTGCACCAGCCGTAATGAGATTGGCGATCATGTGATTGGCTTGTTGCGATGATCCGCACTGACAATCAATTGTGGTGGACGCGACCTCGTAGGGCATTTGTGCACTCAGCCATGCAGTGCGCGTGATGTTGCTTCCTTGCTCGCCGGCTTGAGTGACGCATCCGCCGACAAGTTGCCCGATAGACAACGGGTCAACACCAGACCTGGCAAGAACGCCTTGTTGCACTTTTGATAAAAGATGTGCTGCGTGGGTATCTGCAAAGAACCCATTTCGTTTTCCGATGGCAGTTCTGCCTGCTTCAATGATGACTGGTGTTCCCATGTGTGGCTCCCAACAACAGGGGGTATTCGGCCTGAATACCCAAGATAATAAGATTACTTTCTTGGCCCCCTGCTTCCTCTATCAAGAAGCTCAAGCCGTAGTCTGTGTTTCAATGATTGGGGTTCACCGCATCGCTAGCCAAGGCAAGCACACAGTGTCTTATGTGGGCATTGGGGGAGTATTGGCTTTGACCCTTTTTGGGTGCGCCGCATCTGGGGTGTCTCAAGCCAAATTTGTGGTGCGTGGCGCAGACGAAGTGCAAGTGATGTCAGCGGCACAGGTTGCGGCGCTTCGTCAACCAGTTGTCAGCACAATTGCCGGGACACCAAAAACTGACAATGCGGCCGAGACAAGTAGTGACACGGTGCCATTGAACGTTGATAATCGTGCTCCCGAAGTAAAACTTTTTTCGGCTTATCAAAAATTTAATAGTTGTCTGAAATCGGACGGATTCAAGATCGAAGGAAACCTTCAGGATCCCCAAAACCCTGCGTTCCAAAACAAGGAGTACGTAGCATCGCTCACAAAGTGCGCAGCACGAAGTGACATTCTTAATGTGTTACGCACTACGCAAGAAGCGACGGCAAAACTGACGCCAGATGAAGTCAAAGGCCGGAACAAAATATTTAAGGCACTGTCTGAATGCTTGAAGAAGCGTGGCTGGACAATTGAATTGTCAGTTAGCAATGTTGGGTTGTTGCAGCCCAAACAATTTGCCGCGGCAGACGGAACACTTAATGAACGCGACCTAGACCAGTGCCTTACTGAAACTGGCGTTAACACAAGTGACCCTGGAGGGCCATAATGAATAAGCCCAAAGCTATTTCTTCGATTGCGGTAATTGCAGTAGTGGTTGCTGCAGTTTTTGTTGGCAAATCACTCGGAGGCTCATCAACCGGTTCATCTACTGGTCTGCTCATTGTTCCACGCCAAGTTGAGCGACGGTCTCTTGAAGACGTACTAACAGTGAGCGGAGAAATCCGTCGCGATGAGACAAAGAAAATAAATTCACCAGTTGACGGACAGGTGAGTGATGTTGCCGTTAGTGATGGCGACACAATAAATGCGGGAGACACGATCTTTTCTCTTGATGGGCGTGACTCCGTTGCTGTCAAAGGAAAGTTTGCTTTCTATCGTCCACTAGATGTTGGTGACATCGGCCCCGATGTCAGGCAACTCGAAGATGTTTTGATTGCGGCCGGAACGGGTTTAAAGAAATCCGATGAGCTCTACACAGAAGAAACTCGCACAGCACTAGGTAAATGGCAGATAAAACACGCCTATCCAGCGGCGGTTGCGTCATCTGAAAAAACAATCACGGTGTCATTGGGACAGAATCAAGCTGGGTACTCAATCGGTAAATACAACTCCATCGCCTATGTCATTAGTCCGTTAGCAAAAGCCACCTCAATCGGAACTGGACCAGGTTCGGCACGACGGTTTCCGCGCGTTGCTCCGACTATCTCGATAGCAGTAGATCGCACGAGCGTGCTCGAGGGCGGAACAGTTGTTTTCACTGTGACAGCATCTGCTGCACCTGTTGCGGATCTGACTGTCAATATCAACGTGGCCGGATCATCAACTGGTGGCGTGAGCGCGGTTAAGAATAATGCTGATTACGGAACCATTAATAACACCGTCGTGATAGCTGCTGGAACAACCACGGCAACCATTACACGACAGATATTTACAGATTCTGTGATCGAAGATGAAGAAGATCTGCAGATTTCGATTCAGCAACAGAGCTTCGGAGGTACCAACGAGGCGTACACACTCGGATCAACGAGTGCTGCTCGCGTGGTGATTCCGGCAAATGGTTCTGACCTTATTCGCACACTGACGATCGAAGCATCTACTGACAAGGTTGCCGAGGGGCGCAGTGTCACAATGACAGTAAAGACCACTGTAAAGTCAAACCAAGCCCTTGATTTCTATGTCGCCACAAAAGGTGTTGCTGAATCTGGGACCGATTACGTAAAAATTAATCAAGATGATTTACAGATTGGTGCAAATAATACGACAGTGACATTCACTATCGATGCGCGCGCAGACGATGTTGTTGAGACTGACGAATCGTTCACCGTGTCGTTGGTTGCAGACCCCAACTACTCAACGGCTGCCCAGCCTTATGTTGTTGGCGCACCATCGTCAGCCACCATCACGATTGATTCTGGTGATCTTCCCGAACTCAGTTTGGTTGGCGGCGGAATCGTTAAAAAAGGCTCATCTGCCACCTTTGTAATTTCGGCCGATGAAGCAGTATCTGCTGATACTTCTGTGACGTATCAGCTTTCTGGTTCTGGGCGAGCCGGAGACGACTATGGCGTGCTCAGCGGAGTCACTGTTTTGAAAAAAGGAAAAAAGTCAGTCAAGGTCACGATCGAGACACTCAATAATGGTGTGATTTTCAAGCCGAGCGACATGTTGGTTGCTAATTGGCCATCACGAATCGGCACGCTTAACGTAAAAGCTGGAGAGTTTGTTCTGCTCGGCAAGACGCTCTTTAATCTGACCGAGCCCGTCTTTACTGTTGTGATGAGCGTTAGCCCAACCGACCGTGCCAAGTTGTCGCCCGGAATGATTGTCAAGGTGAACTTCAACGCCGGAGAAAGTATTCTCGACGGCAAGATCAGCGAACTTGATGAGTCACCAACAGTCGATGCACAGGGAAACTCGACATACGAGGGAAAGGTGTTAGTTGAGTCCGATCTGGAGTCTGTTGATGGGGCAAAAGTGTCTATTGATGTGATCCTCGAGAAAAAAGACAATGTACTTGCCGTGCCTGTCGCAGCAGTGTTGCGTGCTTCTGATACTGATGAGGTTCGAGTAGTAAACGACAAAGGAACAATCTCAAGGGTCAAAGTCAAGATTGGCCTTATTGATGGTGAATGGGCAGAAATAGTTGAAGGCCTAACAGGCAACGAACTAGTGGTGATCGATGTTGATCCTGCAGCAGACAAGCCCAATTCCGTGACTCAGAACACCTAGTGCAATGACAGCAGAAGTAGTAATGGAACTGGCGAATGTCTCGCGTTTATACGGACAGGGAGAAGTAACGGTGTATGCGATGCGCAATGTTTCACTGCGCATCCTTTCTGGCGAGTTCGTTTCGATTGTCGGTCCATCTGGTTCGGGCAAATCCACGATGCTCGGATTATTGGGCTGTCTTGACGTGCCAACGAGCGGAACAATCACGGTCTGCGGCAAAGAAATCACGGCGCTAGGCGATGCCGAACGAACTGCCGTGAGAGGTCGCACAATTGGCTTTGTTTTTCAGCAGTTTCACTTGATCCCACATCTTGACGCGGCTGGCAACGTCGAAACAGCTCTTTTATATCGGGGATTCAAACCAGCAGAACGGCGCGATCGTGCTCTTGCTGCGCTCCAGCAAGTCGGGCTCCTTCCGCGTGCCGATCATCGGCCAGTTCAGTTGTCTGGCGGAGAACAACAACGAGTGGCGCTTGCGCGCGCCCTTGTAACAGAGCCACGCATTTTGCTTGGCGACGAGCCAACTGGTGCCCTTGACACCAAGAACGCAGCAATGGTGATGGAACTATTTGCCAATCTTCGTTCTCCTGAACGTGCAGTCATCTTGGTGACACACGATCCAGGCGTTGCAGCGGCAGCAGATCGCAAGATTTCAATGCTTGATGGAGAGATCGTGGCCGATGAGCACAGGTTAATCGTGTTGTGAGCACATTCAAAGATCTACTACGGGTGTCGCTTGGCGGACTACTGGCGCGCAAGGTAAGAACTGTCCTGCTGCTGCTTGGTCCAATGATTGGAGTCGCCGCAATCATTGCGGCTGTCGGTCTGACTGATAGTGCCAAGGGTGATCTCAAACGCAAAGTCACCGAACTCGGAACCAATCTTGTGTTGGTGTCAGCACAAAGCAGCGTTGGTCGACAGAACCCAACGCTTCCAGAAGATGCCGCAGATCGTGCCAGCAAGGTCGTCACCGTAGAAAAAGTTGCAGCGATAACACAGTTATCAAACATCGTCGTGACACCGTATGAGCGAGCCAAGTCGCAGTTTGAGACTGTACCTATTCCGGTTGTTGCGGTAGACAGTCAATTGCCCAATGTTTTAGAAGTGCCACTGGTTAGTGGCCGCTGGATAAATGCTTTTGATGAATCAGCTACAACCAGGGCAGCCGTAATAGGTATTGGCCTCGCGCGTGAATTTAATTATTTGCCCGGAGAAATGCGAACAATCGAACTCAACGGAATCAGATACGGCGTAGTTGGCATACTCGACAAAGTCGAACTTGAGCCAGCATTTGACAATGCTGTCTTTGTGGCATTTCAGGCCGCCGAACAAGACTTTGTCGATAATGACATCCTGCCTAACAAGGTGTATATCCGTTGCAAGAACGGAACCGAAACAGAAACTGCCATCGCCTTAAAGACAGCAGTCAATCTAGGTGGCCCCCAAGAAGTGCAGACAGAAATAAAAGCGGCCGCTCTCGAACTTGCTGCGCAAAGTGATCGTCAACTGCAACTAATTGTTGTATCAATGGGCTTGCTGGCAGTAATTGTTGGTGGGCTCGGAATCGCCAACGTGATGTCGATCTCGGTTATTCAACGCTCGGCCGAAATAGGCATTCGACGAGCATTGGGTCATTCCCGAGCAATTATTGGCGCCCAGTTCATGCTTGAGTCTCTTGTGGTCGGTTTCCTGGGTGGGGTGATGGGCGTGCTGCTCGGAATCGGTGCAATTTTTACTGGAGTTAAAATTTCAGGCTGGGTGTTTGTTCTTGCATCGTGGCTTCCTCCCGCCGGAATCGTGTTGGCGATGCTGATCTCTGTATTAGCTGGCGTGTATCCGTCTGCTCGTGCTGCTCGGCTCGAACCACTCGAAACACTTCGTCTAGACTAGAGCACCTCAACGAATGTTTCTTCGACAACTTCTCTGATGAGTCGCGTGGTCTATCTTAGAGTGCATGGGAAAATATTCCAGCAACTTTGCATCACTCAACACGCACAAAGTGCCTTCATGGTTTGATGGTGCCAAGTTTGGAATATTTGTACATTGGTATTCGTCGACTGTTCCCGCTTACGCGCCGATTACTGATGATCCATTTACGCTGGCACGAGAAAAAGGCGAGCAAGAAGCATTTGCGGAAAGTCCTTATTCTGAGTGGTACTGGAATTCACTTAATATTGAGGGGTCATCAGTCGCAAAACATCACCTCGAAAAATATGGCGACAAGCCGTACGAAGATTTTGTTCCAGAATGGCTTGAGATAACAAAAGGTTGGCAGCCAGAGCGATGGGCAGAATTATTCTCTGCCTCTGGTGCGATGTATTGCGTGATGGGGACAAAACATCACGATGGAGTGTTGCTCTGGCCAAGCACAACTCCTAATCCACACAGGGGCTCTGCGTGGTCATCGACGCGCGACATCGTCGGAGAATGCGCTGATGCAGTTCGTTCTGAAGGAATGCGCTTTGGGGTGTACTACTCAGGCGGAATCGATTGGACGTTTCAAGGTCTTGGTATCGACGGCTGGGCCAAACTGTACGGAGCCATCCCGCAAGATGACGTGTATCACGCCTATGTAGATGCGCACTATCGGGAACTAATTAGTCGCTATAAGCCCGATGTGTTGTGGAACGACATCGGATACCCAGGCTTTGGTGAAGGCGCAGCAGAACTGATGGCGCATTTTTACAACACCAACCCAGAGGGAGTCGTAAACGATCGTTTTGACTTCTTGGGTGTGATGGCCGGAAAATCCCACGCTGATTTCACAACGCCTGAGTACACCACAAAGCCAGCGATCGGCACAAAGAAGTTTGAAGTATGTCGTGGAATTGGGACAAGTTTTGGTTATAACGAAGCAGAGAATGACTCTAGTTATGCATCGTCAACAGAACTTATTCACATGTTGGTAAATATTGTTGCTGACGGCGGAAACTTCCTACTTAACGTTGGCCCCATGGCAACCGGAGAAATCCCGTGGGCGCAGCAAGAGCGTTTATTGGCGATGGGGCAGTGGCTGTCAGTTAATGGAGACGCGATTTATGCATCATCAATGTGTACAACTAGTTCTCTAGTGACATCTGAGGGAATCACTGTTCGGCTTACTGCTGGCGTTGACGGCGCAACCTACGCCATAGTGATGGGCCGACCCAGTGGCAAAGTTGTGCACATCAAGGGACTACCAGAAGGCGACACAACATTGCTTGGTTATGACGGACGCCTTCATCGCATCGGCGATGACGTGATTTTGCCGTATCGTCCAGATAACACGCCAGCATTCACACTTCGGGTGATCTGACTAACGGGTGATTGCCCGCATAATATCGGCAGCGACGCGTGCTGCGCCCGGAATCGGAATCTGGCACGGAGTAATAACCCCAGATTCGTTGATGGTGTATTCAACGGGACACAAATGAAGACCGTCAGGCGACCGTACAGTTATCTTGTGCGACCGGGGACACAAATTACCATCGCTTGATTTTGTGCAAGACAGAAATCTTTTAGCCTTTCCAGCAGAGTTGTAGAGCGAGCGAGCAACACTGACATAACTATTATTGGTGCGCCGAGCCAACTTAAAAAGTGACTGATTCAAGACATCGGTAAATGTCACTGAGTGCGTTTGTTGGCGAATTAGTTCTTGATCAATGGAGCGAGCAAATCCTGTCAAAATAATCGTGGAGTTCGGAAAATAGTTGATTAGCCGCTCGATCTGTTGAGTTGTAACTCTTGTGATTTTTGCAGGGCTAGGCGATGCACCAAAGGCTGTCATACACGGTGTCAGATAATTGCCTGCAAACATGATGACGACGTATTTTGGAGCGTATTTTTGAGCATCTAATTTTGCTTGGTCTAGCCAGTCGCAGGCGTTGTAACCAAAGAATGCTCGTGTAACAAGCCTTGCATTGAGGGTTGTTTGCAGGTTGCCTGCCAGATAACTGGAAATCTCAACCCCGATGGAGTCACCGTAGAGCAAAACGGGGGGGGTCTTTGTTGCGACCACTAAAGGAGTAGCGGTGACCGGAGAGACGGCGCAAAAAGTAATGATGCAAGCAAGCAAAACGCTTGCTCTGGCGAATCGCAAATGCAGGGCAGGCATGTTTTGTGGCTAACCAAGAGTGTTATCGGCCGCTTTGTTTGATTCTTGCTGCCCGTTCACGCTCTTTGCGCTCTTTGCGCACGGCGCGCTTGGCGGCCTGGGCATCTTCATCAACAGTTCGCACAGTCACGGCAGCATTGCTAGATGAATTGGCAAAGCGAGCATCTGTTGCAACAAGTTGGCGAAAACCAGCAAGCGAACGTGAATACTGCACAACCATAAGTCGCGCGGCGTCAAGGCCAAATGTTTCGAGTGCTTCTGGAAGCACGGCATGCAGTTCTTCTAGAGTGGGGTCTTCAGACGCATCACCTAATTTTTCGATGCAGTGTTGGGTGCATGGTTCGCCCAAAATAATGCCAGCATCGTGACTTGCTCGTCGCCGAGCAATGCCATCGCGAATTGCCCCGCCAAGAGAAGCCGGAGTCGCGTATGCCTCAGCAGAGAGTCCAGTCACTTTGGCAAACGCATCTTTCATGTCGCCGTCAAGGGCGCCCGCCAAGGATGACAATGAGTCATCGGTTATGGATTCAAGAACCGCAGCGTATTTTAAGCCAAGCAGAATTCTGTCTTTGTCGTCACTCATTATGTTCCTCCGTATGTTCACAGAGAGGCTATGGGCAAGAACACCGTGTTCGGCGTCTTAATCAAGTGGCAAGAGCCTGAATTTCTTTGACATGTACATTTATCGGTACCCCCGTGCGCACATTGGGGAGTGTTCCGGCGAGACCCAGATTGGATTTCCACTTCACTTTCCATTCAACGGACATCCGTGCTTTAAAAACTCCATTGGGCTTGCCAGTAGATCCGTGGAAGTACGTATACATGCAGTCAGATTTCGCAAGGTCGCCATCGCTTGTTTTCCAGACCCGACCAGGTCCGACGCACGAGACATCACCTGTTCCTAATTTGCCGTCGCCAGGAGAATAAATAACAAGAGAAGGAGTGGCAGTGGTTTTCACCCACAAGACTCCAGCTGACGTGACGATGGATGCCGTTACAGATAGCGGATGCCACAGTGCGCGCGATACCCAAAACCATGTTCCAACTTTGACAATTGATTGACGCGAAGGTGGCGCCATACCAATAATTGGTGTCGGAACATCATCAAAGGCTTTGGCAGCAGCAGTTTTTGCTAGTTCTGAATTGGCTGTTTCTTCGACCCAGTATTCGCGAAATGTTGCCGGTGGGCCGATGCAACGGCGTTGATATGCCAAATAGTATGCATCTCCCATTTTTTGAATGATTCGAACAGTCTTGCCAGTTGATTCGTCAATCTCTGTCGAGTATCGCCATGTACAGGTTGATTTGTCTTGGGGTGGTTCCCCGTATGTGACATTGGCACCAATCGTGGTGCCAAGTATTGAACCACTACCGATCGCATTGCCATTGACGTCTGTGGCATGAGCGACGGCGTGTCCTGCCGCGCCAGGAACAACGGTGGCGGCTCCGACGAGTGCCAACACACAACACAGGTAGGTGGCTAAAAGCATGAGTCGTGACGCCTGATGCTGCACCGTTCCCCCTTCATCCATCATGGCGATGGATCTGACAATGGAATGTGGATTTTGAAGCACTTGGCTGGAAATTGTTGGTCAGGGTAATTTGTCTCCAAAACCGCTAGATTTGACCTACCCCGAAAACAGGAGCCCGCCACAAAGTGGTCTCTAGGAATAGGTAAAAATGACGCAGCAACATCCCGATTTGGCCACTGAGCAAGAGTTCATCGACCATGCCTACGACTGTTTAGAACGCAGCAAGACCGACGCCTGGAAACTGCGAGATATGACTCAACCTGGGCTGGGCGGAACATTTCAGGCCAGATACGAGAGGGATGTCTTTGACGAGGCGCTCGTGAATCGCCTTGTGCAACTAGATCTGCGCGATGCGTCGTTAGTTTTTGGTCGCATCGATCGACTGGCTGAGTCCCCAGAGGCTGCAGAAAGCTTTCATATTGGTCGCTTGGCTGTCTCAGATGAGAATCGCGAACCAGTCGTAGTTGACTGGCGTGCGCCGGTCGCCGAACCTTTTTATCGAGCAACTGGTCGCGAGACAATGGGACTTGCACGGCGACGACATTTTGCGGTTCAAGGGCGCGAACTATTAGGCATCGAAGACGAACTGTTTGGTGATCTGCATCTTGGAGTCGGACATGATGAAGGATTAGGCGGAGAACAAACTCTCGGTGCTGGTCTTAGTGGTTACAGCACATTGTTGTCTGTATTGCAACGCGGTCGCACAGGACAACTCGGCGACATTGTTGCCACAATTCAGTCAGAGCAAGATGAAATCATCCGCTCTTCATCGTCTGGAGTACTCGTTGTGCAAGGTGGTCCCGGAACAGGAAAGACAGTTGTTGCCCTGCATCGTGCCGCATATTTGTTGTACACATATCGTTTCCCACTTGAAGATCAGGGCGTTTTGGTGATTGGACCAAACCGAGTGTTCTTGCGTTATATCGAACGCGTTCTTCCGTCACTTGGTGAGGCCGGCATCGAACAAGTAGTGCTGGCTGATCTTGTGCGCGGAGTTGATTGGGGGGGCATCGACACGATGGCAATTGCCCGAGTAAAGGGTGGAATTGCCATGGCGCGAGTCATTAGTAAAGCAGTTTCAGATCGCGAGCGACCATTGCGTGAGGACGTCGTGTTTGCGTTTCGTGCTGGCTTTGTGCGACTTCGCGCCAGCGAATCTGAGCGCATCGTCAAAAATGCAAAGCGTCGATTTGGTCATCACAATGCAGCTCGACGGTGGGTAGAGACAGAAGTATGGAATGCAATCATTGCCACATGGCGCACCGAAGTTGAAATCGATGAAATCAAAGATGTTCTTCGTTCGACGCCAGAATATCGTCAGGCAATTGAGAGTATGTGGCCGATACTGACGCCAGCAGAACTGCTGCACGATTTGTTTGGAAGCAAAGCACTCTTGAAGTTAGCCGCCGCAAAGTTCTTGTCCGAAGCGGAGTATTTGAGTTTGTATCGCCCTCGTACAGACGATGTCTCAACCGTGAAATGGTCTAGTGCTGACGCTGCATTGCTCGATGAGGCACGTGCTCGTCTTGGTGTGCGCGGTGGCAAAGGCGGCAAAGTCGACGAAACAGATGACATTAGGATGTACGGGCACATCGTGGTTGACGAAGTACAAGACCTCACTCCAATGCAACTCAGTATGGTTGCTAGGCGTTCTCTAAATGGCGCAATGACAGTCGTTGGTGACATCGCTCAGGCCACTGGCCCATTTGCCCCGTCGGACTGGAACGACATTACGAAGCACTTACCCAACGTCAAGAGTTCGCGCATCGTGGGACTATCAGTTGGGTATCGCATTCCGTCTCAGATAATGGAACTCGCAGACAAAGTAATGCACGCCGCAACTCCAGGTCTGCGCTCACCACGAAGTGTGCGAGAAGGTGACGAAGTGCCAATCTTTGTGCCTGCAGAAACAAGACAAGATGTGATTCGCTTGGCTGTCGAGCAAACAAAGTTATTGGCTGCGCGTCTTGGAGACGGAAGCACCGGAGTGGTGTGCCCAGATTCTATGGTGGACGAAATCTCGACTGCTTTGCAATTGCTCGGAGTTGATCACGGACGAGCCAATACAGCGGCTTTAGATAATGCCATTACTGTTGTACCCGTGAGTTTGGTAAAAGGTCTTGAACTGGACGGAGTCGTAGTAGTAGAGCCCGCCGCCATCGTGGCCGACGAACTCCACGGTTTGCGCGCGCTCTATGTTGCCCTGACACGATCAACTCGAAGTCTTGTCATCGTGCATCATCAAGCACTTCCAGATGCAATGCGCTAGTCAGGATTGCGGCTAGATGCCTTTTTGCAATGCATCCATCGCAGCAACGATAAGCGGTAAATACCGCAAGGCCTTGTCGGCATCAGCAGGTCGTTTGCGCTCAACAGCCGTGGTTATCAAACCAATCATTCGTTCGATATCGGCATAGATATCAAGACTTGAATCTTTTACCATCGGCTTGAGCACTTCCCAATTTGCGAGGACATCACTGAGACGTGATTGCGCTGTCTTGTTGTCGCCGCTGGCTACTGCGTCGCCTAGGCCATTTGTTGCTTGCACAATGTTGGTAAGTAATTCTTTTACCGTGCCGACGGGTAAAGCAATGGTGACATCAACATTGTCTGACGTTGTCGTGTCGGTTGAGCCGACAATCGTTGTAGAACAACTTGCCAGCGCGACAAGTGCAGATATAGCAAAAATAGCAGCGATTTTTTTCTGAGTGCTGAGGCGCACGATGTCTCCTTAGGCGGTTGTTACTAAAATTCGTGCACTGGCGAATGGTTCCACCTCTACCGAGTTGCCCTCGAGTTCAACGGTGACTGTGCCAGTTTTTTGGGAGGACGTCACAACGCCAGAACGCCCCGGAATAAGATGCGTCTTTTCTAGAAAATCCAGCACCCCGATGGCGAATTCAAGTTCTTCGGGAATACGACTTACGGTAAATGAGTGGCCAACTTCAACATCGGCAAGCCTCACAGCAAGTGGCGCGGTGTAATTGCTTCCAGGAATGGGGTTACCGTGCGGGCACGTTGTGGGGCCACCGAGTACGCGTGCGATTGCATCTTCTACTTCTGGAGACATTACATGCTCCCATTTTCCGGCTTCACGGTGTGCTTGGGCCCACGATAAACCGAGCATGTCAGTAAGAAAGCGTTCTGCCAGCCGATGGCGCCGCACGACGCTCTGAGCAAGTTTTTCGCCCTTGGAAGTGAGTCGTATTTTTTGGTTGCGAAGTGAAATTAGTTTCTCTGCTTCGAGGCGATGAATCATTTCTGAAACAGAAGGTCGAGATACTAAAAGTCGATCAGCAATGCGAGCCTGAATTACGTCAACATCGTCTTCTCGTAGTTCGTAGATGCATTCGCAGTATTCCTCGAAGGCGGGGTGGTGTTCCCCGTGGATTGGCATACCCACACCCTACCTGAGCACAGAATCTGGTTCGCTTTGTGCCGACGTGTTGTTAGTCGTGATGTTGACCCAATGATCGCAGGCCTGCCCACGCGAGCCCGGCTAGTTGCGTGCCGAGTTTTTCTGGGTTAATACCTATCCCTTGGGCAATTAAGTGACGACTGACTGCCTCCGCCATGCCGACTAATCCAAAAGCCATTGATCGACGCTCTGCCTCGGCAAGATTGACCGTTATCAGTGGCGCAATTGCATCGGCAGCCTGTTCTTCAATATGTCGTATCGCAGCAGCAAATTCAGTGTCGACTCGGGCACTACCTGCAAATAGCAAAGTGAATGCTTCGTGATTATCGACGACCCAATTGAAGTACGTCACCATCCCGCGCTCTGTTTGCAAACGTCCGTCAGCGATTTCGTTGGTTGCGCGACGTATTTGAGATATCAGGTCTGTCCCGAGAGCTTCGAGCAGTTCTAAATACAGTGCGCGCTTGCCAATAAAATGTTGATACAGCACTGGTTTTGTAACACCAACCGACTCAGCAATTTGCGACATTGATGTCTCGTGATATCCGGTGCGCGAAAACTCAGTTAGTGCCACTGCCATGATCTGGTCGCGACGCTCAATCGCGTCGACTCTGATGGTCATGGTCTGCCCATCTCTTGGTCTTCGCGAACAGCAGCCTTGATTGCATAGCCAAGGATGATCGAGGGAGCAAGCAAGACGCCACCAATCACCAGCGTCACGGTAATCACAGAAACGATTGGACCAGAAAACCCCATTACAAATGCCATTACAAATGTGCTGACGCTGACCGCCCACAGCAAGTATCCGATGCGATTTGCCAGCAGGGTGTATTTGGCAATTATTTCTCGTCGGGCAAGGACAAGGTCGTCCTGGGCCGTTCGGCCTGTGGGTGGGGATTCCATACCACAGGAATAGTACGGCGTTTCGAGTGACTTGACACACTGAAAGAGCATTTGTCGGCGTGTGATTGGTGTCGTCGGCAGGCGATCAGTAGCGTGACGGGGGCATGGAAACCGTCGTCGAACTAAGTGGAGTAGTGGCAGTACTCAGCAGTTTTCCAGCACTCGCCGGAATTGATCTTGCCGTGCAACGCGGAGAGATTGTTTTACTGCACGGGCCAAACGGTGCCGGTAAAACTTCTGTGTTGCGTGTGTGCGCTGGACTCTTGCCGATTGAGCGTGGAGAAGGTTCGGTGATGGGCGTTAATTTGCGAACGCAACGCGAGAGTGTTCGCGAAAGAGTTGGACTACTTGGTCACTCAAATGGTTTGTATTTAGAACTAACCGTTGCACAGAACGTTGCCTTCTGGGCATCCGCAGTCGGTGCTAGTTCACAAGAAGTCGCACTTGCAATGCAACAAATGAAAATTGATGGTCGTCTCGCAGACATAAAAGCCTCGCAGTTGTCTGCTGGTCAACGCAGGCGCTGTGCACTTGCCTCCTTGATGGTTCGCCGTGCATCACTATGGCTGCTAGACGAACCCCACGCAGGACTTGACACTGCGGGGCAGGATGAATTTGATGCAATCTTGCGCACGGCTGTAAATAGTGGAGCAACTGTCATATTCGCTTCTCATGAAACGCAAAGGTCTCGATCTTTGGCAACGCGTGTTATCAGGGTTGAGGGTGGACTCATCTCTGGGGGCGAGTCATGACGTCGCGAATGCAGACAGCACGCCGCGTTTCTGTGGCTGTCGCGCGCAAAGATCTGCGCATCGAATGGAACAGCAAGGTGCTGCTCAATCAGGTTGCTCCATTTTCATTAGTCATTATGATCATGTTTGCTTTTGCTCTTGACAATGAAGGTATCTTGCAGCGTGTGGCCCCTGGTCTGCTGTGGCTTGCCACGCTTTTTTCGATGTTGGTCATTGTGCAGCGGTCCTTTGCCGTTGAAACTGCAGATGGTGCTCTTGATGCGCTCCGAGTAGCAGGTACAGAACCAGTTGGAATTTTTATCGGCAAATCGTTGGCGCTGATGGTGCAGTTATTTGCGCTCGAATTAATGCTGCTGGCAATCGCTCTTGTTTTATACACGGTCGAACCAACAGCCATGGGATATGCCGAGACTTTTGCCACAATGGCAGTAGCCACTATTGGACTGGGCTTCGTCGGTACGCTCTACGGTGGTCTTGGCGCTGGCGCTCGTGGACGCGAAACATTGCTTCCACTATTGCTACTGCCAGCGGTAGCACCAGTTCTTATTGGCGCAACTCGGGCAACTGAGGCAGCGTTCGGAAGTGGTGGTGCACAATCATCTGAAGGATGGCCGTGGATTGGTTTGCTAGCGGTGTTTGCAGGCGTTTTTGGAGCGGTTGGTGCATTGGCTTTTGGGCCAATGATTGAGGAGTAATACAAATGACAACAACTCAGACCACCGCCACACCAGCAACACAAAAACTTGGCATTGCAACAACATTAGCGCTTATCTTTTTGCTCTTCAGTGGATTGATTTTTTCGGCAGAAGATGTCGTGCAAGGAAGCACGGTACGAATTATGTATGTACACGTGCCGTCAATTTGGGTGGCGTACTTAGCCTTTGCGCTCACGGCAATATGTTCGGCTGTTTATTTAAGCAATCGCTCTCGCTCTTTGATTTGGGATCGTTTTGCGGGTGCCGCTGCCGAGATTGGTGTTTTGTTTGTGGCGGTTTCACTCGTGACTGGAAGTTTGTGGGGGCGTCTGACATGGGGAACATTTTGGGTCTGGGATGCACGCCTCACAAGCACTGCATTTTTGTTTATTACATATGTCGGTTATCTTGCAGTGCGCCGTTTAGGCGGAACATTTCGCCAACGGGCCAGACGATCAGCAGTGATGGCGCTACTTGCCGTACTAGAAATTCCGCTCGTTCATTTCAGTGTCAACTTGTGGCGAACGCTGCACCAAAAAGCGTCAATTGCTGATCCAAATGCCAAGGTCAAACTCGATGGCTTCATGCTCTTCACTCTGTTCTGGGGACTCATATCTTTCACCATGCTATTTGTTTGGCTGCTCATTCATCGACAACGGTTGATGGCTCTAGAAGATGCGGTGCAAGACCAAGGTCTTGATCTTGCAATCCAACAACGACGAACCGAAGCTGGGCGCTGACATGGATCATGCTTCGTTCATAATCGCGAGTTATGTGTTGACTTTTGCCTCTATCGCCGTATACGTCCTGTACATAGTGCGTCGTTCGCGCAGACTTGGCGCCATCACATCAGATGATGACAAGCCATGGATCTAACACCGCGACCCATCGCTGACGCAGAATCACGGGCACAGCGTCAACGCCGTCGCTGGGTTCCGATCGTCATTGTGGCCCTTGCGCTTGCTGCTGGTGGAGTAGTGGTAACTCAATTTTTGACGAGTGCCATTGATTATTACTGCAATGTAGACGAAGTGGGCGTGCGCGATGGCTGTGTCGGTCAACGCAGAATCCGAGTGCAAGGCATCGTGCTCGAGAATTCACTCCAACAGGCTGATGGCGTGACTGAATTTATGATGTCCTTTAACAACAAGACACTGCAGGTCCGTTACCAGGGAGATCCAGGGGGAGTTTTTCAGGAATGTATTCCGGTGGTTGCACACGGACGAGTAGTAGATGGAATTTTTGATAGTGACAGAATTGAAGTCAAGCACACCAATCAGTATGTCGAAAAAAATAAGTCAAGATTTGATGAAGCCACAAAGGAGACAGCAGCGTGCTCGCAATCGCCGGAGTGAGCGGATCTTTGGGTCGGGCAGCATTGCTGGTTGGCTTAGTGGGGGCCGTATTCGGAATGTTTGCGAGCGTGATGGGAACGCGACAGAACGACGAAAAGGTACTGCGTCTAGTTCCACGGTTCGCCACATTGTGCGTAGTTGCCACAGTCAGCGCATTTGCTTGCATGGAATACGCCATGATTACACGCGATTTCTCGTTGGCGTATGTCCAAAAAGTTGGATCAAAGAGTACGCCAGCTCTTTATAACTTCACAGCGGTGTGGAGCGCTCTAGAAGGTTCGATCTTGATGTGGATGCTGATTCTGGCAGTCTGCACTGTAATCATTGCCTGGAAATACAAGAGCAAACTTACTGATCCACTCGTGGCATGGGCAATGGCAACGATGTTTTTTGTCTGCACATTCTTTTTTATTCTCACGCTCGGACCCGCGAATCCATTTGGCAAAGGTGCAGCAGGTGTTCTTGACGGTCCTGGTCCAAACCCGCTGTTGCAAAATCACATCTTGGTTCTTTTCCATCCACCAATTTTGTACGTGGGGTATGTGGGTATGACGATCCCGTTTGCTTTTGCGATTGGCGCACTTATCACTGGTCGGTTGGGAGAGGGTTGGTTACTAGAGACTCGACGATGGGCATTGTTCTCGTGGGGGTTTTTGACGTTCGGCATTATTCTTGGCGGTTGGTGGAGCTACGAAGTCTTAGGTTGGAGCGGAGTCTGGGCATGGGATCCAGTTGAGAACGCCTCATTTATCCCGTGGCTGACAGGTACCGCCTATATCCACTCAGTGCTTGTGCAGGAACGGCGCGGAATGCTGCGCGTCTGGAACTTGTCGCTACTCATCGCTACTTTTAGTTTGACGATTCTCGGAACATTTCTGACGCGCTCAGGTGTGCTTAATAGTGTGCATGCTTTCAGTAACAGTGATATTGGCCCGTATCTCTTGACGTTTTTTGGAGTGATCGTGATTGTGTCTGTCGCACTTATTGGTTGGCGCGGTGAAAAACTTCGATCACCTGGAACAATTGATTCACCGATCTCTCGCGAAGGGGCTTTTTTGGCCAACAATGTGTTGTTCGGAGTGTTTGCATTTGTCGTGCTGCTCGGAACAGTATTTCCGCTGATTGTTGAAGCACTTCAGAATCGACAGTTAATTGTGGGAGAACTATTTTTTGATCAGTTGGCAACACCAATCGGGATCACATTATTGGTACTTATGTGTATTGCTCCAGTGTTGCCGTGGCGCAAGGCCTCTGGTGAACTGTTACGCCACCGCTTGTTCTGGCCAGCGTGGGCTGGAATCGCTGCCCTGATTTTAAGTCTCGCCGTTGGCGCAGTCGGCCTCGCTCCGTTACTTACATTTTCGCTTGGCGGATTCGCAACCGGAGCCGCGTTGCGACAACTTGTCTTGGCTACACGACGTCAAGGACTACGCGGTCTCGTCGGTCGGGCCAATGGCGGAATGGTGGTGCATATTGGGGTCATTATTATTGCCGTTGCATTGGCCGCATCTAACTCATATACGCGTAGCCAAGAACTGACTTTAAGCGCGGGGGAGACTGCTCAATATGGGGGTCACAGTTTTGAGTTTGTGCGTTTTGTCGAAGAAAAAGATGACCGCCGAACCTCCGTCAAAGCGGAAATTCTTGTGGACGGCGACGGCATATATGCCCCAGCGATACAAAAGTTTACAAACATGGGTCAAAACATCGGGACGCCCTCCGTGAAATCAATGTTCTCAAAAGATATTTATCTGACTCTGCAGCCACCTGTAAAAGTTTCTTCCAACCAGGCAAAGATAAAGGTATTTATTAAGCCTCTTATGATGTGGTTATGGATCGGCGGCGGCCTGATGGGTGTCGGAACGTTGTTGGCAGCATTTCCGGGTTCGCGTCGCAAACCCACTGACCCCGTATCAGCGCCCATTGCTCAAGAAACGTCGGCATGATGTCACCGAATAATGCTCGTCGAACTGCGCCGATAGTGGCTGGCGTTGTTGGTCTTATCGCCGTCGCTCTGCTTGTGGTTTTAGCGGGCGCATCGCCAAGTGACGGAGACACTGCATCATCACCATTGCTCGGTCGTTCAGCACCTGTCGTTCAATCCAAGACGCTTGATGGCACTTCGTTTGAGATTGCCCGTCGTCGCGGAAGCTGGGTGATGTTGAACTTTTTTAATTCCACGTGCGTCCCTTGTATTCAAGAGCACGCAGCAATAAAGGCTTTTGTTGATGCACAATCAACGTCGTCCGATGCAGTGGAATTCTTTACAATTATTAACGACGACAATGACAATGCCGTTAGAGATTTCTTTAGGGCTAATGGGGGTGATTGGCCAAAAGTAATGGATGGCGACGGTGCAATTGCTGTGGCTTTTGGCGTAGCCAAAGTTCCTGAAACATGGATCATCGATCCAAACGGATTTGTGCGGATGCGAGTAGTCGGCGCAGTTAAGAAAGGTTTTCTTGAAGATCGCATGACTGAGTTGCACGCACAGTTCGAAGGATTATCGCAATGAAGTCGACACTGAATCAGAAACTCAAGTCGTGGCCAGTCTGGATGCTTATGGGAATTTTGGCGGTTGCACTCTTGGCAGTGGGGGCTAGTCGTCAATCCGGACCACTAACCCAAGAAGACCGTATTGACAACATCACCCAACGGCTTGCTTGCCCAACATGTGATGGAGAAAGTGTCTATGTGTCTCAGGCGCCTGCATCGCAAAACATTCGCAATGAAGTGGCTCGTCAAGTTGCCAGTGGCCAGCGCACGGACGATGAAGTCGTGGCGTTTATCGGAAGCAGTTTTGGGGGACAAGTATTACTTGTTCCTCGCGCAACTGGCCTAGACGCTTTAATTTGGGTCTTGCCCGTCGCTGTATTGGTGTGTTGCGCTGCTGGATTGGCACTCACATTTCGGCGTTGGAAACGTGAGCAGGGTGGTCAAGCATCAGATGCCGACCGTGCTCTTGTTGCGCAGTTATTAGAACTTGATACGCATAACACGGACACATTGTGATGCGCCATAACGAAACACAAGATCAAGCAAAACGCGAAGAGCAGAAATTTTTGTTGCAGTCGCTCCGAGATCTTGAGCGTGAGTACCTTGCAGGTGATGTAGATGAGATTGATTACCAGACATTGAAGTCTGGCTACATCGCTCGAGCAGCAGACATCACGCGTGCGATAGAAACGACAGATGCCCCAGAGCCCGAAGTGGTCCCTCGCCGCGTGCTTCAATCTATTTTTACAGTCGCACTAATACT
This sequence comes from Ilumatobacteraceae bacterium, assembly GCA_009691255.1. Taxonomy (GTDB): domain Bacteria; phylum Actinomycetota; class Acidimicrobiia; order Acidimicrobiales; family Ilumatobacteraceae; genus UBA2093. The sequence goes on from SHUT01000005.1 coordinate 29,507, forward strand.
GGCAGTCGCACTTGGGGCAGGTTGGTGGGTGGCCGCACAATCTGGGCAACGCTTGCCTGGGCAAAATATCACTGGCGGCACACCAGAAAGCATCTCTGCCATGCTCTCTCAGGCACGCGCCGTCAACCTCAGCGACCCAGTGCAAGCGATTCAGTTGTATTCAGGCGTGCTCAAAATTGAGCCAGACAATGTTGAGGCACTGACGTATCGCTCGTGGCTATTGGCTCTATCGGCAAACAGTGCGTCAAACAGTCTGCGCGACACAGCAATGGCTACTGCAATACAGGACTTAACAACAGCAACAACGACTGACCCAACGTATCCAGATGCATGGTGTTTTCTGGGAATCGTCGAATTTCGTTTTCTAGACAATGCAGTATTGGCTCAATCACCCTTAGAGAAATGCCAAGCCCAAAACCCACCGCATGAGGTTGCTTCGTATGTCAAGGCCATCGTGCAACAAGTCAACGAGGCAGTCGCCACAAAAAAATAATTACGACGCAAGTATTTTCGGAGGAGCAAAGCACTCGGCACTGACGAAACGCCCGTAGTCTTTGTGTAAAACGTATACACCTGCCTTGCGAGAATCAGGAGGGGTTGTCATTTCAAGTCCACGCCTAATAAGCGCTTGCACTGCAGCAGGGATGACATCGCCGTGGCTACATAACACTGAGTTGTCATCGACATTATTAATAAAAGCAACGGTGTCTTCAAAGTTTGCTCCTTCAGCCAGTCGGTTGTCGGTGCGTACAATTAGCCCACAATACGCAGCGATTGGTCCAACGGTCTGAATGCATCTCAGGTATGGACTTGAATACACAGCAGGTGGCGAATAAATCGAAAATGTTTCTACAAGCAATTGAGATTGCTGCATCCCCGCAATCGACAGGGGGCGATCAAAGTCAGAACCATCCCAGCCTGAGCGGCTGCCAGCCTTGGCGTGTCGAACGAGAAAGACTGGCATAGCGAGAAGCGTAATAACAGAGTTAGCCAAAGTCTCAAAAATAGGGCAGACTTGCTATGTGGGATTTTTTGATCGCAACCGCCAAGATGTCGAGGCTCAAGGGTTTGATCCTGCTCGTTTGCCGCCAGGTCAGTATCTGACAGACAGATTTCCAGTCTTGCATGTCGGTGATGTTCCAACATACGCCCAAGGCGAATGGAGCCTCTCGATTACTGGCCTCGTCGATGCTCCATACACGCTCACGTATGAAGAATTGACGGCTCTGCCGTCGCATACCATTACAACAGATATTCATTGCGTGACTAAGTGGTCAAAGTTCGACACAAGCTGGACGGGCGTTCGCGTTCGGGACTTGCTGCAACATGCTGGCATGTCGAGTAACGCAACTCATTTTATGGGTCACGCAGAGTATGGCTATACGGCCAACTTGCCTTTGGCAGATGTCATGGGCGATAACGCACTCGTCGTGTATGCCTTTGAAGGCGAACCAATCGAGTCAATCCATGGTGGCCCAGTTCGCCTGCTGGTTCCACACTTGTATTTCTGGAAATCACCTAAATGGCTGAGGGGTCTTGAAGCAACGGCAAGCGACAAGCCTGGTTTTTGGGAGCGCAACGGTTATCACATGTACGGTGATCCGTTTCAGGAGCAACGCTTCTGGGGTGACTAGCGAAAACAATTTTTCGCTAGACAGTTGTGGTACAAAATGTGTCGCCCTGGGGCAACGAGCCAATTGTTGACGGATCAGTATCACCGTATAACACACTAAGCATGCCCTTGACCATGCCGCGATCAACTGCACAGACCACGGGGTTTTCAATCGCTACGTCTCCAAACGGACAATGACTTGTCACGATTCGTAGTTGGTTATTGCGATTATCCGCGTGGGCTGCAAAGCCGTGAGCAGTGAGCGCATCTGCAACCGCTTGCATTGCAGACCGCAAAGATTTTTGACCAGCGGCAAAATCGTGACCAGCTAATCCAGCAGCCATTGCCTTGCCGTATTCTTGACCAACTTCTTCGGCGATTGCTTGAGCAATTCCGGTCGGGAGCGCAGCGAGTGCTTTACCCAAGAGCGACAACACTAAGTCGTCACTGCGCACCGGAAAGTCCAGAACATCTCCAGCCGAAGCAGCACGGTAATGCTTGGACGGGCGTCCAGCGCCACCGTGTTCGGCGCGCTCGATGGCGATATCGAGGTATCCGCCTGCTGACAATTTGTCCAGATGGTGGCGAGCGACATTGGGGTGCAGATCAAATTTTTCAGCCACCTGAGAGGCAGTCGCCCCGTTATGCGCTTCACGTACGAATAAATAGACCGCACGACGGGTGGGGTCACCAAAAGCAGAGGTAATCGCCGAGACAGTGGCACTGAATGACTTCGGAGTCTTCACAGGGGTAGTCGTTCCTTCTGCCACGCCGTTATTGTACCTATAGCCGTCGTACGAATTGTTCGACGCCAACCCCCTAATCCCCGCCAACTGGAGACCCTATGAGTACCACCACCGCAGAGCAAGTCATTGAAGCACTTAGGCCAGTAGAAGACCCTGAACTGCATAGGTCCATTGTCGATCTCGGAATGGTGCGCGATGTCGTGGTTGAGGGCTCAACGGTGTCGCTGACGGTGGTACTTACTATTCCGGGGTGTCCCCTACGCAATGAAATCCAAAACCGTGTTGATGGCGCAGTATTGCCATTGGCTGGGATCAGTGCAGTCAATCTCAACTTTGGAGTCATGACTGACGCAGAGCGAGAAAATGTTCGACGCATTGTGCACGGAGACGCTGCCGCAACAGCTGGATCAAATCCTAAACAGGGTCATTCTGAAGGAAGAACTATTCCGTTTGCTCAACTCGGAAGCAAGACGCGCCCGATTTTGATTGCATCCGGAAAAGGTGGTGTCGGCAAAAGCAGCGTCACCACCAACCTTGCAGTTGCGCTCGCTGCGCGTGGACACAGCGTCGGAATCGTTGATGCAGACATCTATGGTTTCTCGATTCCACGGATGCTCGGTACAGACCGCGACCCAGTCGCAATTGATCAAATGTTGTTGCCCCCAGAAGCATGGGGCGTGCGCTGCATCAGCATCGGATATTTTGTGCCTGAAGGACAAGCAGTTATTTGGCGCGGACCAATGTTGCACAAAGCGCTCGAACAATTTCTGACTGACGTATTTTGGGACGAACCCGATTACCTTCTAATTGACATGCCTCCTGGCACCGGAGACATTGCGCTTAGCCTTAGTCAATATTTGCCAAGGGCAGAAGTTTTCGTCGTCACGACTCCCCAAGAGGCCGCCCAAAAGGTGGCACGTATGTCGGCGTTGATGGCCCAAAAAGTAAACTTGCCTGTCAAAGGAATCATCGAGAACATGTCGTGGTTTATTGGTGACGATGGCAAGAAGTACGAACTTTTCGGATCAGGCGGTGGACAGGCCTTGGCCGATGAACTCGGTGTTCCGTTGCTGGCCCAGATTCCATTCGTGGCGCAGTTGCGTGAAGGCGGAGACAACGGCCGCCCCATCGCAGCCGTGGCACCAGAGTCCCTGGTAGGGGCTGCTTTCTTTGCTCTTGCTGAGCGCGTAGAAGAACTTAAGCCAAAGAAGTTGTTTAGCAAGAGTCTTAAACTGGTCTAACGGCTACGGTCAGTAGACACAGTTCAACAGGAGGACACACGTGGACGTACGTATTGGAGTAACACAGGCAACGCGAGAGATCTCGATTGAACTTGAAGACGACGCAGCAACGCGCAAAAAAGTCAAGACCGCCGTCGAGGCTGCGCTGTCTGGCACTTCGGACACGTTGTGGATTACGGATAAACGCGGTCGCGATATCGGCATTACTGCGGCCAAGATTGCCTATGTTGAAATCGGTTCCGCCGATGCCGATCGGCGTATAGGTTTTGGCAGTTGATCTAATAATTGACACATTGCTCGAGCCCTTGTGAGCCCATAGGGCAGACTTCTTGTGAGGACTTCTGATGGCAACAATCGCTGAACTGGCAAAACTACATACTGAGTTCTCCAAAGAGCAGGTTGCTCATCTGCAAGCGCTCGCCGGAGAGTGGGGAATGTTGGCAGACTTTTGCTTTGCCGACATGTTGTTGTATGTACCTACCACTGACAACACATGGCTAGTGATTGCTCAAGTGCGGGCCGCAACTGGACAGACACTTTATTTGGTGGATTGGGTCGGATCATCGGCTAATTATTCAGAGCGTCCACTTCTGGCTGAGGCGTATCAATCTGGCGACATTGTTGAAGGCGAAATTGCTGTCGAAGGTATGTCCGATGCATGTCGAATGATGGCGATCCCAGTGCGATATGACGGTGCCACAATTGCCGTTCTAACTCGCGAATGGAACACGCAAAATAGTCGCCAGCCCGGAGAGCTTGAGCGAACCTATCTCGAAATTTTCCAGCGTTTTGCGCGCATGATCATGGTAGGCGAGTTTCCGTTTGAAGGTCGTGTTGCCGATGGCAGTGTGGCACCACGAGTGGGGGACGGCGCAGTCGTTCTTGATGCCGAGACGCGGGTTCGGTATGCGTCGCCAAACGCAACATCTGCCCTACATAGAGTGGGTATTAGTGCCAATGCGGTTGGTCAGACACTTGCAGAGTTGGGCATGATTGACAGTCCAGTGCGGCAGGCTTTTGAGCGCCAAGAACCTGTAGTCGAAGAGTTTGAGCAGACTTCTGACGTGACATTACTTACTCGATGTATTCCGATTCTTGACAAAGTTGACGGTGTCACTGTCGTGACCGGAGCCGTGATGTTGTTGCGCGACGTAACGGAATTGCGCCGCCGTGATCGTTTGCTGTTGTCAAAGGATGCAACGATTCGAGAAATTCACCACAGAGTAAAAAATAATCTACAAACTATCTCAGCACTCCTTCGGCTACAGGGGCGGCGACTGGAATCAGAAGAAGCAAAGGCTGCCGTTGCGGAGTCAGTTCGGCGGATTCGAACAATTGCATTAGTGCACGAAACTTTGTCTCGAGAGCCCGGTGACGACGTTGCTTTCATTGAAATCGTCAGACCACTTGTGCGCCTCGTCGAAGAAGGTTTGCAGTCGCCTGATCGCCCCGTGAGGTTTGTTCTTCACGGTGACGGAGGTCGTTTACCGGCAAACATTGCGACGCCACTATCGGTGGTGTTGACAGAGTTGCTCCAAAATGCCATTGACCATGGATTTCCAGAAGGGGAAGGTGGCGGCACAGTTGCGGTGCAACTTGACGCTGACGATGAATACCTCAACATCACCGTGATCGATGATGGTCGAGGAATCGACCCAGATTTTGATCTCTCCACAGCAACTGGTCTTGGGCTTTCAATTGTGCGAACTCTTGTGACAACTGAGTTAGCCGGAACAATCGACATGCGCGCGGCCACAACACAAGAACTAGAACTCGTAGAACTGTCGTTGCGTCCCGGCTATACCGGTACAGTAATCGAATTGCGGGTTCCGCTTAGTGCGGAATAAGAATCAACTAACGCGAGAGTTGCGCAGTTGGGAGGCAATGTCTCGGCGAATCTGTCGACGTTCTTCTTCGGATGTTCCACCCCACACACCAGTGTCTTGATTTGTCTCAATTGCAAATTCAAGACAGTCAACTGAGACTGGACACTCACCACAGACGCTCTTTGCACGAGAAATTTGCAAGAGTGCTTGACCGGTGGTGCCGATAGGAAAAAATAATTCAGGATCTGTATCTCTGCATATCGCTCCGTCACGCCATGTGTAATCGGCACTTCCAAGAGCGAGGCTAGACGCGAGGATTGACACGTCGGGTTCCTTTGCGGGGGTTAGGGATGCAATGCATCGGTGGACAAAATTTCGTAGTTTCCCACAAGGGCAAACGCTATGGGAAAACGAGCGATATCACAAGTGGAAAAGCAAAGTTCCATGCATGTATTTTATTTTTATTTTGTCCGCTTTTGCCCAAAGACTGGTATGCATTTGTCGCTCCTGTGCTATCACTTGAGGAATGCCCAGTCTCCCGTTGCACCATCATCGCACCCAAGTGATAGCTCACCGCGGTGCATCTCATGCTGAACCCGAGAACACACTCACAGCCTTTGCCAAGGCTGTGGACATGGGTGCAGATGCCGTAGAACTTGACGTTCGGCTGTCACGCGATGGTGTCATGGTGGTCCATCACGATGCCAGGCTCAAGGACGGTCGTGTCATTGTGCAGACCGATGCACGAGAATTGCCTTTATATATTCCCGCGCTCGAACAAGCATTGGATGCATGTTCAGGGTTGTGGGTCAATATCGAGATCAAAAATGACCCAAACGAACCAGACTTTGACCCAGGGGAGATACTGGCGGCTCAGGTGGCAGACATGTTGAGAGGTCGCGCTGAGTACGACCGCTGGTTAATCTCATGCTTTCGTCGCGAGACCGTTGACGCCATGCATGCACTCTTGCCTGATGTAGGCACGGCATGGCTCACTACAGGCGTACGAGATGCAGATATTGCCAGTGTTGCGGCTGGGTTGCGCGACTCAGGTCATCTTGCTCTGCATCCGTGGGTCAATCTGTTGACAGAGCATGTAATCGAGGTCTGTCACGAGAATGGTCTTGAGGTCAACACGTGGACATGCGACGACCCTGCTCGGATGCAACAAATAATCTCATGGGGAGTTGATGGTATCTGCACCAACGTGCCCGAGGTCGCGATAGCGGTGTTGGCTACGCCGTAGCCCGCCCCAGCAGCCCTGGGACAAATGATGCACGATCCGTCGTCTGATTTCGTACTATGTAGACCAAACTTTGTTCGCACACGCGGGTGTCGGCTCTAACCTCAGGGTATGGCTTCTTTGTTATCTGACCCAGTTGCACAATTTCGACTCGACAACAAGGTCGCACTTGTTACAGGGGCTTCGTCAGGTTTGGGAGCCAGATTTGCCAGAGTTTTGCACGCAGCTGGGGCAAGTGTTGTGATTTCTGCTCGCCGCAAAGATCGTCTTGATGCGTTAGCGACAGATCTGCCAGGGGCTGTTGTCATCGTGTGTGACTTGGCAGACTCGGCGCAGCGCGAGAATCTGATTGCTCAAACTATTGAGCAACGTGGACGTATTGACGTGCTTGTAAATAATGCCGGACTCGGATATTCATACGGAATTGAACATGAAACACTTGAGCAATTTCGCGAAGTCATGGAGATCAACACAACAGCAGTGTGGCACTTAGCAAAATTAGCCGGTGTTCACATGGTGCAACAAGGTAATGGCAGCATCGTCAATGTGGCGAGTATGTTGGGACTGGTGGGCTCGACTCCGGTCAAGCAGGCAAACTATTGCGCAAGCAAGGGTGCAGTGATCAGTCTGACGCGAGAACTCGCATTGCAATGGGCGCGCAAAGGTGTGCGCGTGAACGCACTGTGTCCGGGGTGGTTTTTGACAGAGATGACAGCAGAGATGGATACAGACGAGGGGTCACGGCGCTTTATCGCTCAGAACTCGCCAATTCCGCGTCTGGGAGAAGAGCACGAACTAGACGGTGCGCTGTTGTTTCTAGCGAGTAACGCCTCGTCGTTTATGACGGGGCAAGAGCTCGTTATAGATGGTGGCTGGACTGCTCGATGAGCGCTGAGTTACCAGATACGCCTCCGGTGCTATCGGCGCGTCAAGTATTGGCATCGCCTGCTGTTTCAGCATTTTTAGTTTCGCAATTCGTCATCACTGTTGGCGTTATGATGCAAGCTGCAACATTGGGAAAGCATGTCTTTGATATAACGGGAAATGAAGTCGATATTGGTTGGCTCGGGTTGGCTGAATTCTTGCCAGCCGCAGCACTTGTTTTATTGACCGGAATCATCGCCGACCATTTCAATCGCAAATATGTTGCGATCATCGGGCTAATCGGCGAGATGTTGTGTTCAGTTGCACTTGCGTTATATGCGCGTTCAGACCCGAGTTCAACGACACCAATATTTGTGATTGCCGTATTCTTCGGCACCTCGCGCGCATTTATGGCGGCAGGTATTCGACCAATCGCCCGTACGATTGCACCAGTAGGCGGATTACCCCGAGTGGTAGCGATGTATAGCGCAACATGGACCGGGGCAGCAATCATCGGGCCAGCGGCAAGTGGGTTTTTATACTCCGTTGATCCGTGGGTCGCGTATGCAACATCAGCTGCCTTGATCTTTGTCGGCATTGTTTTGTTGACGGGTGTCGCCGTTCCGCACGATCTAGTGCGACAAAAAGCGGCTGAGCGTCCAACAATCAAGCACGCTCTTGAAGGTTTGCAATTTGTTCGACGTACTCCGATCTTGCTGGCAGCAATTTCCCTCGACCTTTTTGCAGTTCTTTTTGGGGGAGCGATTGCGTTACTGCCCGTGATTGCCAAAGAGCAGTTGCTTGTGGGTGATGTTGCTTATGGTTGGTTGCGAGCAGCCGGGGGTATCGGCGCAGCCACAATGGCGATGTTTCTGGCAGTAAAACCAATTACGCGTGGCATCGGCAAATTACTGCTCGCAGTTGTAGGTCTTTTTGGCGCCGGAACAATTGTTCTTGGCACGACTCATATTTATGCGGTGGCGTTTTTGGCAGTTGTTGTCGTGAGCGCTGCTGACATGGTCAGCGTGTTCATCCGCGGTTCACTTGTACCACTCGTGACTCCCGATGAAAAACTAGGAAGAGTGATGGCCGTAGAGAATGTCTTCATTGGCGCCTCAAACGAACTCGGCGCATTTGAGTCCGGACTAGTAGCGGGCGCGATTGGCACACCAGCCACGGTGGTGGGCGGAGGGATAGCAACTATTGCCATTGTGGGCGTGTGGTGGTTCGGATTCCCGTCTTTGCGAAATGTTGATAGATTTGAGGATCTCGAACTGGCATAATGATATCCATGGTTTCGAGTCGTCTTGTTGTGCGTACAGCGTGCACGCTTGATTGCCCAGACACCTGTTCGCTTGATGTGACTGTTCAAAATGGTGTCATTGTAGATATTGACGCCGCCACTACTGGCGACATAAATGACTTCACGGCAGATTTTATTTGTCGAAAAGTACAGCAGAGCATTAAACGCGTGCACTCAGATGCGAGGCTAACAACGCCATTGATTCGAACCGGACCCAAAGGGAGTGGACAATTTCGAACTGCTTCGTGGGATGAATCAATTGAACTGGTTGCTTCAAAAATTAAGTTGGCAATAATGAAACACGGCGTTGACAGTGTCTTTGGATACTTGTACAACTCTTCTTCTGGAGTGCTAGAGAGTTCTGGAGCAATGGTCGAGTTATTTGCTCGCTTGGGTTGTCCAGAAATTGAGCACAATATTTGTGCAGCAACTTTTGGGGCAGCCTGGAAGCAGACGTTTCCCGGAATGGATGCTGCTCATCCGACGCATATGGCGTCGTCACAACTTGTTGTGATATGGGGGGCGAACCCTACGGTTTCTAATACACACCTCTTGCCGATTTTGACGAAGTGCCAAGCAAATGGCGGAACAGTTGTCGTTATAGATCCGCGTCGCACGGGAGTGGCTGATCGCGCTGATATACACGTACCGTTGCTGCCAGGAACCGATGCAGTTTTGGCTTTGGCCATCGCCCGCGAACTCAAACAACGCCAGATTCTAAACGCCCAGTTTATTGCACAACACACCAAGGGGTCGGAGCAGTTTTTGGACGCTGCTCAAGAGTGGACGCTTGCTGACGCTGCATGCGAATGCGGAATTGAAGAGAGCGTGATTGTGTCATTAGTCAACTTGATATCGAGCAAATCGCCAGCGATGTTGCGCGTGGGTTGGGGAATTGAGCGTAATCGCAACGGCGGTAGTGGCATGCTCGCCGTGCTGGCCCTGTGGGCTCTAGCTGGACACTTTAGTCAACGTGGAAGCGGAATCATCGCTAGTACATCTGCTGTAACGGCAGCTCCAGTATTGGATAAGTTGCCAGTTGTTGTCGGATCACGGACAAAAATCAATATGAATCATGTGGCGCGTTACCTGCTTAGTGATGTCAGTGGCCAAACTGGCGTCAAAGTGCTCGTGGTGCAGGGAGCTAATCCAGCAGTTAGTGCTCCTGATCAGAATCGCATTACTCGCGCCTTAGCGCAAGAAGACCTTTTTACGGTGGTTCATGACCAAGTGCTAACAGATACGGCAATGTATGCCGATGTTGTGTTGCCAGCAACAACACAGTTTGAAGTAGATGACATTGCCGCAAGTTATGGCGTGTTCGCCCTGCAACGCGTTCGCAAAGCAATCGAGCCGATTGGCGAGAGCCGCAGTAACACAAATGTCGCACTATTGTTGGCTGCCGCAATGGGGGTCAAACTGCTGACGCCCACTGCTGATGAATGTGGCATTGACGACATAGTGACACTGCGGTCAGCAGACGAACCAATTCAGTTTAAAACGACGTTTCCAGATGGCAATAGAGCAGTATTGTTTGATGAATCAAGCAAACTTGCACTACCAAAACCGCGTCGCATCGCTCGAGATTCAAATTACCCACTCATTATGTTGTCTCCTGCAACGTCGCGCACTATCAATTCAATGTTTGCAGAGTTTGATGCACCCGCAGCAGTAGTCACAATTAATCCGCAAGATGCGTTGTCGCGCCACATCACTACAGGCACAAGAGTGACCGTGCATAATCAACTGGGTGTAGTTGCCCTTGACTGTGTAGTGGCCGACCGTGTGCGTCCTGGTACTTGCGAGATTCCAAAGGGTCTGTGGCGGCGACACACTGATAGCGGCAACGTCAGCAATGTATTGATTTCGGATGACATCAATGATTTGGCAGGCGGAGCATGTTTCAATGAAGCCCGTGTACAGATAACAAAGGAGCAATAGTGTCCAAAAAAGAAAAACGCAAGATCATTGATGAATTTAAGGAATTCATCAATCGCGGAAACGTGATTGATCTATCGATTGCATTTGTAATGGGTGCTGCATTCAAGACTGTGATCGATGCTTTTGCCGGCAATGGTAAAGATGCGCCTGGGATACTGGGTGGCTTGTTAGGGGCAATATTTGGTGGCTCACAACCAGACTTCAGTAAAAAAGTTCTGACCATAAATGGAAGCGATGTTCCGTTCGGCGCATTTGCAACCGCAGGACTCAACTTTATTTTTGTTGCGGCAGGGCTGTTTGCGGTTGTCAAGGTCTATAACAAGTTTCGAACTGGTACACCGATTGTCAGCACGAACGATATTCTGTTGGAAATTCGCGATGAACTGCGATCGCGAGATATTGGGCAGAAATAACGAGGAACTGGAGCCAAAATAAGGTTGACTTGGGCAGTCATGCGTCGATCAAAAGTACTCGTTGGATTGTTTCTAGTGGGCCTGGCTGCGTGCTCATCAGGTGGGCCAAATAGTTCAAGTGGCGACACGCTTGGTGGTGTTGGCAACATCCCTGGCAACGACTTCAGTGGCGATGGCGGACTAGCGACTGACCTTGTAAACACAATTGACTACCCTGAGATCGATGGTCCAGTTCTTGCCGAAAAAATAAAAGGCAGTCGCATTATTATTATTGGCGATTCAATCTTGGCTGGAACTGCATCGCGATATGGCGGCGCAATGTGTTCAAAGTTGGTGCCAATGGGTTGGCGAGTTGCGGTAGAGGCGGAGACTGGTCAGTCAATTAATTTTGGACGAAAAGTTTTAAAAGCGCGCATTTATGACGGATGGGATGCGGCAGTTGTATTTTTGGGAACAAATATTGTAGGTCGGATATCGGATTTCCGAACTGATTTAGTAGCCATCGTGAAGTCTCTTGCGCCACGTCCAACGCTGTTGCTGACGACAAGCAATTTCCGAGATGCACAAGATGAAGTAAATGCCGTGATTCGATCTGTCACTGCAGAAAATAAATCAGTTAGTTTGATGGATTGGGAAACTATTTCTGCGACTGAAGGTGTTTTGAACAAGGATCGAATTCATCCCAGCAATGCTGGACGAGCAGTACTTGTCGAAGCAATTAGTCGGGCCGTTGGTGCCCCCAGAGATAGCTCCGGTAAGTGTTTGGATTCAGAATTTGTTGATGACTCACTTGAGCCCGGGGTGATTGAGACAACCACAACATTGATGACCACTGAGACAACCACAACATTGATGACCACTGAGACAACCGTCACTGATGTGCCGTCGTCAACAACCGTGCCGTCGTCAACCTCAACTATTAAAACAACAACGTCGACTAGTACGCCATAAACCGTGTAACGCACGGCAGAATAGGTACATGCTTCAAGTCCAATCTCTGACCGTCGAAATCGGTGGTCGAAACGTAGTGCAGGTGGCATCCTTCACGGTGATGGCACGCGACAAGGTGGGTCTTGTTGGTCGCAATGGTGCGGGTAAAACGAGTCTTTTTAAGGTTCTTGGAGGAGAGTCTGAGTTGTCTGGTGGCAAAATAACTCGAAGTGGTGGCTTTGGCTACTTGCCTCAAGACCCCAGAATCGCCGGGGTACTAGATGGTCGCACCGCAATCACGCATATTTTAAGTGGACGCAATATTGATGCCGATTTGGAGCGTCTCGAAAAAATGCGGATCGCTATGGAAGAAACGCCAGATGAACGCACAATCGCCAAGTTTGCGCGCCTTGAAGATGAGTTTCGCATGAAAGGCGGGTACTCGGCTGAGGGCGATGCTCGCTCGATTGCGGCGGGCCTTGGGCTCACTGCCGACCGAATAGACCTGTCGCTTGGGGTGTTGTCAGGTGGCGAGCGCCGACGCGTGGAGTTGTCTCGAATATTGTTTGCCGGAAGTGACGTGTTGTTATTAGACGAACCCACCAACCACTTAGACATTGATGCAAAAATGTGGCTCTTAAATTTTTTACGCAACTACAGAGGTGCGCTTTTGGTAATTAGTCACGACCTTGAATTGCTTGACGAAGCGATTACTCGCGTTCTGCATCTTGACCGCCCCGACGAAGACGGTGTTGGCGAAATTGTTGAATACCGCGGAACATATTCGCAATATAAGCGTTCGCGCGCCGAAGACGAAACACGAGCGGAGCGCAAAGCGATGCTGCAGTCCAAAGAAGTTGCGCGTCTGCAAACTGTGGTCGATCGCTTTGGGGCAAAGGCAAGCAAAGCAACGATGGCTCACAGCATCGAAAAACGTATTGCTCGAATTGAAGGCGAGTCCACAGGCGTGCGAGCAAAAGATCGCCAGATTCGGGTGAAGTTTCCCGATCCACCACAGAGCGGTATCACCGTTATTGAGGCCCACGGACTCTCGAAACACTATGGCGGTCCTCTAATTTTTGAAGACGTCTCATTTGATCTCGGTCGTGGCGAAAGGCTGCTTGTCCTTGGACTCAACGGTGCAGGCAAGACATCACTCTTGCGTATTTTGGCAGCAGAAACTCAATCCAACTCTGGAACATTTGTCTGGGGCCATAATGTGTGCGCTGGTTATTACGCCCAAGAGCATGACAATCTGAATGTGCACGAATCATTGCTTGACCACATGCGTCGTGAAGCACCATCAAACACGGGTCTCACCGAAACACAATTGCGTGGTTTGCTGGGAATGTTTGGGTTACGGGGAAGCAAGGTATTTCAAGAATCTGGCACGTTGTCTGGCGGTGAAAAAACCAAATTAGCCCTCGCGATGTTGATGGTTGGGCGCAATAATGTCCTGCTGCTTGATGAGCCAACCAACAACCTCGACCCCTTGAGTCGCAAGGCGGTTGGTGAATCACTAATGAACTGGAACGGCTCAATCATCATGGTTAGCCACGATACTGATTTTGTGAAAAGCCTGAAGCCAACCAAGGTTCTGTTGCTTCCTGACGGCCAACTTGATTATTTCAGTGACGAATGGCTCGACCTCGTCAGCCTTGCTTAGCCAATATCAAGACCTGATACCGTCTGCGTTATGAAAATTGGCATATTTGGCGGAACAGTAAATGACGGAACAATCGACGACATGGTTGCTGAGGCGCATAGCGCTGAGTCTGATGGCTTTGCAAGTTATTGGGCACCACAAATATTTGGGCATGATGCACTAACGGCTCTTGCCATAGTCGGACGCGAAGTACCTCGGATCGAACTCGGTACGAGCGTGGTGCCGACATATCCGCGGCATCCGATGATGTTGGCCCAGCAGTGCTTGACTGTCAATGCCGTATCAGGCGGACGATTGACTCTGGGTATTGGCTTGTCACACAAGATCGTGATTGAAAATATGATGGGAATGTCGTTCGACAAGCCTGTGCGGCATCTAAAAGAATACTTGTCAATTTTGATGCCACTGACGCATACTGGTGCAGTTTCTTTTGACGGCGAGGTGTACAAGGCACATGCATCTGTCAATGTCAAAGGAAGTTCGCCATTTGGAGTTGTCGTTGCGGCACTTGGGCCGCAAATGCTTAAAGTGACTGGTGCGTTGGCAGACGGAACATTGACATGGTGTACTGGTCCAGACACATTGCGCACACTGACAGTGCCCACAATCAATGCAGCGGCAGATGCAGCAGGCAGGCCCAAACCGCGCGTTATTGCTGCATTGCCTGTCTGTGTGACAGATGACAAATCGGCGGCAATGGATCGGGCGGCAAAAGTATTCGTGATTTACGGACAATTGCCTAGCTATCGAGCAATGCTCGACCACGAAGGAGTCGCGGGCCCGGCTGATATCGCCATCATCGGCACACGGTCAGAAGTGCAAGATCGAATTCATGCACTATCAGATATCGGTGTGACGGATTTTGCGGCCGTTGAATTTGGTGCGACACCTGATGAAATCAGCAATACCCGTGCTGCAATAAAGGGCCTTCTCTAACAAGACGCGATATGTCCTACGGCGACTACAAATCCATTTCGGTAACGCTTGCAGATGGCATAGCGGCAGTGGCGATTGATGCGCCACCGATAAATATCTTCACAATCGATCTTTATACCGAGATGGTAAAGCTTAGCGATCAACTCGCCGCTGATGACAGTGTGCGTGTTGTCGTTATGAAGTCGGCGAACTCTGAGTTTTTTATTGCACATTTTGATGTCAATCTTATTTTGATGTTTCCGGGTGATTTGTCTGCACCAAAAGTGCTGAATGATTTTCATCGCATGTGCGAGAACTTTCGCACAATGCCAAAAGCGACGATTGCAGTGATTGAAGGTCGAGTTGGCGGCGGCGGAAGTGAGTTGGTGAGCAGTTTTGACATGCGATTTGCTCTGGCTGATAAGGCCATCTTTAATCAACCAGAAGTTGCTCTAGGGATACTGCCTGGCGGAAGCGGAACAGTGCGCTTGCCGCGCCTGATTGGTCGTTCGCGCGCGCTTGAAGTCATCCTGGGTGGTGACGACATCGATGCCCACACAGCAGAGCAGTGGGGTTGGGTGAACCGAACACTTGGGGCCGCAGAACTATGGCCATTTGTCAATAACTTGGCACGTCGTATCGCATCGTTTCCGCCCCAAGCAGTTGCTGAGGCTAAAGCAGCTGTCTTGCGTGCTGATCACAATATTGAAGCAGAGCTATTACAAGAAGCTGCTGGATTTAATCGTCTCTTGGGTGACCCGCGTGCACAACAAGCAATGCGAAACTTTTTAGAGCGCGGTGGTCAAACCCGTGATGGCGAACTTCGTGTCGGAGCCTTGGCTGACGAAATAAACGACTAAAGACTTGTTAGCGAAGATTGACGGGGGTGCCATGTTGGGCAGCAACTACTTCGAAGAAGTCATTGCCTTTGTCGTCAACAACGATAAAGGCCGGAAAATCTTGCACTTCAATTTTCCAGACCGCTTCCATACCAAGCTCTGCATATTCCAGGACTTCTACTTTGGTAATGCAGTCTTGAGCAAGACGTGCCGCAGGCCCGCCGATTGAGCCGAGATAAAATCCGCCGTGAGTGTGGCACGAGTCAGTGACTTGCCGCGATCGGTTTCCTTTGGCCAGCATTACAAAACTTCCACCAGCCGCCTGGAAGTCAGCGACGTAACTGTCCATTCGGCCAGCCGTTGTTGGACCAAATGCACCTGATGCCATACCTGTGGGAGTCTTGGCTGGGCCCGCGTAATACACGCAGTAATCCTTCATGTATGACGGCAGGCCATCGCCAGCATCGAGGCGTTCTTTGAGTTTTGCGTGCGCAATGTCGCGGGCAACAACCATTGGTCCAGTCAACATGACGCGCGTTTTGATCGGGTACTTACTTAGCGTGGCGCGGATCTCATCCATCGAACGAGTGAGATCGATATTGACGACTTCTGTTTTTAGGTCTTCCTGAGTGATGTCTGGCAAGAAACGTGCAGGGTCTGTTTCGAGGGCTTCTAAGAAAATTCCATCGCTTGTAATTTTTCCTAGGGCCTGACGGTCTGCACTGCATGAAACCGCAAATGAGACGGGGCAACTCCCAGCGTGTCGTGGCAGACGAATAACGCGAACATCGTGACAAAAGTATTTACCGCCGAATTGCGCCCCGATTCCGGTTTGCTGCGATAACGAAAGCATTTTTTGCTCAAGATCTAGATCACGAAATGCGTGACCAGTTGCGTCGCCACTCGTCGGAAGAGAGTCAAGATAGCGAGCACTCGCTAGTTTTGCAGTTTCAACACATTGCTCAGCAGATGTTCCGCCGATGACGACTGCAAGGTGATAGGGCGGACAAGCTGCTGTTCCGAGAGTCTGCATTTTTTCAAAGACCCACGGGAGCAGGGCCTTTTCGTTGAGCAATGCCTTGGTCTCTTGAAAGAGGTAACTCTTATTGGCAGAGCCACCACCTTTTGCCAAGAACAAGAACTTGTATTCGTCGCCATCAGTTGCTGCAATTTTTATTTCGGCTGGCAGGTTGTTGCCGGTGTTTACTTCTTCATACATCGAGATAGGTGCCATTTGGCTATACCGCAGATTGCTTGTTTGATATGTATTGAACACGCCCTTTGCAATCGCTTCTTCATCGCCGCCGCCAGTCAGAACAAACTGTCCTTTTTTAGCTTTGATGATTGCTGTTCCGGTGTCTTGGCACATTGGCAATACGCCACCTGCCGAGATGCTGGCATTTTTCAAAAGATCTAGAGCAACGAATCGGTCATTGGTACTCGCTTCTGGATCTTTTAAAATATCAGCGAGCTGTTGTAGATGGCTTGAGCGCAAGAGGTGCGCAATATCGCGCATTGCGATTTCGGTCAGAGCAGTGATGGCTTGTGGTGTAACTTGAAGAAAAGTTCCAGCAGTTGTATTAATGGTGGACACACCTTCAGTTGAGATCAGGCGATACGTGGTGGTGTCAGGCCCTAGGGGGAAGATTTCGGCAAAGCTAAATTCGAGCATGCCCCCACGCTAGAGCGCGGAGCAGTCAACGGAGCGTTGGGTCAACCGGCCATGGGTGTTTGGGGTAACGACCGGCCATGTCTTTGCGCACATCAGCCCATGAACCTGTCCAAAACCCTGGTAGATCAGAGGTGACCTGAATAGGCCGTCCAGCAGGGGAGAGCAGTTGAACTTTGAGAGCAACGGTGTTGTTTAATACACACGGGTGAGAGGCGAGCCCAAAGAGCGATTGCACTCGAATCGCAATGCTGGGTGTGGTGGGTTCAGAATAGTCAATAGAAACTGAGCGGCCGTTTGGAGGTTCGAAAAGAGGTGGTGCAAGTGATGCCAACTCGGTGCTGGCGTCCCATGAGAGGAGAGAGCGCAGCGCCAAGTCGATATCAATACGACCCAGGTCGGTATTGCTTGTGCAGCCCGTCATAAATGGCTGTAGCCAATCGACGATAGTGGCGAGCAGCGCGGAGTCGCTGACATCTGGCCAAGAACGAGGAGCGTAGTGACGCACAAACATGATGCGTTGCTGCAGCGAACGGACGTTGCTATCAAAATTAAGCGGTGAGAGTTTATTAATCACGATGTGGCGCATCACGATTGCTGTTACTTCTGCAGATGGTTGAGTGGGTATAATGCGTTCGTCAAGTACGAGCGAGCCAACTTTGCGCGTTGTGCGCGTTACAACGTCGTTGCGTCTAGAGTCCCACTCGGTAATGGTGGTGATATCGACATCGTTACCTAAGGCAGATACGACATCATTGGCGTCTAGTGCTGCTGCACGACGAATTCGAGATGATCTGCGATCACTATCAAGATCTGCGGCAACAATAAATTGTTCATGGGCGAGAGAGTCCTTAGAGTCCATCCATGCTCCGCCACCCGCACGCAAGACGAATTGCCCCGTAGTTGTGCGACGCATTGCCAACCGGTCGGGATACGCCTGCACAAGAAGTGCCCCGACGCGAGAATGAATTTTATCTAGCGTTACGGAGTTGTCAACTCCAATGTTGGCGCGACGCGCAATGTCGACAGCGCGCTCCATGATGCGACGTACTCCATTTCGATCAGCGTCCGGGTGATGTTCGTTTTCTAATACAATCGCGACGCGTTGTGCTAGGTCGGTGGGCAGTGTGTCTGGTCGGCCGCGCAAAATATCGCGGTCATCAAGCAATGCAGAAATAACACAAGCAATCCATGCATCGTCGCCAGTTGAGCGCGCCACCATTGTGGCTAGACGCGGGTGCAGAGGAAGCTTCATTGCCTTGCGTCCGAGTGCAGTGACCTGTGCATTGTCGTCAAGTACGTGCAACATCTGCAAAGTTTCATGGGCAAGGCGCACGGCTCGCGGTGGTAGAGCATCCAGAAATTTCAAGTGCTCAAGGGGGGTTCCCCACGCAGTGAGTTCAAGGACAACACCGCACAGATCTACTTGGGTGATCTCCGCTGGCAGGTGCGGTAGGCGAGTGGAGTCTTCAATACGGCTCCACAAACGATAGGCAACCCCAGGGGCGACGCGACCAGCGCGCCCACTGCGTTGGTCTGCAGATGCACGGCTAGATGTAACAGTAATGAGTTCTGTGAGACCAGTGCGTGGATCAAGTTTTGGAGTACGGGCAAGACCTGCGTCAATGACGACATGCACGCCACTGACAGTGAGGCTGGTCTCGGCGATGTCGGTGCTCAGCACCACTCGACGACGTGAGCCAGACGACGCAGAGAGTGCTGCATCTTGTTCGGCAAAGGGAAGTGCGCCAGCAAGGCGCAGGACATCAACATCTGGCGGTACTAGTGGCATAACCACATCACGAACTCGATTTATTTCGCCGATGCCAGGCAGAAACACCAAGACATTTCCAGTGTCGCTCTTGAGGGCATCAAAAATAGTGGACGAAACGATATTTTCTAGTCGATCATTTCGTTGTCGCGGCACATAGCGAATATCAATCGGAAAACTGCGCCCGTCACTTGTGATGACAGGAGCAGGTCCGTCCATGTCGGCAAGGAGTACAGAAAATTTTTCCGTCTGCGGAGTTGCAGACATTGCAAGAATGCGCACGTCGGTGCCCAAGGTACCCCGCGCATCCAGAAGAAGTGCAAGCCCAACATCAGTTGGAACATTGCGTTCGTGCACCTCATCAAATATGACGAGCCCAATGCCCTCAAGTGATGGGTCTGTGTGTAATCGTCGAGTCAAGATTCCTTCGGTGAGAACTTCGATTCGGGTGTTGTCGGAAATATGACGCTCGTCACGAGTTTGATAGCCAACCGTTTGACCAACTTGTTGGCCCAACAAATCAGCCATCCGTCTTGCTGCTGCGCGGGCTGCAAGCCGGCGTGGTTCAAGGATCAAAATGCGCTTGTTATCAATCCATGGTTCGTGCAGTAAACGCAATGGAACAATCGTGGTTTTTCCGGCACCTGGTGGTGCAACAAGAACTACTCCGCGCCGATGTGCGAGTGCATCTCGGAGCTGTTCGAGAACGGCTTCAATCGGAAGAGAAGTGGATGTCAGTGGTTCAGACAAGAGCGGCAGTACCGCGGAAGGTTCCTGGGTCGCCTGGTGCGGGAATTGTTGGTGTGGACCAGTTCGTGAGAGTGGCAATGGTGTCGCTTACTTGGCGCCATGACTCAGCAGACCAGCCTTGTGCAGATGCAGACAGCGTGCCGTTGGATTGCACAAGTACGAATGCTGGTAACTCAGTGAGGCCGAGTGCTTTTACGGCGACGCGATCTGGGTCAACAAACACCAAGAACTCATTTGCGTAGGGGCCAAGAAATGTTTGTGCTTCATCGGCACCGCATGTCATGAGCCAATTCACACGAACAGCAGCATCGCTGAATTGGTGCATGATGCGCGCAGCAGTTTCGAGGATCCAAGCACTCTCATTTGTGTACGGGTCGAGCACCACAGTGGCCATATGAAACATCGTGAGCCATTCGCGCAAGGTGCGCGCTTCGCCAGTGAGCGAGGTAAGAACAAGATCAAGGTTGGGAGGGGGTAATTGTTCTGAGGCCACGGAGACGACGCTAGTGCCTTGGCACTAGCGTTTGGAAGGTGCACCCCATCGAACATCTGCGATATGTGGCTCGCTCACACGGGTCGGACCCTGTTGAGGTAGCCCTGGAGACTGCTGACGCCTTTAGTTCAATCGTGAACGACCCAGCTAGCCTTGTGGTTGCGGCGCGACGAGTCGTGGAGCATCACCCCACAAACGCTCCCTTGTGGTGGATGTGCGCGCGTGTTTTGACAGCGCTAGATCCGCGACTTGAGTTGCGCCACTGTGTCGTCACATTGCAAAATGACGCAACATCTGCGCACATAGTTGATGCATTGCCCGACGATGCCACTGTGTGTATTGTCGGCTGGAATGGGCACGTAGTTGATGCTCTCGCTCGTCGCGGAGACGCATTTATCTTGGTGATCGATAGCAATGGCGACGGCCAGCACGCGTTGAGGTATTTCGATCGACACGATATTGCTGCAGAGTTGGTGGCTCCAGAAGGTGCTGGTGCGGCAGCCGAATTCTCCGATATCACTATCGTGTCAGCAGATGCGTGTGGTCGGGATTCTGTGTTGGCTCCGGGTGGTGCACTAGCTATTGCCAGCGTGGCGTATTGCGTCCAAACCCCCGTGTGGTTGGTGGCAGGTTGTGGAACACGACTTGCAGATCCGCTTTGGGAAGCAGTCTTGGCAGGTGCTCGCTTTCGCCCAGACTCGTGGGCTACCGGAGTTGATGTGGTGCCACTCGAGATCTGTTCATTTGTCATTGGACCAGGTGGTATTGAGCCAGCAACGGCGGCCAGTCTTGCGCCAGAGTGCCAACACGCTCCTGAGTTGCTTCGACGCAGTGTTATCTGACCAATAAAATTTTGTTGGCGGTGGTCTAGGTTGTAGCGATGGCCAGTAGACGTAATCAGATAGAAATGACACCGACCGAAGTAGAGCAGTTTCTTGACGGACGACACGTGATGAACATTGCCACAAACGGACCAAGCGGACATCCGCACCTCGTGGCGATGTGGTTCGCCATGATCGATGGAAAGCCTGTGTTTTGGACGTTCGGCAAGGCGCAAAAAGTTCTGAATATTCGACGTGATGCGCGTATTACCGCACTTGTTGAAACCGGCGAGGACTACAACGAACTTCGTGGTGTCGAACTAGTTGGAACAGCTCGTCTAGTCGAAGACCATGCAGAAATAGTGCGCATTGGGGCGTTGGTCGCACAAAAATACAACGGAGACATTGTGGTCGGACCCGAAGGAATGCAATTCATCAGCACGCAAGCACATAAGCGCATCGGCGTGGTGATTGATGTAGAAAAAACAGTGACCTGGGATCACACAAAACTGGGTGGCGTCTACTAGGGGGAGTTTGTATGGGCGAAAGAATAAGTTTCAAAAGCAATGGAGCAACATGCGATGGATACATTGCTGGCTCAGGCGGTGCTGGTGTCATCGTGATTCAAGAATGGTGGGGTCTCGTGCCTCACATTTGTGACGTCGTTGATCGATTCGGGGCTGCCGGATACACGGCGCTTGCGCCTGACCTGTATCACGGTGAATCAAGCCAAGAGCCCGACGGCGCTGGCAAATTAATGATGGGGCTGAACCTTGGCCAGGCAGCGAAAGATTTAAGTGGAGCAGTCGATGTCTTGCAACAACGAACTGGG
Organism: Ilumatobacteraceae bacterium; assembly: GCA_009691255.1. Classification (GTDB taxonomy): domain Bacteria; phylum Actinomycetota; class Acidimicrobiia; order Acidimicrobiales; family Ilumatobacteraceae; genus UBA2093. The sequence continues at coordinate 51,382 of SHUT01000005.1, forward strand.
CGCAGCAAAGTTGGCGTTGTTGGATTTTGTATGGGTGGTGGACTGACCTTGGCGTTGGCTTGTCAGCGACCAGACGCAGTCGCCGCTGCGGCACCTTTTTACGGAGTTATTCCGTGGGCGAGTGCACAACCCAATTGGGATGCACTCAGTGCAGTAGTCGAAGGTCATTACGCATCGAATGACGGGTTTGCATCGCCAGAACAAGCGCGTGCAATCGAAACTGATTTGCGCTCGCGGGGCAAAGATGCCACATTCCATGTCTACGAAGGTACAGAACACGCTTTTTTCAATGACTCACGACCAGAAGTGTTTAGCGCCGATGCAGCACAAACGGCGTGGGATCGAACTCTGGCGTTGTTTGCTAGATATCTCTAGTTTTGCAAAGCTTTAATTGCTTCAGCAATTGCAATACTGCGACGCGCATTATCAACGTGCAGGTTTTCAATCATTCGACCATCTAGTTGCACAACGCCGATGCCAGCAGCGAGGGCTTCGTCAAACGCAATAATTACCCGTCGTGCATGTTCGACTTCTGACTCACTCGGCGCCCACACATTGTTGGCGCCTTCGACTTGGTCAGGGTGAATCAGGGTCTTACCGTCAAATCCCATATCGGCGCCCTGACCACACTCGGCCAAGAATCCGCCAGCGTTCTTGATGTCGTTGTACACGCCGTCCAGGATTACTTTGTTGGCCTCGCGCGCGGCAAGAAGTGCTGTCGCAAGATGTGACATCAACGGCGCACGTCCAGGGATTTGCTTGGCACGCAATTCTTTCGTGAGATCATTGGTGCCCATCACCAACACAACCACTCGTGGATGTGCCGCGATTAAGCGCACATTGAAGATTGCTTCCGGGGTTTCGATCATCGCCCAAATGTTCATACCAGCCGGCGCGCCAGCGGCATCTAGGGCATCAGATATTGCTTGTACTTCCGCAGCATTATTTATTTTTGGAATGACTACGGCTGACGCGCAGCTTTTTGCTGCCGCAGCAATGTCTGCCGCTCCCCACGGTGTGGCAAGTGAGTTGCATCGAATAGTTATTTCACGGTTGCCATAGTCGCCCGACGACGCTGCGGCGACAGCATTGATTCTGGCTGCATCTTTTGCATCGGGAGCAACGGCATCTTCTAGATCAAAAATAAGCGCGTCACAAGCGATGTTTTTGGCCTTTTCGAGGGCTCGCTCATTGGCAGCGGGCATGTACAACACCGAGCGCCGCGGGCGTAAATCTGTCATTGGTGTCTCCTATTGCAAATTTCGGAAATGTTTCAGAATCCGTATAGCGATGCTAGTTGCGGATCACGGGCAGCGAGTTGACGAGCAAGTTGTACCACAACATGACACTGCTTGACAGATGCATCATCTTCCATTTTGCCGTCAAGCATAATGGCTCCGGTTCCGTCACCCATGGCGTCGATAACTCGCTGTGCCTGAGCAACATCTTGAGCACGAGGACTAAAAACGCGCTTGGCAATATCGATTTGCACGGGATGCAGGCTCCATGCACCAACGCAACCCAGCAGGTATGCATTGCGGAACTGGTCTTCGCAGGCGACAACATCTTTGATGTCTCCAAATGGTCCGTAGAACGGCAAAATTCCGTGCATGACGCAGGCGTCAACCATTCGGGCAAGCGTGTAGTGCCACAGATCTTGCTGAAACACAGAACGGATTGCATCTGGATTATTGGCGTCGGGATCTTGCCGCACGACGTAGTCGGGGTGCCCGCCCCCGACGCGAGTCGTTTTCATGCGACGATTTGCCGCAAGGTCTGCGGGTCCCAGCGAAAGGCCCTGCATGCGAGGAGACGCACCACAGATTTCTTCGACGTTGGCTACTCCGCGCGCCGTTTCAAGAAGAGCATGAACGAGGATGGGGCGCTTTAAGTGCGCACGCGCTTCAAGTTGAGCGAGAAGACGATCAACATAGTGAATGTCTTCTGGTCCCTCAACTTTTGGAATCATGATGACGTCAACTTTGTCGCCAACTTCGGTGACAATTTTGGTGACATCTTCAAGAAACCACGGAGAATCTAAACTATTTACCCGAGTCCACAATTGCGTGTCGCCCATTTTGAGGTTCTTGGCGACATCAATGAATCCCTGACGTGCTGCTTCTTTATCTGCCATTGGAACAGCGTCTTCAAGATTGCCGAGCAGGATGTCAACGGCCGACACGACCTCGGGCAATTTGGCAACAACTTTTTCGAGTTGTGGTGGAAAAAAATGAATGACTCGACTGGGGCGAAATGGAATCTCATGTAGAGGCGTCGGAGCACCAGCGGCGAGAGGTTTGAAGAAATCACGGGGAGGTCGCACACCTAGAGCGTAGGTGGAATCGGTGGTCTTGGCGCACCAGTAGACGTATCCTGCTAAAGATGGGATTACGAATCAAGGCAATATTATTCGACGCCGGAGGTGTGCTCGTATTGCCAGACCCCACCGTACTGGCTCCACTTCTTGAGTTTTATGGGGCAACAGCGCCAATTGAGCACTATGTGCGGGCCCATTACATGGGTATGGCCGCCAAATCTAGAACACGATCCCGGGAGTCTGACTGGTCGGCATATAACGAGGCATATGTGCGCCATGTCGGAGTGCCCGAAGCAGATTGTGCAGCCGCGTGTGCGACTCTAGGACGAACCCGAAGCGCGTATTTGTGGCGTTATCCGGTTGCTCAAAGTGCATCGGTACTGATGGCACTGCACGATGCAGGAATGCCTATCGGTGTGGTGAGTAATGCGAGTGGACAAATTGAAGAAATATTATTGAGAAGCGCGATGTGCCAGGTGGGTGCAGGGTATGGTGCACCAGTTCGATGCGTTATTGATAGCCATCTTGTTGGAGTTGCAAAGCCAGATCCAAAAATATTTGATTTTGCACTGCCGTTTTTTCCGGGCATCGAACGGGCCAACATCGCCTATGTTGGCGACTCCGTGATGATGGATGTTGAAGGTTCTGCAGCTGCCGGACTCGTGCCGTATTTAGTAGACCCATACGGTGACTCACCTGCATGCAGCGCAACGGTTATTGGTTCGTTAACCGAACTACTTGCCTTGTGCCTCGATTAAACGTCTGGCAATCACTTTTAGGCAGAGTGTTTCGTCAGCACCTTCAAAGATCGATAACACACGAGCGTCAACATAGAGACGACTTACCGAGTATTCCTCTGCGTAGCCGTAGCCACCATGTATTTGCAGTGCTTCGCGCGTCACCCATTCGGCTGCTTTACAAACATAAGCCTTTACCATGCTGGCTTCCATTGCGCCTTCACCTTTGCCCATAAGACCAGCGACTGAATACGCAAACTGACGTGACCCTTGAATCACCATTGCCATGCGGCCGAGTTTTACTTTGGTGAGTTCGTAGTTAAAGATGTTCTCGCCAAAAACAGTGCGATTGTTGGCATAGTCGAGCGCTGCCTCGTAAGCCGCCTGCATCACGCCAATTGCACGCGCTGCTGTTTGTAGGCGACCGTTTTCGAAGCCTTCCATTTGGAGGTAAAACCCCTTGCCGAGACCGGCCTCGCCGCCGATCAAATTATCGGCAGGAACCCACCAATTTTCAATCGCAATTTCGTATGAATGCATACCACGGTATCCGATGGTGTCGATTGGGCGACCTTCCATGCGACCACCACCGTCTTGATTAAATACAAAGCCGTGCGACTCACCTAGTGGTTTGGGGACAATAAACAAACTCAAACCACGGTGCGTTAGTGAGCGGTCGGGGTCGGTGCGTGCAAGAAGCATCAACACGTTGGCCCGGGCAGCAAATGTGCACCATGTCTTGACACCATTAATAATCCAGCCGTCTTGGCCCGCAGAGTTCTTTGCCCGTACGCCAGTTGTTTTGATTCCAGCTACGTCGCTTCCGTAGTCAGGTTCGGTTACCGCAACTGCAGCCATCACTTCTGCAGTTGCCAACTTTGGCAACCACTCGTGTTTTTGTTCTTCTGTTCCACCCTTGACGAGTGCGCGAGTAAGGATCTCCGGTCTGGTAATTAAAGAGCCACCGATTCCCAGAGATGCCCGCGAGAGTTCTTCTGTGGCAATCACTGAGGCCATGTATTCGCCTTCACCGCCTTGGCTGAAACCACCATATTCAGATGGCACACTCAACCCAAAGGCTCCGATGTCTGCGAGTCCTGAAATGATGTTCTCTGGGACGTCACCATTAAAGCGATGTACATGCTCTGCTTCGGGGGCAATTACTTTGCTAGCGAAAAGTCGAAAGGTGTCTTGCACCATTTCGAAGTCACTATCGAGGTGGCGTGGTCCGGGTGTGTCTGCAAGAGATGCCAAAAACTCTGGTGCACGGTAGATAGTGACAAAATCATTCGTTCTTGAAATATCACCAAGATCAACGCCCCACATTTTTTCGCGACCAATCAGGCGTGAGATGAGATCGTGCACCATGTCGGCAGTAAATGCACATGTGATGCGTCCCTCGATGTCTCCCTTGGCGCCATAGTCAAGCAATGATCGCGCAGTCTCGACTGCTGCCGATGCATGAGCAAGATCGTAGGCAAGGGTTTGATTTTTATCCGGACCACCTGCGGCAGCGAGAGTAGATATTCCTGTTGCAACCATTTCTTTGGCGATAGCGATAGCCCAAGCTGCTCCTTGTAGGTCGGGGGTAGTGATAGGACTCATGTGGCTAAACGCTAGTGAGAGGATGCGCAGGAACTAGCACTCTCATAGGTTTTTCTCGAATGGACAGGCGTGACCATGGTCGCGCCTAGTCTGAAGAGATGCCTGGATCGGTTGGTGGTAACCAAACAAGGGACACATGGGTGACAAGTGAGCCAGATACTGACGTTGATAGACGGATACTAGACGCCCAAATTGCTTACCTCATGAGTCAGCCCGATTCATTGGGCGATACTTTGGCAATTGTTGCTGTGCATCGGGGTCGAGTTGTGGCGGAGGCTTACGCGCCCGACATAGACAGCGACACAACTTTGATCTCTTGGTCAATGGCAAAAAGTATCACGCATGCATTGATTGGCATGGCAGTGGGTGATGGATTGCTAGATGTCTCTGCCCCAACCAAACTATCGGAGTGGGCACATGATGACCGATGCCGAATTACGATGCAGCATCTCTTGGAGATGCGCTCTGGTTTGTCGTGGATAGAGGATTACGTAGATGACACATCCTCTGACGTGATTGCCATGTTGTTTGGTAGCGGCTCTACCGACAATGCCGGGTTTGCGATTGCTAAATCACTAGAACATGAACCAGGATCACAATGGAGTTATTCGTCGGGCACAACAAATATCGTGACAAGACTTTTGGCTCGAGCGCTCGGCGAAGAATTTGGCAATACTGAGCGAGTCAGTAATTTTTTGCAGCAGAGATTATTTGACGTCCTTGCAATGAACTCAGCAACCGCCAGATTTGATCCGTCTGGAACATTTGTGGGTTCGTCGTATGTCTTTGCCAGTGCTCGAGACTTTGCTAAGTTTGGATACTTGTATCTCAATGACGGAATGTTTGGCTACGAGCGTGTTCTGCCAGTTGGCTGGGTAGATCACGGTGCAAGGTTCAGCGCCTACGACCCAGAAAATGGGTTTTGCTACGGATCACACTGGTGGACATGGCCAAGTGAACCAGACAGCATGGTGGCACTTGGCTACGAAGGCCAGTACACATGGGTTATTCCACGCCGAGAGCTTGTATTAGTGCGCCTTGGAAAAACAGACGCATCCAAGAAGGATGCGCTTACGCAGCACTTACTGTCTGTTATTGGAGCATTCCCCATCAAGACATCCATTGTCGGTAAAAGTAGTAGTCGTGTCTGAGCAGAAACTGAAATATTTGCGGACCGCCAAGATGGTGTCGCTTTTTGCGGTGATCTATTTTTTTGTACTTCCACTCGTGCCAGGTTTTCGTAAAGCGATTGACCAGATAGCCGAAGTTGATTCGGGGATGTTATTTGTTGGCGTGGGATTGCAGGCTTTCTCGCTGTTGGCGTACACGCTTTTGACCCGTGCAGCACTCGGACACGAAGCGTCCAAAATAAGTACAACAAGGTTATTTCGGATACAACTCAGCACCAAAGCACTCGGCAACATCATGCCTGGCGGAAGTGCCGCAAGTTCTGCTCTTGGCTATCGCCTCTTGACAACCTGTGGCATTACAGGACCAGATGCTGGGTTTGCGTTGGCGACAGCAGGTATCGGTTCGGCACTAGTGCTCAATGTCATCTTGTGGTTGGGTCTGATCGTCTCTATTCCGGGAAGGGGAGTGAACCCCATCTACGGCACTGCGGCGATTATTGGCGTTGTCTTGATGGCATTTGCTGCATTTTTAATATTTGGTTTGGTCGAAGGCCAAGGTCGCTCTGAGCGAATGGTTCGCAAGATTGCGCGCAGGGTTCGCTACGACGAAGAACGAGTGGCCGATGTATTGCAGCACCTTGGGATGCGGATCGAGCTTCTTGCTGCTGATCGCAAATTATTGATTCGTGTCGTTGGTTGGGCTACTGCCAATTGGATTCTTGACGGCGCGTCGCTATGGGTGATGATCAATGCTTTTGGAGGTTCGTTGCGTTTTGATGGACTAATCGTGGCATTTGGTTTAGCCAACGTGATGGCGGTGATTCCGATAACGCCAGGTGGTCTTGGCATTGTGGAAGGTATCTATATTCCAACTTTGGTGGGTTTTGGATTAACACGAACAGTTGCCACGGTTGGGGTGTTGTCGTATCGAGTGGCACAATTTTGGTTGCCCATTCTGGTGGGATGGCTTTGCTATCTGTCGCTGCGGGCTGGGCCTTTCTCGATTGAGCGAATGAAGCGACTCGGACCGATGCCGGCTTTACTGAAGCGTGAAGTTGCTCGCGGAGTCAGCAATGTTGACTGGGTGGAGCGTTTTGCGCCCAAAGACCGCACGGGACAGTTCGTGCGGCCAACGGTTGGCAAGGATGAATTGGAGTATTCAGGCGATGACTCGGGAGGCGTCGCACCGCCTGAACTATCGTCAGAGTCGTGACTACCCATGAGCGCCCCTTTGGTCGATACCTAGAAGATTTCGTGGTTGGCGATGTGTATCGCCACTGGCCCGGTAAAACGATCACCGAATACGACGATCATCTTTTTTGCATGATCACCATGAATCATCATCCACTGCATACCAATGATTGGTTCGCGGCTCAAAGTGTTCAGGGTCGCAATGTGGTGGTGGGCAATTTGGTGTATTCATTAGTTTTAGGAATGAGCGTTCCGGATGTAAGTGGTGCAGCTATCGCTAATCTTGAAGTAGAGACATTGCAACACAAGTTCCCCACATTTCACGGCGACACAATTCATGCAGAGACGCGAGTTCTTGATGTGCAAGAAAGTAAGTCAAAAAATGATCGTGGAATCGTGACTGTTGAGACGAAAGGTTTTAATCAAGAAGGCAAGGAAGTCTGCTATTTCCGTCGTCGCGTGATGGTCTGGAAACGAGATTTTGCTCCCCAGCGTCGTCGTCCGCACGACGGACAAGACGTGTGGACCGCTTAAGAATTAGTTTTGCGCAGCCACAACCCAATCAATAATTAACTTGTTGACAATTTTGGGTTGCTCGAGGTGCAAGAAATGTCCAGCATCCTGAACAATCTCGGTAGTTACTGTTGGGCAAAGCGCCCGTGCTGACTCAGCAACTTGGGCAATCATGCAACCGTCGTTGATGCCATGTAAATACAGCGTCGGCTGTGTGGGTATTTGTGTACCAGCATTTTGAATATCATCCAACGCAGGATCGCGTTTGCCATCACCGAGCGTGGCGCGGTAATACCCAAGCGCAGCGGCGAGATTGGCTGGTTCACGCAAACAATCTTTGACGTGTGCAATATCAACACTGCCGTCAAATCCTGGTGACCAGTCGTTCCAGAGCATGTCGATAAAAGCATGATCATTGGCAGCCACCACGATGTCAGACAGTGCGTGCTGAAAAAAGAAGATGTACCAACTGCTCTTTATCTGGGCAAGGTTGGTCATAAACGCAAGCCCCACAGTTGGCCCTGGTGGCACGGCCATTCCGACAACACTTCGCCAACGCGTCGGTTCATGAACAGCGGCGCCAAAAACCGTCATTGATCCCCAGTCGTGACCAATGATGACTGCGCTTGAGTCAGCGCCAAGTGCTTCGTGAAGTGCATTTGCATCCGCTGATAGGGCGCCAGTTTGATAACAACCATCGGTGGGGATACTCGTGGGGGCATAGCCGCGGGTAAATGGTGCGACGGCACGAAAACCAGCGTCGGCAAGCTCTGGCAGTAAATATCTCCAAGTGTGGGCGCTGTCAGGGAACCCATGAAGACATAGCGCAAGTGGTCCGCTACCGCATTCGAGCAAACCAAAGTCCACATCGCGGGCCGTAATAGTGCTGGTTGTTATTGAAGTCATGCCGCAAGGGTACTCGGCATCCCCTAATTGGTGCGACACACGTCACGCCACGACCCTCTATGCAAAATGAGATGCTTGGGTCTAGCGTGGGACTCATGGGGGCAACAAGCATGGAAGTGATGTTTCATGGCGTGCGTGGATCAACGCCGTGTCATTGCCCCGAGACAGTTCGATACGGCGGAAACACATCGTGCGTATCGCTGAATGTCCTGGGACAACAACCAATTATTCTTGATCTCGGAACTGGGCTGCAATATCTTGGTCATGAAATTGCCAACAGTCAGCTTCCGTTTCATGCGACTGCATTGTTGTCCCACTTGCATTGGGACCATGTACAGGGGCTGCCATTCTTTGCGCCAATGATGCGAGATGATGCAATTTTAGATGTTTATGGTCCGGCCCAAGAAGATGGTGTGCCGTTGCAAACTGCAATCAGCGAAATGATTAGACCACCAATGTTCCCGCTCAGTATCCTGAATTTTCCTGGAACATTTCGGTTCATTGATCTTGAGGATAATGATTTTTCTATCGGTGATTTCAGAATTCGCTCACGACAAATCCCGCATGTCGGAAACACACTCGGATTTCGGGTAGAGATTGACGGCATCAGTGTCGCCTACTTGTCGGATCATCAACAGCCCTACGATGGTTCGCACAACGTGATTGATGCAGTGCATGAACTAGTGGATGACTGCGATCTCTTGATCCACGACTCCCAATACACGCCTGCTGAGTTTGAGCGCAAGTTCAACTGGGGTCACTGCACACCAGATTTTGCGGTGCACGTGGCAACAGAGTGTCGGGCCAAACGACTAGCAATGTTTCACCATGATCCGTTGCGCAATGACTCGGCGCTTGACGCACTAGCCAAAACAACGGTTTCTGGGGGTCCAGAAGTATTCGTCGCCGCTGAGGGAATGACCCTCACCCTGCAGTGATCTTGGTCTGATTCAGCAGGCGAGTGGCAAGATTGTCTATTGTGGCTAGGTGAGTTCATTTGATAGCGCCCACTTTCGAGCGGTGCTCGGTTATGTGCCGACATCGGTTGTAGTGGTTACTGGATTAGATGACAAGTCAGAGCCGCACGGCATCACAATTGGCTCATTTACTTCAGTTTCGCTAGACCCACCTCTCGTTGGATTTCTTCCTGCAATAAATTCGCAATCGTGGCCACTAATCGCGGCTGGTGGTTCATTCTGTGTAAATGTTTTATCGAGTACGCAAACAGAGTTGTGCTGGATATTTGCCAAAGAAGCAGATAATCGTTTTGCCGGTATTGACTGGAGCGCTGCTCCGAGCGGGTCTCCGATTATTGACGGCAGTCTGGCCTGGATCGACTGCACAATTCATTCAGTGACCGAAGTTGGCGATCACTATTTTGTGGTGGGACGTGTCGAGCATCTCGCGAGCTCAGATCTAGCAGCAGATGCAATGGTGTTTTTTGCTGGCAAAGTCACCAGCGTGAGTCGACCCGACTAACCGCTTCGATGGGCAGAGTCTTGGCAGCAGTTGTCGGCGCTGTGTTCGCCGTTGCAGGCGCTCAAAAAATATTGGGCTGGGATCAGTGGATCACCGATGCTCGTGCAGAAGGAGTCAAGAGACCACTCGCTGCTTGTATCCCTCTTACAGAACTTGGTCTTGGAGTTTTGCTGACTGCGTTTGAGCTTTCAAGTGTGGTGCTGGGAATCTCAACGGCACTACTGATGGTGTTCACGATATTTTTAGCGGCCAGCATTCGCAGCGGAAGTCAACAGCCGTGTGCGTGTTTTGGTTCGCGTGTTCGTCGCCCGCCATCAGCAAAAGATCTGGGGCGAAATGTTGTACTGATGAGTTTGTTGGTTGCCGCAGCAGTTATTGGTCAGTAGCAGCGAGAACAAAAGTCAACGTGCGTGCTTCGTCACGCCAGCGATCATATCGACCAGTCGGCCCACCGTGACCTGCACCCATCTCACATTTCAGAACGACAAGAGTTGTTGGTGAATCATGCCGCAGTCGTGCCACCCACTTTGCTGGTTCGTGATAACTAACCCGTGGATCATTGAGACCAGCAGTGACATACAGCGCCGGATACTGCACGGACCGAACATTGTCATATGGCGAATACGAGAGCATGTAACTTGCCCACGGCTCTACGCGCGGGTCACCCCATTCTTCCCATTCAGTAATCGTCAGTGGCAGACCAGGGTCGCTCATTGAAGTCACAACATCAACGAATGGGACCTCGGCAACGGCGGCATGAAACAAAGTAGGTTCAAAGTTAATACATGCCCCCACTAGTAGCCCGCCAGCGCTCCCGCCGCGAAGAACAATTTTGTCGCTACTTGTTTTGGTGGCAACTAGAAAGCGCGCGCATGCAATTGTGTCGGTAAATGTGTTGCGTTTATTAAGAAGTTTTCCGTTTGTATACCATTGACGTCCCATTTCACCACCACCACGGGGATGAGCCAGAGCCCACACCCATCCGCGATCGAGCAACGATAATCGCGCCGTCGAAAACCAAGGTGGGCTTGAAAGTTCATATGATCCATACGCGTAGAGCAAAGCTGGAGCCGTTCCATCAGTAGGCGTATCTCGGTGCCGCACGATGTCAAGTGGAATTCGGGTGCCGTCATCGGCAAGAGCCCATGACCGAGAGGCAACGTAGTCGCTGAGTTCGACGTGGGGAACTTCGACCCGTTTGAGCACAACGGTGCTCGCATCTGCCACCGTGTAATCAAGAATTGTGGGCGGAGTAACAAGCGATTGCATATTGATGCGTACGGTTGCACTTTTGAACTGTGGGTTGGAGTCCATTTCAATCTCGTGTGGCTCGGAGGCAAGCACAATATTGCGAATTTGCGCATCATGGTCGACGAGATATAAGTGCTGCTGACCATCGACCCACCGTTGCATCACTCCAAAATCAGCAAAGCAATCAAAATGCACTATGCGATGCCCATTGGTGTGAGGAATAAAGGTGGTCCACGCAGAGGGATTACTAATTGGTGCGATGCAGACCTGAAAATCTTGAGCGTCGAGGTTTGTGACAATCACAAAATTGTCTCCCCAATGGTCGACTGTGTATTCCACATCAACTTGTCGCTCAGCGACAAGTTGCATTTTTGAAATCGGCCCACCTGCTTCAATTAGCCATGACTCACTAGATGTCTTGCTGGCAGATTCGATAATGATCCATTGCTCCGAACGAGACAGTTCTAGGCCAACGAAAAATCTTTCATCTGGTTCTGTAAATATCAAGATGTCTGCTGATTGCTCCGTACCCACGGCGTGGCGCCACACTTGATGCGGGCGCATGGCTTCGTCTGGCGTGACATAAAACAAATATTTCGAATCACTTGACCATGCTGTTCCGCCCCACGTGGTGTTGGTCAAGACATCGACAAGATCTGTTTGAGAGGAAATATCGCGAAAGTGCAAGGTATAGCGTTCGCTACCATCGGTATCACTTGACCATGCGAGCAATTTGTCATCGGTGCTGATATCGAACGCATTTAATGAAAAATAGTCTTGCTCGTTTGCTTCAATGTTTTCATCCAGCAAGACTGTCGCATCGGCAGTGTCCCGCGTCGGTCCCCGTGAATGAATAGCGTATGCACTTCCAGTGGCAGTTTGTGTGGTGTACCAGTATTTGCCTTTTTGTACTGGTGGGGCAGAGTCATCTTCTTTCGTACGAGATTTTATTTCAGTAAATATTGCATCAATTGTTTTATGGTGAGGGGCGAACCATGTGTCAGCAAAAGTATTCTCGGTTTCCAAATATGCAATCGTTTCAGGGTCGTCTTTATTGACAAGCCATGCATAGGGGTCACTGACATCACCAGTGATGCGTGCATGTTGATGTGGTCGGCGGGGGGCGAGGGGCGCACTAGTCATGACTGCAGGCTATGACCCGTCTCTTGTCGCACAAAGGGGCAGGATCTCGTTTTGACAAGTACCGTGTAGGTCGTGCGCGTATGGATAGACCAAGACCTGTGCACCGGAGACGGGCTTTGCGTCGATCATTGCCCGGATGTCTTTGTGCAACTTGAAGACGGCATTGCATATGTCGCCAATGTTGGAAGAAGCCTCAATGACCCTGGCGGCTCTGGATCATTGGCCGATGTTCCCAGACAGTATGTCCAGGCGGTCGTGCAGGCAGCCGAAATGTGCCCGGGGGAGTGTATTTTCATCGAGATTGATGCCGAGATTGATGCGTCTGCCCAGCGGTTGCTTGACTTAGCAAGGATTTAGTAGCGCGAGAATAGCGCTAGTCATAAAACAATTTGTAATAGGGTTGCCAAGAATGAAACGTACGAGCGTGGCTCATCTCAACAGCGCTTCGGCAAAAGCCATCGATGTTGTTGGCGAATTCTGGAATCTTTTGATTATTCGTGCGATCTTCATGGGAGTTACCAGATTCGAGGCATTGCAGTCAGATTTGGGCATTGCCCGAAATATTTTGACCGACAGGCTCTCCTCGCTGATTGAGACAGATGTGCTTAAAAAAATCGTCTATAACCAAAAACCAGAACGCTTTGAATATCATCTCACTGAAAAAGGTAAAGATCTTTTTACCATGATGAGCATGATTAAAAACTGGGGGGACAAATGGTTAATGGACGGTGGCCAAGCCGTGTCTCTGGTACATAACACCTGCGCGGAAGATTTTGTTCCAGCGATGGTGTGTCAGCACTGCAACGAGTTGGTGACCGGAGTCAACGACTTGTCTTTGGCGCGCGGTCCACGTTGGGGCGGTCAAACGGGCTGGGATTCGTCTCACAAAAAACTGATGGACCCAACGAACGCACCAACCTAGAAATAGCGTTAGGGTTGTGTTTGTGAGTAAATTCTCAGGGTTTTCGGGACGAGTTGCACTGTTGGTTTTTCCTCTTGCTGGACTCGTCGTTGGGTCAGTTGCGAGTAGTCGTGTGCATGCAGGCAGTATGTACGATGCCGCCGATGTGCTTCGTTCAATCATGATTGAAAATGAACATACAAGTGGATACAACAGAAGTTTGTTTCCGCTATGGAAAGACATTGACGGCGATAAATGTGATTCTCGGCAACAAGTTCTCAAACGTGACAGTATTTCTTTGCCACAAGTAGACCCTTTTAAATGCAAAGTAATTGAAGGCGATTGGGTATCCCCATATGACGGTGCACTGTGGACGGATCCACTCGACCTTGATATTGATCATGTTGTTGCATTAAAAGAAACATGGGACAGCGGAGCATGGAGCTGGACGACTCCACAACGACAGTTGTATGCCAACGACACATCGGATTCGCGCACGCTGTTGGCGGTGACGGATAATGTAAACCAATCCAAGGGAGACAAAGACCCGTCTAATTGGTTGCCGCCACTCGAGTCGTATCTCTGTACTTACATCGGCGATTGGATTTCAATAAAGGCACGCTGGGGCTTGAGCATGGACAAGAGCGAGGCAGGTCGGGTGCGTAATTTATTGGCGGCATCATGTGCGGGTCTGCGCATTGTGGCATGGCCACTTGCCCCTGGCGGGATTGCGGGTGTCCTAGTGGCCACCACAACCACCATCGTTGCGTCGGCAACAACGCTGCCTCCCCGAACCACCACCTCCACAACCACCACCACAACCACCACCACCACCATCGTTGCGTCGGCAACAACGCTGCCTCCCCGAACCACCACAACCACCACTGGACTGCGGCGCATCTCAGTGGCCGTCAAAGTTGGGGATTTTTGCTCTCCGGCTGGACTACGCGGAACTAA
>SHUT01000036.1 GCA_009691255.1 Ilumatobacteraceae bacterium
GTCGATATTCGAGTATTCGCAGCATTAACCGCAGCCATATACAATAATCCGCTGGTTCCCACTGCAAAGGCAACTTTGTCTCCAGCAACAAAACTTGAACCCAGCGTGGTGACCTGTGTAAACGACGGAGCGGAATCAGTTTTGCTGTCGGGCATCACCGCAGCAAAGAGTGCAGAATCGCTTCGAACAAAGATGATTGACGTCTCTCCTGCAGCGCCACCGTGCATCCAGAAATGTTTTTTGTTCTGACCAGTTGCGTTTGAGTATCCGGTGACCGAACTCCAAGTGTTCCCGTAATCGCGAGAAAAATAAAGCGCGTTGCTGATTTGTACTGCAACTTCTCCAGGTACGCCAGATGTAAAGATGTCCCCTGCCGATTCCTGAGAAAGACCAGTAGTCGAATCTGCACTAGTCGGGACAGGAGACCACGTGCCTGCATAGTCCGATGTTCGCCATACTGAAGGCTGATTATCTGTGGTTGCATACATCACGCCACTTTCGCCATCATTGGCAACCGTGCGCACTTGAGCACCAAAAGAATTCGCATAGGAGAGTTTCGTCGTTGTCGTTGTCGTGAGTACGACAGTTTGCGCCGTGACGGCGCCAGTCACGGATTTCGTCTGAAAACCGGGCGCCGTGATAATCATTGCGTTGCTTGACACCGTCTCTACAAGAGCAGCCCCATCTGAGCCAGTAATTACTCCATCTATCGAATCACCATCGGCATTAAGTATGGCAATAAAGGCTTTGCTGATTGCCGTGCCACCAGAGTCAGTGACGGTAACCGCCACAGTTGCAGCACTCACTATTTGAGGAACGGCAAATAACCCCAGCATTGAAACGCCGATGCCAATGCCTACAAATTGCCTCATACGAATAGATTTCATCATTCCCTCCTTGAGAATAGAATCCACTTCTAGACTAGCCAGCCTCAGCGATGGACTAGCGCCAACGAACTCGCGTCAGGGTCCACGTACTGGTCCAATACAGGTCGCCATTTGCTCCGACTGCTGGGAAAACCACCGTTTGGATTGGACTTGCCGTATCAATACGGGCTTTTTCTTGACCCGTCTTAATGTCGAGCACTACTAACTGTTCTTTCACAGGTGCCTCAGGGCGATAGTCGGCCGTCACTAGTTCTCCAGTGTCGGCGTAAAACACCATGTGACTTGCGTGGTTTTGCTGACGTGTCCAGCGCGGCGTCATTGAACCATCATCGTCGAAGTCAAAGGCCGTGATAACGCCATTGCCGCTGTCGTATCCAACCGCGATGCAGCGACGTTCGTCAATGACGGGTGGATTAGCGATTACGCCATTTAGTTCACCGCATATTTCGGCGGTGTTGACCACGCCAGTAAGTAGATCCACGCGTACAAGGTGCAACGGGGCTTGCGACACACCGACACCTCGAAACGTGCCAGTAAATAAATGAGATCCTTCTCCATTATCAAGAAACCAGGCAGAACCAGCAGCGATCACTGCGTCCCAACCAAATGTTTGACCTTCTATTGTTCGGTACTCTGCCTTGAATCTCTTATCGAGCAAGAGTGTGTTCTCGCTCCAGTGCACGCGCATCAAACTGGTTGTGCCGACAACATAAATGATGTTGTCATCTGCTGACAACCGAGCAATAGATGGCTCTGGCATTTCTAGGCGCGCAACTATTCGTAGGTCTTCAGGCTCAAGAATCAAAAGTTCGGTCGGCTCCATTGTGTGTGCCTCGGTCGAACCTGGTGGCGGACCTGAAAAATCTTTTGTCGCAATGTGTCCACTCGGAAGAATGACGAAACTGTTGTATGGGCGTCGGCGAGGCAAAGCAATCGACGCCAGCACTGTTAGGTCTGGGGCCAAACGATGTGCATGATTGCCAAACACCACGTAGATCGAACCGTTCTCGTGCACTGCCATACCACCTGGCCACATGGGTCCGCCGGCCAACTGCACCGACTGAGCAATCGGCTCGAGCGTGAGTGGATCAATGCGTTCTACCCATGACACGGCGTCTTCACCAGCGGTATGGCGCAAGAGATACATCTCGTCATCGCCACGCACGACCACCATGGTTGCGGCCACGACATCTCGCGACACCATGGTTGGCCTTACTCGCGCACCCAGCTTTGGCCCAGCCACTCCGTGGGGAATTTGTTGACGACTCGCGCCTGCATCTTCTGCAGGCCAAACACTTTTCCAGTAACCGCTCATCTATCAATTCTAGGTGGTGACTTTTACTCTTGCCTTAGGAAAAACACGTAAAAAGTTTTCAGACTCAAAACGCTGTCTTGTTTGTGCGGTGGCACCATTCAGACTCTTTTCAAATCGACCAATAGGATCTCGCCCGCCCTCAGTGTGCGGATAATCGCTTGAGAAAAGATACAACTCATCATTGGATCGCTCAATAAATGCAGCAACATCTTCAAAAACATATGGAGTAAAGGCAAATTGCTGCGTTAACTGCTCGCTGGGTGTGCGAGTAAATTTTGAGACATATTGGTCAACTCGGCTAAATGTGCTCACCGTCCAGTCAAGGCGTACCAACATCTCTGGCACCCAACCGGCACCCAACTCGACACTTGCTCCCCGCAGATCAGGGAAACGCTCAAAAACTCCGTCAAGAATCATCGCCGACAAGAACTGCTCTGGGGCGTGATGCAAGACCGCTGAATCTTTAGCTCGGAGATTTTCTCCGCCGCCCATCCAGTCTTTTACTGCCGCTCGACCAGTGTTAGCCCACGCTGGATGTGACTGCAATGGCGCTCCACCAACATGCAAAACAAACGCCATTCCCGCGCGGGCTAGACGCTCCCAAAACGAATCAAACTCAACGTGACCAGGAGAACGTCCACCGGCATGTGTATGCGGAATCCATACTGCTTCATGAGCATCGTTGTGCAGAATCCAGTCCAACTCGGCGAGGGCCATTTCTGGATCTGTTAGCGGAATCGCCGCGACTCCCATCAAGCGATCATCATTGGCGCAAAAATCAGCCATATGTCGGTTGTGCGCGCGTGTTGCGCCGTAGCGTAATTTGGGATCTACTTTAGAACTTGCCGAAAATGGCAACCGCAAACTATGCGTCGCAAAAACTAACTGCTTCTTGAAGCCCAACATGTCCATTGCCACTGATCGGTCTTGAGGATTAAATGCACCGAGTCCCTGAATCTCTTTGGATTGAGCAATCAGGCCGTCTCCCATTGCAACTTGTTTCGAGATGTGTTCATCGCTATGCACTCCGCCTTGATGCATGATGATGGCTACTTCTTCGTCCGTGACTAACGACGCCGAATAACTCACCTCTGGAACATCATTGAGGATGTCAGCATCAGCATATTTGCGCAAGAAATCCGGCAACTCCATGATGTGACTGTCGGCGTCATATAAAACTCGTGAACCAGCGTATGTCATGATTTTTACCCCAATTTTGGAACTGCTTAACTTAAAAGTTACCACTAATAGAAATCAAAGTCAGCGCCGCAAAGTCTGGGTACGCTTGCACTATGGGCATTACGGCCACTCAAGCACAGGAGTATCAGCGCCAAGGCTGGTTGCACACACAGCCATTTTCTTCCCTTGATATTGCCAATATCCGCCACTGGGTTGACGAAGTACAAGCGTGGCCAGACAACGGCGACTGGATGCATTATCGGGAGATGACTGATGACGGTCCGCGCCTCTGTCGAACCGAAAACTTCATCCCCTTCCATCCCCAGCTTAAATCTTTGCTTACATCTGGTCCAATTATTGAAATAGCAAGTGCACTACTCGGTGAGCCAGCAGTGCTGTACAAAGAAAAAATTAATTACAAGTTGTCCGGCGGAGCAGGGTATGCGCCGCATCAAGATGCTCCTGCGTATCCATTTGTTGCTACACATGTGTCCTGCATGGTTGCGGTCGACGACTCACTTATCACCAACGGGTGCTTAGAAGTTGTCAACGCTCATCATCAAAAACTTTTACCAGTAAACGATCTTGGATGCATCACAGACCAGTCTGTCGCAGAGATGGCATGGCAACAAGTTGAGGCTCGTGCCGGTGATGTGTTGTGGTTTCACTCCCTTACACCTCACCGCAGTGGGACAAACTCCTCTGCCACAGATCGCCGCGCAATGTATCCAACATTTAATGCGCTTCGAGAAGGCGATCTGCGCAAAGCGTATTACACACAAAAACTAAAAGAATTTCGCGAGAACCCCCACACTGCAGAAACCGTGCAGGTGTCGCTTATTAATGACTTTCAGGGCAGACCAGTCAGATGAAACAATTTTCTTCCATCGCAGAAATAATCGAACTGTATGAACAATACGGAACTGAATTCTATAGTGAAGACGTCACTCAAATATCACACGCCTTACAGTGTGCAACTTTGGCGCAAGAGTCCGGAGCAACGGACGAGTTGGTTGTTGCTGCATTGCTCCACGATGTGGGCCATCTAATCGACCTCGCCGAATACGGGTCTTCTACTACGGCATTTGAATCTGATGCGAAACACGAATCAATCGGCGCACAATCATTGGCAAAATTATTTCCGAGTGGTGTGACTGCACCTATCGCCTTGCATGTTGATGCCAAACGGTGGCGATGCGCCACAGATTTGTTGTACCACGGTACGTTGAGTCCAGCGTCGGTGGCAAGTCTTATTCTTCAAGGTGGCCCAATGAGTAATGACGAACAACGTCGCTTCGAATCACATCCACAATCTGGGGCCGCAGTTCAACTACGCAACTGGGATGACACTGGCAAAGCACTTGAATCTCCCGAATTGCCTTTAGAAAAGTTTGTCGCAGTTCTTGAGCGTGTTTCTGTAAAATAGATTATTCGCGTTTATTTCGGCCCGAGGGAATGAGGTCGTCCTACACGAACCGGGACACCGGCTGAGAACATCACGTGCGCATCTCCGACTGGTGATGGAAGCCCTGCAGCCTCAATGAGTGAATCATCAAGTGAAATTAGTTCTGCTCGCTGCAGTGGCCATCGTGGATGTTGCACTGGTGCATAGCGCAGTCGCCCAGAACGCGTTCGTGAGTACAAACCCCAACGAGCACTTAAAAAAACTTCCGTAGCTGATGGCTCTACAATCATCTCTCCGATGCGGATACGAATATCAGTGTGTGCTTCGCCGCGTGGCCAACGACGCGAGACACTCGTGTAAAGCTCATTAGCGACTCTCTCATGATGCGCGCGGCCAAAGCAGTAAGGCAATTGATACATGGTGCGCGCGGCAAGTGTTGGTAAAAGACGGTTGATGTCGAGCGAACAAAACCAAACACCAGGTATGCCATCTCGCACCACATAGGTACGCACGTTCACTTCGGGGAACGATCCGAGATACGGAATAGAAGGCAAGTGCGGAATACCGATGCCTCTCATCGAAAATGGAATCAGCCCCACCCATGCGGAGCCATCGTGGAGATCAACGTCGATGCCGTCGGGCAAAATACTTGCCACTGCTTCTGGGTCATAACGAAAATGGATATACGCCAAGTCGAACCAACCCTGCTTCATCACCGCTCGTCGAATTGGCGTTTGGCAATCTTGCCGCGGCACAGATTCACGTTGGACGAATGCCACTAGGACTGCCCTGGCATCTGAAACAACATCACTACATACACTCCAGCCCGCAACGACCAAGCGATTGTTCGTGGTCAATTACTTCAACCTAACCGTACCCCAGGCATTAACGCAGTGGATAGTACAGCACACAACTTGTGCTACTTCATCCCAGAAATACAAAAGAGCCGCCCGACCAATGTCGGACGACTCTTTTGAAAGAATCTGGTGCAGGGGAACTAGGCGCGCAGACCCTTATTGACCATTGATACAACAGCATCCTTCAGCGGCGTCATGCCGTAAATGATTGCTCCGTTAGCAACGATGACCATCCATCTTTCGGAGAAGTCAACTCCCCATCCCGAGATTGGGTTGGTGTCGGTCAACCATGCCATCAAGATTGCAACCAGGATTCCCCAATGTGCTCCGATGACTGGAATTTGCTTGATCAGTTTGTCTGCCCCAACAATGCCCAGAACCGAATCAATAACTCCGGTTACCGCGCCAAGTAGGACCGCCAAAAGTAAAAGTGCTCCAAGTGTGTACATAACATTTCTCCTTCTTCAGGCACGTATGCCTGTTCGTTACCGCCTTTAATAGTTGTAGCAAAGTAATGTCCACAGGATGTGGATACTGTCACATCTCCTCTTTTAAGTCATATTCTATAAGGCTTTACTAAAATGGTGCGGGAGTAAGGCAGACTCTACAAATGACCCAACCCTCCTCAGATCACGTCCATCCCCCGACCCCAGCCAGCCCAGGCCGAGGTGTGCTTGGTGAACTCGCCCCTCTTGGTCGAGAACTGCGCGCACTAATCCCTACGGTCTATGAAAATTTCGGTGGTCTTCATACAGCAGCGCTCGCCGATGGGGCGTTGTCTAAAAAAACAAAAGAACTCATCGCTCTTGCAATCGGTATTAGTAGCCACTGCGACGGGTGCATCGCTTCGCATGCACGCGGCGCATCAATCGCTGGCGCTACCGAACAAGAAGTTGCAGAAGTAATTGGTGTAACAATTTTGATGAATGGTGGGCCAGCTACCATTTATGGCCCACGTGCCTTTGCTGCATTTAAAGAATTCGTCAAATGAGCACACAGATGATTTACGCAAAGCCTTCAGAAATTGGTCTTGATGCATCGCGATTACACAGGATTGATGACCACTTTCGTAGTTACGTCGACAATGGACAACTTGCAGGCTGGTTAATTGCCGTCATGCGCCATGGCGAACTAGCTCATTTTTCTACCTACGGTCATCGGGACCGAGAGTCTGATTTGCCAGTGACCCCAGACACGATTTGGCGTATTTACTCAATGACTAAGCCCATTACGGCGGTAGCAGCGATGATGCTTTGGGAAGAAGGAAAATTCGAACTAAAAGATGAAGTCAGCAAGTTCATTCCCTCGTTTGCAGATCAAAAGGTCTGGAGAAATGGTTCAACTGCAAAATATTTCCTTGATCCTGTTGTACAACAAATGGAAATATGGCATCTGCTCACCCA
Organism: Ilumatobacteraceae bacterium; assembly: GCA_009691255.1. Classification (GTDB taxonomy): domain Bacteria; phylum Actinomycetota; class Acidimicrobiia; order Acidimicrobiales; family Ilumatobacteraceae; genus UBA2093. The sequence continues at coordinate 7,047 of SHUT01000036.1, forward strand.
TACAAGTGGCTTGACATACGGCTTCATGATGGCCCATCCAGTCGATGCTTTATACCGTGCCGCCGGCTTTGACTGGGGTATTCCGACAGAACTTGACCTTGCAGCGACATGTGACCGCATTGCATCCTTGCCGTTGCTCTTTCAGCCCGGAACAGAGTGGAACTATTCAATGGCCACTGATGTCCTTGGGCGAGTTGTCGAAGTCGCCTCAGGTATGTCGCTTGACGAATTTTTTCGCACACGTATTTTTGAGCCACTCGGAATGACCGACACGGCCTTCTCTGTTACGGCCGATAAAGCAGACCGCCTTGCCGCGTTATACGGAGCCAAGTCATCATCACTTGAGGCAATGCGTCTTGAAAGAGCCGGCCAGGCCGCTCTTCGAACGCCAGCGGCTTGGCTTGGCGGTGGTGGTCTAATGTCAACTGCCCCTGACTACTTGCGCTTTGGGGAAATGTTGCGCCGTGGCGGAGAACTTGACGGTGTTCGGCTGTTAGCGCCAGGAACTGTGCGATACATGACATCCAATCACTTACCTGGCAATGCTGACCTCAGCGAATTTGGTCGTCCGTTATCTGCCCAAACAACATACGACGGAGTGGGGTTCGGGCTTGGTGTCAGCGTCACTATTGACCCAGTAAAGGCCAAGATTCCTGGATCAATCGGCGAATTCGGTTGGGGTGGTGCAGCGAGCACCACATTTAGCGTTGACCCAGTTCAAGACACCACCGTGTTGTTGATGACGCAACTACTGCCGTCGAGTACGCACCAGTTGCGTAGTGAACTCAAGCAGTTGGTGCAGCAGGCGATTGTTGACTAGCGCGGCGACGCGTATACAAGCCAACAGTTACCAAAGTTGTAGCTCCAGTAACTAGCATCAACAACCCTTGAATAATCGAATTGTTGACAAGACGATTGATGAGAAAGAGCAACCCTAAAAATACTGTTATTACACTGCTGCCAACCAGAACTAGCCATCGAGTGCGTGTCGCCCATGCAAAATATGCACCGGCAATAACAAGTGTGCACAACGTGACTAAAACGCCGTCGTATTCTGAATACAAACTAATCGCACAACCAACAATGGTGACAGCACCAACTAATCGCGGGACAGCTGCCAAATTCATTGGCCTGGTTCCGACAGCAATCAAACCGGCAGCGGCCACCCCAATAATCAAACTATTTTTTGTTCCAGACAAATCCACAAGAGCACATAGCGCTAGCGCTGTCGTCAGCACTCCAGCCGGCAGCAACAATGCAGACGAAAACTCAGAATGTTGACGGCGCACTATTGCCCATGCGCTTGCGGCAAGTGCTGGGAAAAAAACTGCGAGTTCAGACGACACACCCGCTAGTGCCAGCGAAATTCCGACGGCGATTACTTCGCTTGTGACTGCAATGATCTCTAGCGCTTCGGCAAGACGATTTTTCCATGCTGGTGAGCCGACCCACCTAAATGACGCCACACCGACGGCCAGTCCCAAAATATAAAAAGCCACTGCTACCGCCATTGCAGAAGACTCGATAAAAGGACCAACAATGATTCGCGCAAGACCAATAAACGCGATGAAACCCCCCAGATACGACAGCACTTCGCGTGGTTCAAGATCAAAACGCGACGCATTATCAAGCGCTTTGGCTTCTTGACTTGTCAATTTTTCCGCGGCTACATGCATAGCGAGGAGTTCGGCAAAATTTGGTTTTATCATTATGCAATACTGACACACACGATGAATGGGCGGGGCAATCACCTGCGTATCTTTGTGATAGAGCAAAAGTAGTAAGTCAGCAAGAAAGAGTCAGGGACCAGATATGCAATACACCCAGATCACATACGAAACACGCGGCGCAGTAGCCATCATCACTCTCAATCGCCCTGATCGACTTAATGCCTGGACCCCGACAATGTCTGCCGAACAAGCACACGCCATTGGCACTGCAAATGATGATTCAACTATTGGTGCAATCATCATGACGGGGGCGGGTCGAGGCTATTGCGCTGGCGCCGACATGCAAGACACTTTTCAAAAACGAATATCCGGCACTGACCCGGGCGAGGATACTGCGGGTGGAATGGGTGGATTGCCGCGTGGACTTGATTGGGTCCAACTCATCCGAGAATGCAAACCGATTATCGCCGCAATCAATGGCCCAGCCATCGGTGTCGGACTGACGATGTCGTTGCCGATGGACCAAATCATCGCCGAACCAAACGCCAAATTAGGAACAGGTTTTATTAAAATGGGGCTCGTACCAGAACTTGCAAGTACACGTTTGCTGGCCGCCCGCGTTGGTCTGGGGCGAGCTTCTGATCTATTTCTATCCGGTCGTGTAATTACGGGTGAGCAGGCATTCTCGATTGGGCTCGTTGATCAACTGTGCGAACCGGGAAAAATCCTTGAGCACTCTCTCGGCGTCGCAAATAGCTACGCCGTAAATCCCGATCTACAACTATCAATGATTAAGTCCTTGCTGACAGAGAATCTCGTCGAATCAGACCTGACTGAAGTGCAGCGACGTGAAACCAAACTACTTACAAAATGCTGGCAATCATCTGAGCACAAAGAAGCAGTCACCGCATTTATTGAAAAGCGACCCGCAGTGTTCCGTCCCTAGATTAACGGGTAGCCACAGATGACTAATCGCAAAGAAACTATTCGGGCACTTCTTGCACGCGCCAACCACGCAACCACCCCACAGCCAGAAGCCCAAACAGCATTGGCGTTGGCTTCCAAGTTGATGCAGAAATACGGTTTTACAGACCATGATTTCAGTAGTGAACCTTCAATACAGGATAATTCTGTTGTCATCCAAGAAGTGCGCGTCTTGGGAAAATACCGCGTGCAACGACAGAACCTGTTGTACGCGATTGCGCTCAAGCACTCTTGTACTGGCTACCGAAGCGATGACGAGTTAAATACATGCGTCGTCGTTTTATACGGGCGCGAGACAGACATATTTGCAGCACGCACGCTTTTTGCAGCGGCCGACACGATGGGTGCTCGACTTCTTCCACGTGGCGACAGGTCATGGCGCATCTCTTGGTGGAAAGGTTTTTGTGCGGGCATCGAAGAAGCCCTCGCCGTCACGCGCCAAGAATTCATCTCTGAAACTGCTGGTGCTGGACTTGTACTGACCGACCGCATGACTCGCGCCCATGATGAAATGCGCGCCAATGGCCCCCGCCTTGTCGCGCGCTATGCCTCCGTAGGTAGGGGCACTGCGTATTCTTCTGGCCAACAAGTTGGACGTGGATTCGGGTCCGCAGAAAGATCATTCGGCTCAGGTGTTCGGGGCGAGATCGGATGAAGACAATCGAGCAATATATTCAAGATGTTCGGAGCAATGTCTCTAATTTTGTGGGCTGTTCTCCCGAACAAGCACTTGTGTACGCAACCGAAACTGTTGTAGAAAACACTCTTGGTGCTCGTAAATTGCAGCGCTCAGAGACAATTGACTTCATTGATGAGGTCTGTATGAACGAAAACATTGACACTCCAGCACTCGATATCACGCCATCACGAAGTAAATACATTGCCACAGCGGACATTTCACAACATTCTGTCTGTTTACGACGCGCACGCTCGTCAGTGCCAACTATTTTACATGAGATTGCCCATCTCACTGTTGGCCTTGAACAGCACGGCATCTTATTTCGGGATGAGTTAATTCGACTGACACGTAAATATATTGGTGTTGAGTACTCGTCCTTACTTTTTCATCTCATGTCAGGTGCTGGTCTTGAGATGTCTCCATGGCAAGCAAGTTAACGAAAGCCGCACTAGCGATGGTGACTTATGTCGTTGACCCTGTTTCGTTGCGCGACTCAGTAATTACCGAAGAGCAGAGTGTCTCTACATGTTCGATGTCAAGCCCAACCTCCTGCCCTATATGCACAGACCAGATCAGTGACTGAATATTTGCTTCGAAGTCCGCTTTAGAGCGCGAGTCTGCGCGCGCTGCCTGTCGATTCTGGCTCACCATCACAAAAGTTGAAAGAAATATTGCCTCAAGGCTGACCAGCATCGTCAACAGGCCAAACGGATACTTGTCAAACTTTAGTGATGCGCCGACTGCTCCCACATTCAGAGATACCCAGATTGTAAACCACACTGCGTGGATATAAACAAAGTTGAGTGAGCCAGCAAAACGCGTTACCTTGTCAGCAGCTTTATCTTGAGCGTTGCGTGCAGACTGCCACCTTTTGTGCTCGGCAGTAATGCTCCAGTGCGCAAGGTTGAATAATTTTCCGTCTACTTTTCCGTCAAGTTTGTCAACAATTGCGCACGCGGCACAACCATTTTCAAACACTCCGTTAGAACTCTGGCTGTCGCTCATTTCTTGAGACTACGCCAGTCTCTCGGCTAAGACGAGTATCTATCCTCGGCGATAGATATTGACCTTTTTAGTGCCTCAGCATCGCCTGCGTACTGGGCAATTTCTATCGACCATAGACCATCTTCGAGCCACCAATCATGGGTTTCTACATCTCGTGCCGCCAAACTGCGCAATGGTATTTGCAAGCCAACACAAAGCGTCTGCCCTGCCACCAACTCAACTCGACGAAACCCCACTAAGCGCCGGCGTGGCCTTTCGATACTGGATTCTGGCAATGCTGCGTATACCTGCAGCACCGTAGCTCCACTTACAGCACCCGTATTGGAGACATCAACGGTCACTGCTATCGCATCACCATCAATCTTGAGATCGGCATTGGAATATCTAAACGTGGAGTACGACAGTCCAAACCCAAATGGATAAGTTGCCTGCCGATTATTTTTATCAAGTAGCCATTGTCCATGAAAATACTCGTACGTTATTTCTGTTGCCTCGCGATCAAAAAATACAAGATCATCTTCTTGCTGAGGAATCACAAACGGCAAACATGCACTCGGATTAACCGCGCCAGTCAGGATATCTGCCAATGCTTCTCCGCCTTGCATGCCGCAGTACCAAGACAGCAACACCACAGGCACATCTTGATGCCATTCGTCAATCAAAACAGCCGATCCACAAACAATTACGACAATCGTTCGTGGTTGCACTTTAGCAATCGCTCGAATTAGTTCGACATCTTTAGGTGCAAGTCGTAATGACGGACGATCACCTCCGACTGCAAAATTGACATCACGTTTGATATCTTTCATAACAACTGGCAAAGCCCACTCCTGCGCGGCCTTGAATGCGGTGAATTCTTCAACGAGAGCTGGATCATCTATTGCCGGGATATGCGAGGCTAAATGAGTTTTATCGCTACTTTTGCCAATAAATTCGCCTTCGTCTGCTTTGGTGTAGCCGACAACAACAATGGCGATCTCGTTCGCCGCCGCATGCGCTACCGCTTGGTGCAAATCGGTCGCGTCGTCGTACGACACATCGACACCATCAAATGCGTTTTGAATCCCAGTCAGCGCGCTCACGACCTCAGGCGCCATCACATCACTTGAGCCTCCATCGCCAAGATTTCTCTTGCGGGCTAGTTCCCCAATTACAGCTACTCGACTGAGTGTTGCTATCTGGAGTGGCAACACCGCAACATTCTCAATTAATTCATTGCGCAGCAATACCATTGACTTTTGTGCCGCCTCACGCGCTAATGCACGATGCTCGGGTTGTGCCAACACATGAGCAGGCTGAACGGGCAAGTCGCCAACGCCAAATCGCAGCATGGTTGCCAGGGTGTGTTCTACCGCACGATCAACAATGTCCATCGAGAGTTCTCCGCTCGCCACTGCTTCGACTATCGGAGCATGGCGCATCATGCGATACGGCATCTCAACATCAAGTCCGGCTCGCACCGATTTCACACCATCGCGTAATCCAAAGATCCAGTCGGAGATGACAAACCCGTCAAAGTTCCATTCGTCTCGCAAAATACCAGTCAGCAATGCTTCGTTGTCTCCACAAAAATCACCGTTAACAGAGTTGTATGCACTCATCACACAAGCCACGCCTTCATCGATGATGCGCTTGAAGTGCGGTAAATAAACCTCATGCAGTGTTCTTTCGTCAATCGTTACATCAACGCGAAAACGCGCATTTTCCATACTGTTAAGTGCAAAATGTTTCACGGTCGCCATCACATGGCGTTGCGCACCACGTGTGAGCGCCGCCCCCATCTCCCCTACATGGTGAGGGTCTTCGCCATATGTCTCTTGTGCTCTTCCCCACGCCGGATGCCGAAGAAGGTTCACACAAACGCCTCCGTACAACGTGGCACCAACGGCACGCAGTTCATGTCCGATTACGTCACCAATGCGTTCTTCGAGGTCTGTATCAAAACTTGCACCGCGCGCCATCGAAACCGGAAAGGCGGTGGCTGGTCCTATCACCACGCCACGCGGACCATCACTAAAATTAAATCCCGGAATACCTAAGCGCGGTATCCGACATGCCGGAAATGTTCGTTGGTGATAACCACCCTTGGACATGTCTTTAATGCCTTCCCAAAATGGCGAACCACCATCAAGGCAATGCAATCGTTCTTCTTGCGTCATCTGGGTAATCAGTAAACGTGCCTGTTCATGGTGATCAGATCCACCGCGCACTTTTTTCAGCGCCTTTGCGTATTCAGTTGTCATTTAATTCCCCCCACTAATTGCTTTCCCACAGTACTCCTGGAGGCAAGCGACCAGTAACCCCGTCATCAATCAGTACACCAGTCAGTGTGCGGTCAGCATGCTGCATCCGCCACTGCAGCATTGCTTGTGCGTTCTGCAACACAACGGCATTGTCCAGCATGGCCGTTCTCCATGTCGGGTCTGCCGCTAAATCAAAACACAGCCATGATCCGTCGCCAAATTGCACATAGGCAACATCTCGCGAACGCCGCACTACTAAATTTGATTTCTCTAAACGGCGATCCCACGGCCACGCAAACTCGCCCAACGGAATCAGCGAAAAACGCCAGTCAAACTCCCACGATGCGGCCTTGCGCCACCAACGCGGATTTTCTGCCTTTAAAAATGGGGTCAATGGCAGTCCATCGCATTGCGCTGGAATTGCTACCCCCAGGGCATCACATACGGTCGGAACAATGTCAATATTTTCGGTGAACTCGCTCACTACTGTTCCGTGGCCCTCTGGTTTGGACGGATCTCGCACGATGCCAAGAATATGGTAACTGGATTCCCAGTATCCAACTTTTTCTTTTAGTCCGTGGTCACCCAACTGTTCGCCGTGATCGGCAGTAACAATGATTAATGTGTTTTCCCACATGTTGTGCTGGCGCAATGTTGCCCACACCCGACCCAACTGCGCATCAACCTCTGAGATCATTCCAAAATACTGTGCCTGCATCCGACGCAAACTCGCATCATCTTGAGGTGCTGCAGTTGACGCCAAAGTCAATAACACGTCATGAAACGGATGACGATCCGCAGCCGCGCTGATCGGCATCGGCATGTCTTTTGGTGCATACATCGTTGCAAACTCACCTGCAGCGGCATACGGACTATGCGGTCGTAGATAACTTGCATGAGCAAACCATGGAGCATCTTGTTGCTCGATCCAGTCCACCAAATGATTCGTCAAAAATGTTGAAGCACTGAACTCTACAGGGCGATCTGACTCACTCGCCAAGACGGCAATGTCGTCGTCACTCACGTCATATCCGTTGTCACGCAGCCATGCAATCCACGGCTCGTGTCCGGCTATCAAATTTAATTTGCAATCAAAGCCATCCAGTACACCTTCGTATGTTTTCAATCGCACATCATCGGCAGACAACACAAGTCGCGGATCAATTGCTTGGTCGGTGTATCCAAACAGCACGGGTTTATAACCTGCCCTGCCAGCAATGCGTGCAATGTTGTCAAACCGATTATCAAGAGGAGTGCCATTGGCGACAACTCGATGATTCATTTGATACATCCCCGTATACAGCGAAGCGCGCCCTGGACCGCATGGTGCAGCCTGGCTGTAATGAGCACTGAGTCGTACACCCTCAGAAGCGAGTTCATCTAAATACGGCGTCAGCACAACCGGATGACCAGCGCACGACAAAGAATCACCTCGAAACTGATCGAGAGTGATGAACAATACGTTCATCATGCTGTTACTTCCGTACTGGTCTGAGAAAGAAAATTGAAAATATCTGGCAATGCCATCTTGTCTTGCGCCATAAACATGTGGCCACCTTCGTACACATGCAAAGTTGCATCCGGAATCAATGCCGCAATCGCTTCGCTGTTCACAAGTGGTGCGATTCCGTCAAATCTACCAGCGGCCACAAATGTCGAAGCAGTCACGCCACCCAATCGCGCTCCAACATCATGATGCGACCGTGCCAGAAGTTGCTCACGTTCTCCACGCATTTGTTCTGGCGAGGGCGAAGTAGTTCTTCGTACGGCAATATCAGCCACAAGCGCGGCATCAGTTGGATGATGCTGCAACCAATCTGGCGTAAAACGAGAATCAAGCAGTGTTGGATATATTTCTGCTCGATCTGTTGGAGATAACTCGGCCAACTCATGCAATGGATACGAAGCACCCAACGCACCACCAGGTGATGTGCACAGCAACGCCAACTTCTGTACTCGCTTGGGCCATGTCACAGCAAACTCTTGGGCCACCATGCCACCAAAACTAATACCAACCACCAAGCAAGAGTTCCAGCCACACTCATCCAGCACAGCCGCGCCATCCGCCGCGTATTCAGCCATTGTGTAGGGCCCCACCGGCACATCCGAACGACCAAGGCCTCGCTGATCGTGCACAGCAATGGTGAAGTGTTTTGCAAATACAGAAATTAATAACGCAGATTTATCCACAGTCGCGCCCGAACCATTGAATAACAACATCCGTGGTCCATCACCATGGACTTCGTAGTAGATGCGATGATCGCCATGCATGATTTGTGCCACGTGCGTAGTGTGTCATGCCAGAGCAGGCTGATGGAAATACTCTGATGCATCTCTGCTGCATCGGGTATCCACCATCAACCGTGCCGAACTTGACATTATCAAGGGGGTGGGAATGGCTTTCAATGGTGCAGTGTGGGACACCATCGTTAGCGACGTCAAGAAATCTCTTACCACGCTCCCCGAACAGATTGATGTTCTTTCGTGGCAGCCCGTATCGCTACGAGGACTTGATATTGCGTGGGTCGGAATGCATGTCCCCGCCATCGACACCAAGGGTCGGCCTTGGGTCTGGGAAGTTGTTACTCCCGAACAATTCAGCGAGACAATAATTTTGCACGACGACCCGATGGTTTTGTCCGTCGCTCAAGACACGGTCATTATTGATGTGCACCATGCCAATCACTCTGGCCCTATCGTGCGCATGCAAGTGCCCGTCAGTGCGACGCCTGAAATGTTAGAACTCAATGCCAATACCCTTCCCGGACACCCTTGGCAATTCAGCCTGCAAACTGGCTGGACCGCTCACGCACTCGGAACCGCCGCCCAAGTGTGGATTGATCGCGAAGTCGGGTGTCTAGTCAAACTTGACACCCATGAACCTGGCCCCGACAGCATCGATAGGTACCAGTTAAGCCCTTCGATCTCAATTGAGTCAGCAGCCTTCGATCGATTGCTTACACTCACACCAGATGATGCTGCTGCTGTTACTTCTGCCCTGGGATCAATCCACGAGGCCCTCGAGCCATTTCGCTGAGCCAGACTTTACGCTCAAGACTGTGCGATGAGAACGACATACGCTGTTTCGTTTACAACACAGCCATGCTCTCAGCAACAACGCATCGAGGTCATCGACATTGTCTCGGATTGGTTACTAGATAATTTTCCGAGCGACGAGCGACCAGCTGGAACTTTCGTGCGCACACGTGAAGGAACAGACGATCCAGTGTTTCGTCTTTCAATCGACGAGAGTCCTCCAGATGGCACTCACACTAAGTCTTTCACCGTCACCATTGTGTACATCAACGGAGCACTCACCTTTGATCTCCGAAGTGTGCTCATTCCAACCACTCATCGAGTGGCGCCGTCAACGGCAAGAGAACTTCCGCGCGCGCTCATTGTGCAACTCGTTAGCAAAGTACTTCAGGTAGTCACGGTCTACGATGCCAATCATCAGTTAACTGTTCAATCATCAGTTGCAACATCATCAATACAGGGCAATTCCTTCGGAGCGTTCATCGATGCCCCGAGCCGGCGATTACCAGTGCTTGTAGAAGTCACAGATTACGAACGTAAAACGACTCCACTATTTCGCGAAGGTGCAGGGCCACTTTCGGGCATCGCTCACATCATGCTCATTGACACGCCAGAGGCGCTCAAGGGATTTACTGATCTAACCGGAGACACTCTGCTTGGACCAGGAACCATACGCGTCTACTGGGCAGGCAGAGGTGACCCTCTCACCTTGTCACTTCGAGAAACCGCACCCAATTCTTTTTTCAATGAACGCGCGCGGTTAGTGCATGCCATCATCGATACTGCAGCATCCGCATTGGCATCGCCTCGCGTACCCCCAGCTCCTCGAGATGATTTTGAAGATTTTGAAGAAGACCCCGATACGACAGACGGAGAAATATCAGAGAGAGTGCCATCCGAACTTTTTGCTGCGCAAAATGCCACTATCGACGAATACGAACGAAATATCGTTGATTTACAAGCCACAATCGCTGATGCCGACAGAATCATTGGCGAACAACGAACGCAACTTGATAAAAAAAGCGGACAAGTGGATCAACTAGTTT
>SHUT01000006.1 GCA_009691255.1 Ilumatobacteraceae bacterium
GAATTGCTGGACTTGGCGCTTTGCCATCAAGAACCTTCTGCGTCAAAGTAAAGGGCGTAAAATGTTCTGAGCCAGTGAGCGCTGCTTCACTGCAGATGCTGAACACCAACCTGGCCAAGAACGCAGTCTTCCCGAAGGGCACTTTCACACAAAAGAACAACGCAAAAGTTTGGTACGATATGTATCAATTCACCAAGGCATTGAGTCGAAAATCTTCGGTCAGCCTGGCCAAAATGGCGACTATGGCTCGGGCCATTGATTCAGAAAATATTCTTGTTGATCCAAACCCTGACTGTAAGAATTGCCCAACTCTTGGAGTGACAACATCACTCACTTTAACTATTTGTAAAGTTCAAGGCTCTTATGTGACTGCGCTTAACAAGAAGGGCATCTGTCAACTCCAGACCTCGTTGCAATCCGTTGATAAGAAGGGCGATGGAACAGTTCCACGCAAGGTCTTTATTCAGGTCAGTTAAGTCTCTGGGCAATTGTCCTGGGTATAGGCGAACTGTAGGGATGGCTGGTATTCTAAAAGTCGCCTGAAAGGGCGTGTAGCTCAGTTGGTAGAGCGCCACTATGACATGGTGGAGGTCCCGGGTTCAAGCCCCGTCGCGCCCACTCTGTGGAAATAGTTTTTGCGTTCGCCGCCGCCGTGTTTTACGGTGTGGCGGATTATTGCGGTGGTCGTGCATCGCGCACGGTGTCGCCAATCTTGGTGACTGCACTAGGTCAAGCAGCAGCGTTCGTCGCATTGATCTTGATCGTGCTCATAAGCGGAGTCCCTGTCGCCCCACTTAATGACTGGGTCTGGGGCGCAATGGCCGGAGTTGCTGGAGCAACTGGATTGCTGGCGTTTTATCGTGCCATGGGAAGCGGTTTCATGACTGTCGTTGCGCCAATTTCGGCAGTAATGATGGCGAGTGTTCCGGTTGTTGTTGGGTTGGCACAGGGAGAACGACCACGCGTGATCGGGCTTGTCGCAATTCCATTGGGCTTGTTTTCGGTAGCGATGATTAGCGATCTTTTTGGCCCGCATCATCGGCGAGCACCGCGCAGTGTGGTGCTTCTGGCGCTTTTGTCAGGGGCAATATTTGGGTCGTTGTTTGTGATGCTCGAACACACATCTTCTGGAAGTGGCTTGTGGCCAGTCCTGGCTATGCGGGCCGCGAGTGTTCCGTACATGGCAATCGTTGTTCTCTTGACGCGGCAATCAATTCGATCGGGACGTAAACATCTCGGCATTATCGTGGCATCTGGTGTTTTGGACAGTATTGCAAACGTGTTGTATTTGATTGCGGTTCGCCATGGTTTAATGACGATTGTTGCCGTCATTATTGCGATGTATCCGGCAAGCACATTGGCATTAGCAACCGGACTCGACAAAGAGCGCGTGCATCCACCTCAGATTGTCGGGATTGTTCTTGCCGTAGTGTCGCTTGTGATGCTGACAGTCGCCTAGGGGCACTTATTGCGTCGTGAATTGTTTGACAACTGCACGGGATTCACGCGATGCGCTCATAAAGATACCTTTGCTCATCAGTGACAATTCTGAATCACGCCGTTGCTTGTAAATATCTGCGCGGATGGCATGAATTGTTGCGTCATCGGGTGCGGCCCAACCAGCAAAATCAACAAGGTGGCATGCAAGTCGCAGGTCTCCGCCAGCGGCAACTGTTTGGGCACGCGTGGCGAGCACAAGCGCACCACCGCTGAGGTCTGCTAGTTCGCGCGCCACTACATCGTCAGGTGACGGCTTGAGCCGTGATGCTGCTCCGTCCCACCATCCACCAAACTGACGCCACAGGTTATGCACAACAAACTCTGGTTCGTCATAGAACGGACGCAGGTATGGCTTGCTCACCAAATCATCAGAAACTTTGGCAGTGTGAATAATTGTATTGAGCGTTGCTCCCGCATTCATGAGGCTGAGCACTTGGGTAGAAAGAGACTCGAGCGCAGTTGCGATGTTGCCCAAGACGAGCGCAATACGTTCTTTGCCTTCGACGGGTAGTCCGTGTGCTGGCAAGAGCAGTTCGGGTTGGCGTGTGATCATGTCACGCAATGCTGCAGCCCATTCGATGGGGTAGCGCTGCACCTTTTGAGGGTTGCCGGCATTAGGAAAATTCCAAATCACAAAGTCACCCGAAGCCAGCCATTTGCGCTCGGGCATCCACGCCCATAAGTGATCATCTGTTTCGCCACGAGCATGATTTAATTCGATCGTGTCGTTGGCAATTTGTAATGTGTGTTGGGCACTAAATGTCTGCGTCACTTCAAGTGTGTCGTGCGGAATGAATGTTGTTCCTGTGCCGCCAACGCCTAATTTTGCATCCTGAGAAATGCCACCAAACTGACGATGATTAATCGCTAAGTTCCAGTCATTGGTTTGGCGGTAGCGCGCAAAACGATTAGCAATGTTTTCGTGCCCAACCACATGGGGTAGCGGTTGTCGATGATCTTGGGCGTGGGCCCCAAATGCAGGGCTTCCGCCCACGTGGTCGGCGTGTCCGTGGGTGTACACGAGCGAATGAAATCGGGTGGGGCGCCAAGACTGAAGTGCGGATACAACAGCGGAGCCGGTGTTGACTCCGCTCGTATCAAAACACACCAGACCATCACCTGAGTCCCAGGCCACGCAGTGACTAAATGATTCTACCATTGCCAGATCTGGCGCTATTTCAGAGAGCTCGTTTGTGACTCTGTTTGTGGGTTCGTTGAGAATCGACTCATCAATGATGCGTGTGCTGAGCGCAAGTAAGTCAGTCATACGGTGGAGCCTTTCAGTGAAAAATTATTTTGCTAGTCCCAAGACTCGCTCACCAAGGATATTGCGCATCACATCAGAAGTGCCACCCATGATGGTGTAAGCGGGTGCGTATAACAAGCTAGGTGTTAAATCATTCCACAGCATCGCATGGGCACCCATGATCCGAGCGACAAAGTCCGAGACACGCTGTTCGTGTTCGGTGCAAAAGCACTTTGTGGCTGCAGAAAAACCTGCAGGTGCTTGCCTGAGGACTTCCCGAAGAACCAAGATTCGTCCGATGCGGTAGGTCGATTCAAGGGCTGCGATTTCTTGGCGGATTTTTGGGTTTGATGTGTCAGCAATTGAACGCGCATAGAGGAACGATGCGTAATTCGATACTAAGCGATCGATTCCGCCTCGCTCGTGCTCTAGTTGACGCATTGTTTGCTTGAATGCACCACCGAGCGTGCCGACCAGGTTGTCCCTTGGCACTCGTGCGTCAGTGTAAAAGACTTCGCAGAAATGACGGTTCGTTGTCATGTCTGTGATTTGTCGTATTTCAACACCAGCGACATTCATCGGCACAATTATTTCGCTGATTCCTGCGTGTGGTGGTCCGTCTGTGCTGGTGCGACAGATGAGGTAGCAATAGTCAGCCTGCGCTCCGAAACTTGTCCAAATTTTTTGACCATTGATTACCCACTCATCACCGTCGAGCACTGCTGATGTTGTAAGAGATGCCAAATCAGAACCAGCATTTGGTTCGCTCATTCCGATGCACCATGTAGCTTCGCCGGCGAGAATTCCGGGCAGAAAATCACGCTGTTGCTGCACTGTGCCGTACTGAATTAACGCAGGACCCATTTGTCTGTCACCAAACCAACTCGCCGCAATCGGAGCACCTGCCGAGATCAGTTCTTCTCCGACAATCAGGCGGTCAATGGGCTCACGGCCACCGCCACCAAACTCAGTTGGCCAGGTCATGCCCAGCCAGCCCCTGGCGCCAAGTTCACGCGAAAACTCACGCGAGTAACCGTTCATCCAGGAATCATTGTGACGTCCGTAGGTGTCAACTGCCTGGCGGGCCACATCGCGAGCTTCTTGGCGCAGGCTGAGTTGCGAAGGGGTCCACTCAAAGTCCATTAGGTCTGATGGTAGGGCAGGCTGGCACAGTCTGCGCTATCGTGTACAAGTACCATACAAGTGCTCGAAAGGGGACATCATGTCCAAGATCAAAGTTGCTCAACCAGTCGTTGAACTCGATGGGGACGAAATGACGCACATCATTTGGCAGTTCATTAAAGAGCGGTTGATTTTGCCCTATCTCGACATAACTCTTGATTATTACGACCTCGGAATGGAATACCGCGATGAGACAAACGATCAAGTCACGATCGACTCAGCGCAAGCAATTCTCAAATATGGCGTAGGCGTGAAATGCGCCACGATCACTCCAGACGAGGCACGCGTCGAAGAGTTCAAGCTCAAAAAAATGTGGAAGTCTCCAAACGGCACAGTACGAAATATTCTTGGTGGTGTTGTTTTTCGCGAACCAATCATTTGCAAAAATATCCCACGCCTAGTGCCGGGTTGGACAAAACCAATCGTGATTGGGCGTCATGCACACGGCGATCAATACAAGGCAACCGATTTTCGTGTGCCCGGAGCTGGCACCGTCACCATGTCATGGATCCCTGACGGAGAAGGCGAACCCATCCAGCTCGAAGTTGCCAAGTTCACTGGCTCTGGCGTAGCAATGGGAATGTATAACTTCGATGATTCAATTCGCGATTTTGCGCGTGCATCATTGCGCTACGGATTACAACGCAACTATCCAGTCTACATGAGCACCAAGAACACAATTCTCAAGGTGTATGACGGCCGCTTCAAAGATTTGTTTGAAGAAGTTTTTGAGGCAGAGTTCAAGGCTGATTTTGAGAAAGCGGGACTGACCTATGAGCATCGTCTGATCGACGACATGGTTGCATGCGCCATGAAGTGGGAAGGCGGCTACTTGTGGGCTTGCAAGAACTATGACGGTGATGTGCAATCCGATACGGTCGCCCAGGGATTTGGCTCACTTGGTCTAATGACATCAGTTTTGCTGACGCCAGATGGCAAGACCGTCGAAGCAGAAGCCGCTCACGGCACCGTCACTCGCCATTATCGCGAACATCAAAAAGGCAACAAGACATCCACTAATCCGGTTGCATCTATTTATGCATGGACACGCGGACTAATGCATCGCGGAAAACTTGACAGCAATGCGCCCCTCATTGACTTTGCCGAAAAACTTGAAGCGGTCTGCGTTGAAGCAATCGAAGATGGTGAAATGACAAAAGACCTGGCCATCTTGATTTCCAAAGAGCAGCCTTGGCTGACAACAGAAGATTTCTTAGCCGCACTTGATCGTCGCTTGCAAGCAAAGATGGCATAGACCAATGCGCGCGGTTGTGTTGCGCTCTCACGGTGGTCCAGAGGTCCTTGAAATTCAAGACATCGCTGCCCCGACGCCAGGCAATGATGAGATTGCTGTAGATGTCGTTGCAACTGCACTCAACCGCGCAGACCTCTTGCAACGAATGGGTCTGTATCCCAATCCGTTTCCAGATGACATCGAGATTCCTGGTCTTGAATTTTCTGGCACCGTGCATTCAGTTGGCGCTCATGTTCGTCGCTGGAGTGTTGGTGACCCCGTCATGGGCATCGTGTCTGGTGGTGGTTACGCCCAACAACTTGTGCTGCCAGAGCGTCAAGCAATGAGAATCCCAACTGGAATAGCAGTTGCGGATGCAGCCGCTATTCCAGAAGTATTTATTACCGCTTGGGATGCACTTGTAGTGCAAGGTGGTCTTACGTCTGGTCGATGGGCACTTGTGCATGCCGGAGCATCGGGCGTTGGAACGGCCGCTATTCAGATTTGCAAAGCAATCGGTGCACGTATTGTGGTCACTTGCTCTGCTGGCAAAGTTGGGGCGTGTCGCTCGCTTGGAGCCAATGTTGTAGTGGATTACGGTTCGCAAGACTTTGTGGCAGAAGTCGCTGCGGCGACGTCTGGTGCCGGAGTAGATGTAGTTCTAGATGTGATTGGCGGGGATTATCTTGATCGCAATATTGCTGCCCTTGCAAGCAAGGGTCGCATTATTCAGGTCGGCGTCTTGGCTGGCAAACCAACGCTTTTTAATGTTGGCGCTTTATTGGGCAAGCGGGCAACAATTATCGGCACGGTTTTACGCGCCAGACCAGTAGAAGAGAAAATCGCAATCTCCCAGCGATTTGCTTACGAAGTTCTGCCTCTCTTTGATTCTGGCATCTTGCGAACCGTCATCGATCGCCGTTATCAATTAGACGACATCGCAGCAGCCCAAGAATATATGGCTTCAAACGGCAATGTCGGGAAAATTGTTATTGATATTACGGGTTAGCGTTGAGCGATTGCAGTGTAAGTACGTTCGTCAGAACCGGTATACCACTGACGAGGGCGACTGATTTTTTGTTCTTTGTCTGCCAATAGTTCTTGCATGTGAGTGAGCCAGCCCACCGTGCGTGGGATGGCAAATAAGACAGTGAACATGTCGACTGGGAATCCAAGTGCTTGGTAAATCAGTCCTGAATAGAAGTCGACATTTGGATACAACTTGCGTGACACAAAGTAGTCATCGCTCAACGCCGCCTTTTCGAGTGCGAGTGCCACATCAAGAAGTGGATTCATGCCGGTCACTTTAAAGACTTCGTAGGCAGTGTTCTTGACGATTGTGGCACGCGGATCAAAGTTCTTGTACACACGATGTCCAAACCCCATTAAACGACCGTGCCCATCTTTGACCTCATCGATAAAGGCTGGAACATTGGCGACGTCTCCTATTTCGGTCAACATGCGTACCACGGCTTCGTTGGCGCCGCCGTGCAGCGGGCCATAGAGCGCAGCGGCAGCGGCAGCCGTGGCGGTGTATGGATCAGAGTGAGCAGAACTAACAACACGCATGGCGGTGGTTCCGCAGTTTTGTTCGTGGTCTGCGTGCAAGATAAACAATACGTCCATCGCTCGCGCAAGCACTGGATCGACTTTGTAGTCGTCGCCAATACGAAACATCATATTCAGGAAGTTTTCGCCGTACGACAATGAGTTGTTGGGCGACACAAAGGGCAGTCCTTGGCTAAACCGGTAGCACATTGCTGCGATGGTTGGAACCTTGGCAACAAGTCGGAGCACTTGTTTGTCAAAAGACTCTTTTTCAAAAATATCTTTGGCGTCATCGTAGAACGTGCCCAGTGCGGCAATTGCTGAAATAAACATGCCCATCGGATGAGCGTCGTAGTGGAAGCCATCAACAAAGCGTTTGCGCATGTTTTCGTGGATCATTGTGTGATGCCTTACATCAAGTTTCCACGCGCTTAGTTCTGCAGCAGTCGGCAGTTGTCCATTAATCAAAAGATATGCGACTTCTAGAAATGTTGAATTTTGTGCGAGTTGCTCGATGGGGTAGCCGCGATATCGCAAAATTCCGGCATCACCGTCGAGGTAGGTGATTGAAGACGCACATGATGCGGTAGACAAATATGCGGGGTCATACATGAATAGGTTCGGGTCTAGTTCCCGAAGAGCAGAAGAACTAAAAACTCCGCCGGTGATCGGAACCGTTACTTTTTTTCCAGAGCGATCGTCGATAATTGTGATGGTGTCAGCCATTGGGATCTCCTCTAATGACGTAAGTGAATGGGGGCTTCCTCCCCGTGGGACAGTTTAGAACACGGCGCCATCACTGCAAGAGTTGTCCGACTACAGGGGAGTATTGTCATGCTTGCGTTGCGTCAATTTCTCTCGTTTATCGCGCAACATATGCAAAGCGGCGCAGATCTCGGTGCGAGTATTGGCTGGGTCAATGACGGCGTCTATGTATCCGCGTTCGGCGGCAATGTATGGATTAAGAAGTCGTGCTGAGTAGTCCGCTTCAAAGGCCGCCTTTTCTTCGGGGGTTGCACGCCTCTGCAAGATAGCGGCGGCCTGGCCCGCCCCCATGACGGCAAGTTCGGCCCAAGGCCAAGCCAGACACAAGTCATTTCCCATTTCTTTGGAGTCCATCACGATGTATGCGCCGCCATATGACTTGCGCAGGATGACGCAGATGCGGGGCACGGTGGCACGGCCATAGGCGAAGACAAGTTGAGCACCATGACGAATCATGCCTCGCCACTCCAGGTCTTTACCAGGATAAAACCCTGGCGTGTCGACCAAAGTGATGATCGGAATATTAAAGGAGTCGCACAACGCAACAAAGCGCGCTGCTTTTTGTGATGCCTCGATATCAAGTGTCCCAGCCAAAGACATCGGCTGGTTGGCGACAACTCCTACTGGGTAGCCAGCCATTGTTGTAAATCCAGTCACTACGTTGGTTGCCCACAATGGGCGCAGTTCAAAGAAATCAGCGTCGTCGCTAAGAGTCGTAATTATTTTGCGCACATCATAACTGCCAGTAGAAGTTGGCGGAATCACAGCGCCTGCTTCTGGGGTCAGTCGATCATCGGGGTCATCGGTATGCATGATATGGGGCAACTTGTGCACGCTGTCTGGCAAGTACGCAAGCAACGACTCAACCCACTGTAGAGCGGCGGCAACATCTAGCACCACTGCTGTTGTCGCACCGCTTTGCCGCGCGTGTGCATCAGGACCACCAAGTTCTTCATTTGATACAGCAATACCAGTGAAGTCTGCAACCATTGCTGGCCCCGACACGAAGGCATACGAATCTTGAGTCATAACAACAAAATCAGCAAGACCAATCAGTAGCGCTGGTCCAGACACTGCTGGTCCAGACACAATACAAATTGTTGGCACGATACCCGAGCAATCAGCCAGAGCTTTGGCTGCTAGACCCCAACCATGCAACGCGGCGATTCCTTCTTCGATGTCAGCACCCGATGACGCCATCACTGCAACAAACGGAAGTCCTTTTGACAATGCGGTCTGGGCGGCTAGTGCGATCACGCTTGACGCGGCGGCGGATAATGCACCGCGATGAACAGAACCATCTACATCAAGCCACACCACCTGACGACCAGTGCTCAACTGCCGAACAGATGCGTGGGCGGCGCCAGGAATCATTCGCTGTAGTGGTAGTTCGTAATGATCAGATTCTGTTTTCATCGCCACTCCCACAGACTATGCGCTCAGCCCGGGTAGCCAGTTGTAGATCTATAGATAAACGCCAGGCTGGCGATTGGCGCGTTGCTTAACGACGGTGGTGGTGACTTGGCCAACAGCCACAGTGGGCGCACTCGGTCGGGGGCGAATGCGTTGTACCCAGCCAACAGTTCGCCGTGGGAGTTCTGGAACCGAGATGCGAGCGAAGTCTCCCTGAATCCATCCTGGAATCGCTGTAGCCGGAACAATTGCAGGGCCAAAGTTCTCAAAGGCGAGCGAAGTCATTAATCTGACGCCGTCGATTTCTGCTAACGGTGAAAACTCAACACGTTTGTTTGCTGCTGCTCTATCGATAATTTTGCGCAATGCCGACCCGCGCGGTGGCAACAGAATGCTGTATCGGCTGAGTTCTTCAATAGTGATGGTCGTGCGCTCGGCGAGTTCGTGTGAAGAGTGGGCGAGCAGAACAAGATCTTCTGCAAAGAGTTGTACCGTTTCTACTTCTGATGACTCCACCGGGAGGTGAACAATGGCGGCATCAAGATGACCTTCTAGTAGTCGAGGAATCAGCGTGCTTGTTCCGCCTTCATGGATTGTGATCTTGACATTTGGGTGTGACCGAGAGAGTGCGCCAAGCATTTTGGGCATCAACCACCGAGCAGTCGTGCCAATGCTTCCCAAACGACAAGCACCAGCAACGTTGTCCCCAAGTGACGACATATCTGCACCAATGTCCTCAATCTCATGCAAGATTCGTCTGGCTCGCTCAGCCACGATTTCGCCCTCGTCGGTGAGACCCCCGTGGTGGCGGTCAACGAGCACAACGTTTAGTTCAGCCTCAAGACGTGCAATGTGGGCTGACACATTGGACTGCACGGTCATCAATGACCTAGCGGCAGCAGAGAAGGTCTTGTACTCATCAATAGCCAACAGGCTCTGGAGTTGCTTGATTTCCATAGTGTCTAAGGTCTTTCTAGAAAAGGCCCTGAAGTAGACCTATCTCTAAAAACGATAGCAACTATCTTGCTCTCCAACTTGTGTGCTGACCAGATTTGGGAGACAATAGATCTATAAATCCGGTGGGTTACCCCCATTACTCACCGGTACGAACCCCAAATGGACCCCCCCTTCCATTGGGTTTAGGTTGAGAAGCCCCGCGCCCCCATGCGGGGTTTCTCCCGTTGAGGGGTCAGATTTATTTTTTGCTCGCCACTTTGGCACGCACAATATTAAGCGCTGAACCCGCGATAAACCACTCCACTTGTTCGTTGCTAAATGTGTGTTTGGCCGCAAACTCGATAGTTCTGCCGTCAGACTTATTGATCACGCACTTGACGGGAGTATCTGGAATTGGTGGAAGATTAAGCACGCTAATGGTGTCAGACTCCTCGAGTGCATCATAGATAGCAGGGTCGGCAAATGTGAGCGGAATCAAACCTTGCTTTTTTAGATTTGTATCGTGAATACGTGCAAAGGATCGAGCGAAGATAACGACACCACCACGAAGTCGTGGCTCCATTGCAGCGTGCTCGCGCGATGACCCTTCGCCGTAGTTCTGATCACCAACAGCACACCATCTCACGCCGGCTTGGCTATATCGCTTGGCAATATCTGGAAAACTGCGCGTTGCTCCGTCTGTGATATCAATACCTTCGCCCACCGCATTGGTAAATGCGTTTGCAACGCCGATGAACAAGTTGCCAGAAATGTTTTCGAGATGACCTCTATAGGTGAGCCACTTGCCTGCTGCTGAAATATGATCAGTAGTGCATTTTCCCTGAGCTTTCATCAAGATTGGCAAATCTAGATAGTCATTGCCGTCCCAAGCAGCGAACGGTTGCAGCAACTGCAATCGATCACTTGTGGGGCTCAGTTCGATCACGATCGCACTGCCATCTGCTGGTGGGGCAATGAAAGTGTCGGCGCCAGCGTCGTATCCGCGCGCTGGCAATACTTCTCCGGCTGGTGGATCGAGCTTTACTTGTGTTCCGTCTGGTGCGGTGAGTGTGTCAGTCATCGGATTAAAATCAAGTCGTCCTGCAAGTGCAAGTGCCACCACAGTGTCGGGGCTTGTCACAAAAGACAATGTGTTTGCAGAACCATCATTGCGCTTTGGAAAATTGCGATTGAACGAGTTAACGATTGTGTTGGGGACTGCGTTGACGTCTGCAGAGCGTTCCCACTGGCCAATACATGGTCCGCATGCATTAGCCAACACTGTTGCGCCAATTGATTCGAGGTCTGCCAGCAATCCATCACGCTCGATAGTGGCACGAATCTGTTCGCTTCCGGGCGTGATCAACAATTGTGTCTTGGCTCGCAGACCCTTTGCTGCTGCTTGTCTGGCAATCGACGCTGCTCGTGTGATGTCTTCGTAAGACGAGTTGGTGCATGAGCCAACAAGCGCTGACGATATTTCAAGGGGCCAGTTGTTGGCACGAGCAGCCTCTGCGACGCCTGCACCCACGGAGTGCGCGCGGTCAGGGGAGTGTGGTCCGTTGATAAGTGGTGTCAGTGCCGAGAGATCGATCTCGATCATGCGATCATATGTTGCGCCGTCATCTGCTCGTAGGTCTCGAGCAACGATGTCTGCGGCAGCAGCAATTGAGGCACGACCTGTTGCTGACAAATATGCCGACATGTTGGAGTCGTATCCAAACACCGAGCATGTTGCGCCGATCTCTGCTCCCATGTTGCAAATAGTTGCTTTGCCGGTTGCCGAAATTGTGTCAGCGCCCGGTCCGCAATATTCGACAATGGCGCCAGTGCCACCTTCGACGGTGAGTTGACGGGCTACTTCTAAGATGACATCTTTTGGACTCGACCAACCAGACAGTGAGCCAGTGAGATGCACACCAATGACCTTTGGCCAACGCACGTTAAACGCAAAGCCTGTCATCACATCAACAGCATCTGCGCCACCAACACCGATGGCAACCATTGCGAGTCCGCCAGCATTTGGCGTGTGGCTATCGGTACCAATCATCATTCCGCCCGGAAACGCATATTGTTCGAGCACGACTTGATGAATGATGCCACTACCGGGTCCCCAAAAACCCAAACCGTATTTGGCACTCACAGAACGCAAGAAGTCATACACCTCTCGGTTGGTGTCTTTGGCAACCTGTAAGTCGAGTTTGGCGCCAGTTTTTGCCAAAATTAAATGATCGCAATGCACGGTGCTTGGCACAGACGTGGTGGCTAGACCGGCTGTCATAAATTGCAATAGAGCCATCTGCGCCGTTGCGTCTTGCATGGCTAGGCGGTCAGGCGCAAAGTCTGCATAACTGAGGCCACGCTCCATTTGCTGAGTTGCTGGTGTGACTAGATGATTGATCAGAATCTTTTCGGTGAGAGTAAGCGGTCGACCAAGCCGCTTGCGACCGAGTTCAGAGTTAGCCGTTAGTGACGCATAGACATGGTCAACAAGTTCTTGGGGAGTTCCGGTAGCGACGGTCATCATGGCTCGATTCTGTGTTGTGCTTGGCTATGTATACAACTCTAATACAAGTATGGCTAGAATACAAGCGTGAGGACAATCCGATACCACGGCATCGCCGACGAGCTTCGCTTGCGGGTGTCGTCTGGGGCATATGCAGCAGGACGAGTCTTGCCCAGTGAATCGGCAATGTCAGCAGAGTTCTGCGTTAGTCGTGTCACTATTCGCAAAGCACTCGAAATCTTGCGTGACGAAGGCCTCGTGGACGCCCGTCAAGGGTTTGGGTGGTTTGTTGCTGGCAAGCCCGTGCGTCAGCCTCTTGGGCGACTCGCCACCATTGAAGACCAGATGCGCGATAGCGGAATGCAGCCCGAGCGTCACATTCTTGAGTTTGTCTTTGAAAAAGCACCGCGTGATATCAGTGCCACACTTGGCACTACGCAGGTGTTGCGAGTGACACGACTCAATACTGCTGACGCCGAACCATTTGCTTTGGTCACCGTGTGGTGTCCAGCAGATCTAGGACAACACCTGTCGCGCGCAGATGTAGAACGATCTCCGTTTTATGAACTACTTGAGGTGCCGCTCAGTGGTGCGTCACAAACAATCGGCGCAGATGCCGCAAGTGCATCAGAGGCACAACTCCTGCATGTTCCGATTGGTTCGCCCGTGTTACGATGTGAACGCATTACATCTAACACTAATGGTCAAGTTGTGTTGGTGTCTAGACACGTGTTTCCAGCTCACCGTACGGAGTTCGTTGTCGATCTTCCGTTCGCTGAGCCTTCAATTGCGCCGTCGGGCTTGCGTCTGGTTGATTAGACCTGAGCAGACACGAATTGTTTTTGCCAACCAGCCGAGTCGATAACGAGTCCAGCGCGAATGGCTTCTAGAACTTGACCACGTACGCGCTTTTTGCTTGCTAGATGTGCCGCCACATTGAGACCCGATGTGGACTGAGCAAAGGCCATCGCTGATGTCATTAAGTCAGCATCATCAACAACGAGATCAAGAAAGCCCGTCTCGACTGCATTATCTGGTGTAAATACTTCAGCGAGCATGACTGAACGGTTGATTGCAGATGGCGTTAAACGATTGCGCATGATTTCAATTGTGGAATACGGCATTGTCATGCCAATGGCGACCTCGTTTGCTGTGTAGCGGAAGTTGCCCTTTACTCCGATGCGATAATCACCCGAAAGCAGAAGGAATACCCCCATGGCAATCGCATGACCACCGCATGCAATCACTACTGGAGTCGGAAAACTCAATAAACGAATTGCTATTTCGATACCGCCATTAAGCATTGCTACTGCGTCTGCGCCGCCGGCGTTGAGTGTTTTGAGATCAAAACCTGCAGAGAGGATTCCGGGTCGCCCTGCTAGTACCACGGTTGCAGTATCTTTTTCTGCTTGATCAAGTGCCGCATTGAGGCCCTTTTGCATTGCCAATGAGATGGCGTTTGCTTTTCCATCATCCATCGTGATGACGCCGACACCGTCGATTAGTGCATATGTAACAGAATCGTTCGTCACCATTTGTCCCAGTGCATCACTGAAGAAAGAGGTAAGCGCTTTGCTGGCTTAAAGTCAGTTCCAACCGTATATGCGATCGGGAACAATCCGCCCTGGCTGATTGTGGCATGGGGGATTCCGAGCAAGTTGGCGGCTTCTTCTTCGCCGCCGTTCATCATGTGAATAGTTGTCCAGGCTGAACCCATTCCGCGCTCACGCAAGGCCAACATGAAGCTCCACACAGCGGGCAGAAGCGAACCCCACGCCGACGCCGTTGCGAATGACGGCAAGTTGTCAAGACGACCCTCAATGCACGGAATCAACATCAGCGGTGATTTATGAAAGTTGTCTGACAAATACATTGCCGAGTTACGAACTGCACCGATTTGTGCTGCTCGCATATCTCCTTCTGCAAATACACGGCCAGGTGAATTGATGTACATATCAAAATTCTTCTTGTAGATATCAGCAAGTGCTTTTTTCTTGGCGGTGTCTTCAATGATTACCCAATGCCAACCTTGGCTGTTTGAACCCGTTGGCGCCTGTAATGCCAACTCAAGACATTCTTCGACGATCTCTCTCTCGACAGGCTTATCAAAATCGAGGCGTTTGCGCACGCTGCGGGTGGTGGTGAGTACTTGATCGGCTGAAAGGTTTAAATGCATATGCGCATTCTGACATGTAGCGGGTGTTCGGTCAGTAGTGGGCGCTTGGGGTATGTATTGGCGTGCCCATTACTGGCATAATGACGTTATGAGCGACAGAGTCACAGTCAATATTTCAGATGGCATAGCGGATGTGCGGTTTAACCGTGCCGAGAAGCGCAATGCGCTAGACGGTGAGCAATTTAGTGCCATTGTCGAAGCGGGCGAATCCCTAAAGACGAACAAGAGTATTCGTGTTGTCGTCTTGTCAGGGGAGGGAGCATCGTTTTGTGCCGGACTTGACCTTGCATCAATGGGTGCAATCGCCAACGGCAGCAGTGCATCCCAAGACCGTCAGCCCCAGGCATCCGATATGCAAGAGGGTCGCATCACGCACTTGGGTCAGCAGTCTGCTTGGGTATGGCAAGAAGTGCCAGTGCCTGTCATCGCCGCATTACACGGACATGCTCTTGGCGCTGGCTGTCAAATTGCGCTCGGTGCTGATATCCGCATCGCTCATCCAGACACAAAGTTCAGTGTGCGCGAAACATACTGGGGATTAGTGCCCGACTGTGCCGGAACAGTACTGCTGCAGGGACTAGTGCGACCAGATGTCATAAAAGACATTGTTTTCACGGCACGCATCTTTGACGGTCGCGAGGCCCACGAAATCGGAGTGGTAACCCGATTGTCAGAGAACCCACTCGATGACGCTTTTGCCTACGCAGCCGAGATTTGCAAGCGCAGCCCTGACGCAGTGCGCGGAGCCAAAGAACTGCTCAATCGCATGACGGTCGAGTACGCAGCGGCCCAGTTCGCCGCCGAGAGGCGCATTATTGGCGGTGTTATTGGTGGCCATAATCAACGCGAAGCGGTGATGAGCGATTTCGAGAAGCGCCCCCCGTCTTATATAGACGCTAAATAGCATTTTGCTAATTAATAGTGCGCCAATGCGCGCATCTCTGTAGTCTAAAGGTTGCTCGGGCCAGCGTTGTCTCGGGAGTACACACTCGGCTTTGGCCGAGATCTCTCCACCTTGAATTTGACGTTAAATAAGGACAACGCATGAATCACGATCTTCCTCCTGCCTATGGGCTGTACGACCCGCGCTTTGAGCACGATGCGTGCGGCGTGTCGTTTGTGGTCAACATCAAGGGAATACAGAGTCGCGAATTGGTATCGCTGGGTCTGGGTGCGTTGTGCAACATGGAACATCGTGGCGCTACCGGGGCAGAGGCTGCTACGGGTGACGGTGCTGGAGTCTTGTTTCAGATTCCAGACAAGTTTTTTCGAGGTGTCGTCGATTTTTCTTTACCCGAAGCGGGTGCGTACGCAGCAGGTCTGGCGTTTTTGCCAGCAGATGATGACGATGCGCGCACGGCAATTGCAACCGTTGAACGAATCAGTCGGGAAGAAGGATTGCGTCCGTTGGGATGGCGCAATGTTCCAGTCGAGCCCGCATGTTTAGGTGCGAGTGCATTGGCCGTAATGCCATCGTTTTATCAATACTTTGTTGATGACCCAGATGGTGCAATAAGTATTGATCTTGATCGCAAGTTGTTCATTGTTCGCAAGCGTATCGAGCATGAACTAACCGGTCCAATGCGTACATATTTTGCGTCGTTATCGGCACGAACATTTATCTACAAGGGAATGCTCACGACACCTGAGTTGCAAGAGTTTTTCCCAGACCTTGCCGACGAGCGCATTGAATCGGCTCTTGTGTTGGTGCACAGTCGTTTCAGCACAAACACGTTTCCGTCGTGGCCATTGGCGCACCCGTATCGCTATATCGCCCACAACGGCGAGATCAACACCGTGCAAGGAAACCGCAACTGGATGGCTACCCGCGAGGCATTGCTCGAGAGCGAATTGATTCCGGGTCTTGATCGAGCGTTTCCGATTTGCACACCAAGCATGAGTGACAGTGCCAGTTTTGACGAGGTGCTGGAGTTGTTGCATTTGGGTGGTCGGTCGTTGCCACATGCATTGTTGATGATGATTCCAGAAGCATGGGAAAACAACGATCGAATGGACCCTTCAAAGCGTGCTTTTTATAAGTTTCATTCTTCGCTCATGGAACCATGGGACGGACCAGCAGACATTGCTTTTACAGACGGAACCTTGATTGGTGCAGTGCTCGATCGCAACGGCTTGCGACCAGGTCGATACTGGGTGACGTCAGATGATCTTGTCGTGCTCGCCAGCGAGACAGGCGTGTTGGATATTGAGCCATCTCGAGTTGTCAAGAAAGGTCGTCTACAGCCAGGGCGAATGCTGTTGATTGATACAGGACAAGGTCGCATTATTGACGACGATGAAATCAAAGCAGAGTTGGCTGCTCAGCATCCGTATCAGAAGTGGTTGCAAGATGGCCTCACAGAACTTGATGATTTGCCGCCGCGAGAACACGTTGTGCACAGTCGCGACAGCGTGATACGGCGCCAGCAGATGTTTGGCTACACACACGAAGAACTAAAAGTAATAATTGCGCCAACTGCACGAACTGGAACAGAACCAATCGGCTCGATGGGAACAGATACACCCATTGCGGTGCTGTCAGAGCGCCCTCGGTTGTTGTTTGACTACTTTGGGCAGTTGTTTGCTCAAGTGACAAACCCGCCCCTTGACGCCATTCGTGAAGCAGTAGTTACCGCCATCGGCACGAGTGTTGGTCCAGAAGGCAACTTGTTGTCACCAGGCCCAGAGAGCTGTCGACAATTGTCATTGCCGTTTCCGATTTTAGACAATGATGACTTGGCAAAAATAATTCACATCAATGATGACAACACGCATCCGCATCTGCGGTCAATTGTGATGAGTGGTTTGTATCGCGTGGCTGATGGTGGTGCAGGTTTGCGCGAAGCATTAAACCGTGTAAGAGACGAAGTCTCAGAAGCAATCATCGACGGAATTCGAATTGTGGTGTTGTCTGATCGCAATAGCGACGAAGTATTCGCCCCAATTCCTTCATTGCTGCTGGCCAGCACGGTGCATCATCATTTGATTCGTGAAAAAACTCGCACACAAGTTGGGTTGATTGTAGAAACGGGCGATGCACGAGAAGTACACCACATGGCATTGCTCGTGGGATACGGTGCCGGAGCAATTAACCCATATTTGGCATTTGAATCAATTGAAGCGATGGTTGCTGCCGATGACGGTCGTGGATTGCACTCACTCGGCGAAATGGATCCGCAGAAGGCAGTGCAGAACTACATCAAAGCCTCTGGAAAGGGCGTGTTGAAGGTGATGTCCAAGATGGGCGTGTCAACTGTGGCGTCGTACACGGGTGCACAAATTTTTGAAGCGATTGGCTTGTCAACTGAACTCGTGGATGAGTTCTTTGTTGGCACGGTGTCGCGATTGGGTGGCATTGGTCTTGATGAGATCGCCCATGAAGTTGCTTCACGGCACGCAATGGCACATCCGCAACGCCCAGAGTTGCGCGCGCATCGCCAACTAGATCTAGGTGGCGAGTATCAGTGGCGTCGCGAGGGCGAGCATCATCTGTTTAATCCCGATACGGTGTATCGCTTACAGCACTCTACGCGAGCCAAGCGATACGACATTTTTAAGGAATACACAGCATTGGTCGATGACCAAGCCAAAACATTGTCAACATTGCGCGGTCTATTTCACTTGCGAACCGATACTCGGCCAGCAATTTCTATTGACGAAGTAGAACCAGTTGCAGAAATCGTCAAGCGCTTTTCAACTGGCGCGATGAGCTACGGATCTATTTCTGCGGAAGCCCACGAGACCCTGGCTATTGCGATGAACCGAATTGGTGCAAAAAGCAATACGGGTGAAGGCGGCGAAGACGCAGAGCGATTTGTTCCTATGCCAAACGGAGACTCTAAGCGCAGTGCTATCAAGCAAGTTGCGTCTGGCCGTTTTGGGGTGACGAGTGAATACCTGGTCAATGCCGATGACTTGCAAATAAAAATAGCGCAAGGAGCAAAGCCCGGAGAAGGCGGTCAGTTGCCCGGATACAAGGTGTATCCGTGGATTGCCAAGACGCGTCACAGCACACCAGGAGTTGGATTGATTAGTCCGCCACCGCATCACGATATTTATTCGATTGAAGATCTTAAGCAGTTGATTCATGACTTAAAAAACTCAAACCCTGCTGCGCGTATTCACGTCAAGTTGGTCGCAGAAGTCGGAGTTGGAACGGTTGCTGCTGGTGTAAGCAAGGCCAAAGCAGACGTAGTTTTGATCTCCGGGCATGATGGCGGAACTGGTGCGTCCCCATTGACATCGCTCAAGCACGCTGGAGCGCCGTGGGAACTTGGGCTTGCCGAGACACAGCAGACTTTGTTGCTAAATGGTTTGCGCGATCGCATTGTGGTGCAAACAGACGGACAAATGAAGACTGGTCGCGACGTTATTATTGCCGCGTTATTAGGCGCTGAAGAATTTGGTTTTGCGACTGCGCCACTTGTGGTGAGCGGTTGCATCATGATGCGCGTATGCCACCTTGATACATGTCCAGTGGGTATTGCCACGCAAAACCCGGAGTTGCGATCACGCTTCAACGGCAAACCTGAGTTTGTCGTTAACTTTTTCGAGTTTATTGCTCAAGAAGTGCGTGAGAACTTAGCCGCTCTTGGATTTCGTAGCATCGCCGAAGCAGTTGGTCATGTCGAGATGATTGATGCACGTCAGGCTATTGATCACTGGAAAGTGCAGGGTCTTGACATTTCGTCACTCTTGGCAATACCAAAAAATCCGTACAACCAGACTTTGCTTCAATCAGTTGCCCAAGATCACGGTCTAGAACTTGCCCTTGATAATCAACTAATCGCCTTGTCTGAGGCGGCGATCAACGATGCCAGCAAGGTCTCAATCAAGATGCCAATTCGCAACATTCATCGCACAGTCGGAACAATGCTCGGAAGCGTTATCACCCAGAAGTGGGGTGGTGCAGGCTTGCCAGATGCAACGATTTCAATTGAGTTCACTGGCTCAGCGGGCCAAAGTTTTGGAGCATTTGTTCCGAGTGGCATTGAGATGCGTCTTGAAGGCGACTCCAATGACTATTTGGGCAAAGGGTTATCTGGTGGTCGACTGATTGTGTTTCCGCATCGAGACTCAACTTTTGTGGCTCAAGACAATGTGATTGCTGGCAACGTGATTGGATACGGCGCAACGAGTGGCGAAATATTTTTGCGCGGCACAGTCGGTGAGCGCTTCTGCGTGCGCAACTCAGGAGCGACGGCAGTTGTAGAAGGCATCGGAGACCATGGTTGTGAATACATGACTGGTGGCAATGTTGTGGTGTTGGGTTCGACCGGAAGAAACTTTGCAGCCGGAATGTCGGGTGGCGTTGCCTATGCCTATGACCCAGACGGCGTATTCTCAGACAATGTGAACTATGAAATGGTCGAACTAGAGACTGTGCAAGGCCAAGACGAACTTTGGTTGCACAACATCATCGAACGTCATCAGCAGTACACGGGCTCAGAGATTGCAGCCGTGATCCTGGCAGCATGGTCAGATGAGATTGCGCATTTTCATAAAGTGATGCCAGGTGATTACAAGCGCGTTCTTGCTGTGCTTGAGTCGGCCAAAGAACAGGGATGGTCTGAAGATGTCACAGCAGTTCGAGTGATGGAGATCGCCCGTGGGTGAGGCAACAGGCTTTTTGAAATGGGACCGCTCTGGAGCAATACGTCGTCCCGTGCAGGTGAGATTGCGTGACTGGCGTGAGGTGTATGAGCCGTTCCCCGCAGACGACTTGCGTGAGCAAGCAGGACGTTGCATGGATTGTGGTATTCCGTTTTGCAATAACGGGTGTCCGCTTGGCAATTTAATTCCGGACTGGAACGACTTGGTGTATCGCCAGCACTGGCACGAAGCAATTGATCGTCTTCATGCCACAAATAATTTTCCGGAATTCACTGGCCGTTTGTGTCCTGCGCCATGCGAGTCCGCGTGTGTTTTGGGCATTAATCAAAAGCCAGTATCGATTAAACAAGTTGAGGTTTCAATCGTCGACATGGCATGGGAGAACGGATGGATCGAGCCTCAAATTTGTGCCACTAAAACGGGCAAGCGTGTTGCTGTGATCGGAAGCGGTCCAGCAGGACTTGCTGTGGCTCAGCAATTGACTCGTGCTGGTCACGATGTCGTTGTGCTAGAGCGCGCTGACAGAATCGGTGGTTTGTTGCGTTACGGAATACCAGAGTTCAAAATGGAAAAGCATCAGATCGAGCGACGGATTGAGCAGATGAGAGCCGAAGGAACAGAGTTTCGAACAAACGCTGATGTTGGCGGTCTGTTGAACATTGATATCTTGCGCGCTGGTCACGATGTTGTGGTATTGGCGTGCGGTGCAACGGCGTGGCGCGATCTGCCAGCACCCGGACGAGAATTGCGTGGCATTCATCAGGCAATGGAGTATTTGCCGATTGCCAATAAGGTGCAAGAAGGTGACTTTGCTGAGCCAGCGATTTCGGCAGAAGGCAAGCACGTCATAATTATCGGTGGCGGTGACACGGGTGCAGACTGTTTGGGCACAGCGCATCGTCAAGGTGCTGCTAGCACCACGCAACTTGAGATAATGGCGCAACCGCCAGATGTTCGTGCCGGCAATAATCCTTGGCCGCAGTGGAGCTTGATCTATCGCACATCGTCAGCGCACGAAGAAGGCGGCGAACGAATTTTTAGTGTGAATACTGAAAAGTTCATTGATGACGGCAACGGCAATGTCAAGGCGTTGCTATTGCACGAAGTCGAGATGCGCGACGGCAAGTTTGAAAAAGTCGCCGGAACAGAACAAGAACTACCAGCCGACTTGGTGCTGTTGGCTCTTGGTTTTGTGGGTCCAGAAAAAGGTTCGTGGTTGAGCGATCTGGGAGTCAACTTTGATGAGCGTGGCAACGTGGCTCGTGCCCATAACTACATGACAAACGTGCCAGGAGTATTTGTGGCGGGTGACATGGGCCGTGGGCAAAGCCTGATCGTCTGGGCCATCGCTGAAGGGCGCTCGTGTGCTCGGGGCGTAGACGAATTCCTCATGGGTGCATCTGATTTGCCGTCGCCCGTACTGCCGACCGCCCGTCCATTGATGTAATCCGTCATATTTTGAGCGCAACTACTGCATGCGCCACCATTGACGACTCTCTAGCACCTACTGTTGAGGGCTGTGCGAACATTTCTGCGACGTCGAATCCCGACACATGTAATCGTGACAACAGTGGTCATGGTGGGGGCGTCGTTTTTAATTTCTGCTTGCGGTGCCGACACGCTGGGTGTTGCCACCACGGTAGTGCCGGTGCAGCCCACCGACTTTGCAACGATTCCACCTGTGTCGAGCACACTGCCCGGGACAACAACGACCTATCCGCTCAATGCCGTCGGGTCGGAGCAGTCCTACACAGTGGTGGCAAATGATTCACCTATTGCGGTGGCCAATCGATACGGAATCTCGGTCACGGCATTGCTGGCTTATAACGGATGGGTGAGTCCTGCTCAGTTTCCGTATCCAGGGCAGGTTGTCAAGATTCCGCCACAAGCAATTGCGCCGGTCGATAATGGCAATCCAGTTGACCCGGCAACCGGAACGTCTACGCCAGGTGCTTCTACAGATCCGATCTTGACGAAGTGTGGCACTCGACCAGCGGGCACATATATCGTGGCCAAAGGTGACTCGATCTTTACTATTCGTCGCAAGTTTTGTGTGTCAACAGTGGCGCTGCTATCGGCAAATAACTGGACAGATACTGGTGCATTGTTGCTTGTCGGAGACACGATAAATATTCCGGCTGCCGGAACATAGGTTTCTAGCGTTGCGTGTTTCGCTTACGGCGACCATGACGCTGGCGCGCAAGTAAAATAAGTTCATCAATCAGCGCAGAGTATTCGAGTCCCGATGCCTGCCAGAGTTTTGGATACATCGAGATGGGGGTGAAACCCGGAATCGTATTGACTTCGTTGCACAAAAACCCCCGACCATTTTCTTCGAAGAAAAAATCAACTCGTGCCATGCCATCACATCTGAGTGCCGCAAATATTTTGAGGGCCAGTTGTTGAACGACGGTTGTTTGTGCGGCCGTCAAGGGTGCAGGGATAAGAAGTTGTGCGCCTTCGTCGACGTATTTGTCGTTGTAGTCATAGAAATCGTTTCCGGGAATGATCTCGCCAGGCACTGATGCACGGGGTGAATGATTGCCAAGAACAGATACTTCTATTTCGCGTCCAACGATCGCTTCTTCGATAAGTATCCATTCGTCATAGGCAAATGCCGTGCTTGTGGCGCTGACAAGTTCGGTCATGTTGCTTGCCTTAGAGACTCCAACGGATGAGCCCATGTTGGCTGGCTTTACAAAGACAGGGAGTGCGAGGTCAGTCGCAATTTCTTGTAGACGTGCTGGCGTAGCGTCGCTTTCGTGCACGGCGGTGTAGCGAGGCTGAGCAATGCCATGGCTAGCGCAGACATCTTTAGCGACTGCTTTGTCCATTGCAATCGCACTCGACAGCACACCACTGCCTACATACGGCAAGTTGAGTATTTCGCAGAACCCTTGCACGGTTCCGTCTTCGCCCAGCGGTCCATGCAACAGCGGCATCACCACAATGTCAGGACCAAGGGTAGACATAATTGATGGAGTCGTTGGCTGACCAATGGCCTCAAGTCGCTGCGCGGTGGCGTCTGGCTGGGCCAGCACCCAGTTGCCTGTTCGCCCGATGCCAACAAGTACGAGGCGGTATTTATTGGGGTCAGCAGCCCTCATGACATGGGCCGCGGTGACGCAACTGACATCATGTTCTGCCGACTGCCCGCCGAACAAAATGACCACCGTGGTGCGCGAATCAGGAGCGTTCATCTGCTCAGACGGTAGCCGCCGCTAGGGTTCGCTCCATGATCATCAGGGCATCTGTTGCTGCT
Source organism: Ilumatobacteraceae bacterium (assembly GCA_009691255.1). Lineage (GTDB taxonomy): Bacteria > Actinomycetota > Acidimicrobiia > Acidimicrobiales > Ilumatobacteraceae > UBA2093. The sequence goes on from SHUT01000006.1 coordinate 23,382, forward strand.
ATTGAGATTGGCGGAACCCTGGTGGGTAACGACACCGATATTGACGGCGTCTGTTTTGACTCTCGCCTGATAGTTACAGGTCAAGTATTTGTCGCTCTTTGTGCAGAGCGCGACGGACACGATTTCGTTGCCCAAGTAACAGGCATTGCTGCAGCTGCAATTGTTCAGCGCGCCAAACGTCCGGCCAACGGATGGCCATTGACCGTAATCGAAGTAGACGATACGCAGCAGGCGCTGTTGGCACTTGGGTCGTATGCGCGCGAGCAACTGATGCAAGCACAGGGCCGCGTAGTAGCAATAACTGGTTCAGTGGGTAAGACCAGCACGAAAGATTTTATTCATGCTGTGTTTAGTTCGCAGTTTTCATTAGTGGTGGCAAGTGAGAAATCATTTAATAATGACATTGGGTTACCCGTGACATTGCTGGCCGCGCCAAGAGATGCGCAAGCAGTGGTGCTAGAGATGGGCATGCGTGGCTTTGGTGAAATTTCGCGACTTTGCTCTGTTGCTTCGCCAGACATCGGAGTCATCACTCGCGTTGGTGAAGCCCACACTGAGCGAGTAGACGGCGTGATGGGCGTACAAAAAGCAAAAGCAGAACTAGTGCAGTCCTTGCCAAAGAGTGGATGGGCTGTGCTCAATGCCGACGATGAGTTGGTACTCGCGATGAGACCCCTAACCCATGCATCAGTGCTGACATACGGTGCTAATAAAAAAGCCGATGTGCGTTTTAAAGTGATGGCAACCGATGACGAAGGTCGAATTATCGCCGAGGTGCATCACAAGGTGACTGGCGAGACGGCAGTGTTTCGTTGTTCTGCGCCAGGTTTGCACATGGCCTCAAATGCGGTGGCTGCACTTGCGGTGGCTGGGCTGGTCGGAATTGAACTTACTCAAGCGTGTCGCGCTCTCGAGACGGTCAATATCACTGGATCACGCATGGAGCGTCGATCAACGGCATCTGGGGCGATATTGATCGATGATTCATACAACGCAAACCCAACATCAACCCAAGCAGCACTTATGACATTGGCATCACTTGACGTTTTGCGCCGCGTGGCGGTGCTAGGCATAATGGCCGAAGTTGCCGATGCCAACGAGGCACATTTGCGGATTGCATTAATGGCTCAACAACTCGGCATCGAACTTATTGCCGTCGAGACAGATCTGTACGGAGTCGTTGGCTTGTCATGCCAAGACGCAATTGGGCGACTTGCCCATGTCGGGGACGAAGCAGCAATCCTGGTCAAAGGGTCGCGTGTCGCTCAACTAGAGCGTGTTGTGCAAGCCCTCGTTGGCTGATTCGTCGACCCGTTCGATATTGCACCACCACGACAAAAACATTGCCCAGACGGCTCCTGCCAAGAGCACCCATCGCGCACCGTATGCATCAATTACTCGACCAAAAACCATGTTGCCAAGCGGAACTGTTCCGCCAAAAGCCATAAACCACAGAGCCATTACCCTGCCGCGTACTTCTGATTCAAGGCGACTCTGCAGCACTGACAACAGAGATGTTGCCGTAAAGAAATATGCAGTTCCTAAAAAGAAGGCGACAATGAATGCAGGCACTGGCGTTCGCACTACTGCAAAGATTCCAAGCGCAATTGAGAAGCAAGCAAATCCACGACGAACGAGCATGCGTTGATCTGAGCCCACAAACACTGTTCCGACTGCAAGACCCCCAAGACATGCCCCCAGACCCCATGTGGCGTATAGCCATTTGTAGAGAACAGATTTTGCGGCAATACCGAAATTAAGTTGAGAAACTGCCGGAAACAGCCCAACGTATGTGAGCGATAAAAATGAAAAACTCATCATCGACAGGAGAATCCGCCTTGACACAGGGTGATCGCGCACAAACCGAATTCCAAAAGTAAAACTACTCCAGCCAGTTGCCGGAGGCTTCGTTAGTTTCGGGATCGTAATTTTGGTCAGAGCAAAGATGACAATCAAGTATGTGAGTGCATTTATGAAAAAGAATTGGGCTGGTGTCACGCCATAGACAGACAGTATGGCCACGATGATGGGGGCCACGATTCGAGATCCGTTAACGACCGTGCTGTTGAGCGAAATAGCCCCCGGCAGATCTTCTGGTTTTACCAATGTCGGCAACACCGCAGACCATGTCGGCGCATTGAGCGCACCGCCAATGCCCACGCCAAATTGCATTAAAAATAACAATGCGATGCGAGAATCTGCGGCAGCGCATACTCCTAAAAAGATAGAGAACGTTAACTGAATGACTTGTGACGAGATCAACCAGCGACGACGATCAAAACGGTCTGCTAAAACGCCCCCCGGAATAGATAGCAAGAGCAGCGGCCCAAGTTGGGCAAAAATAAAAACACCCACGAGTGAGGCGCGATGTGTGCGCTCGTAGATGTAAGCAGGAAGCACCACATTCTGCATCCATGTTCCGCTACTTGAGGCCAGATTGGCGTACCACATCCAGCGAAAATCCCGCGTGGCAAGAGCCGCTCGGGCGCTCCCTGGTCGAGGCGTTGTAACGGGGGCGAGAGGCGTATTCATCAGACAGTTAAACCTCTAAAACGCTAGTGCTTGACCAAGACGAGAGAGGGTATCCACCGTTGTAATGTGGCATGACACAAGACTCAAGAGATGACAACCAAGCCAGCCGCAGAGATCAGTTTGAGTCAAGAGCCATCATGTCGGGCACGATTTGGGACATTTGCCGAGTGTCCGCTGTGTGGCAGCAATTTGTCTCCAGAGCACGCGCATTTTAAGTGCACTGATTGTGGGTGGCGCGATAGTTGTTGCGACTAGTCGCTGGCGTTGTTAACTCTGTGATTGGCTAGCGACAAAGGCGTCGAGCGCAGTCATGGCTTGGGCTGGGTTTGCCGCATTGATTCCGTCAATTTTTAAGTTCAGTAGTTCTGTGTAACCTGCCGTGTTTTCCCATTTGGAATCGCTTGGCCAGATCCACAAGATGAAGCCCTCAGCATGAGCGCGAGCGACGAACTCAGCGTTAAGTTCAAACTTCACAGCAGGTTCTGCGGTCGGAATTTGCAGGATACGCATGCCATGTGGAATTGGAATCTTGTTGACGAACCAATTCACAAGGTTGGCGCGACCAGGCGAGAGTTCGACAGTTGGAGCAAGCTTGCGGAATTCATCGATCACTTTGTCATCAAATGATGTGACTACGGCGCGATCATTGGCGCCAATTTCTTGCAGGATGCGGGCTAATTCTTTGGCCGCAGGAATTGCAGCGGGGAACACATCTTTGATCTCGATATTGAGCATGTATTGGGGGTACTTCGTGGCGATGTCAATAAATTTTGGGATAATAAAATCTTCAGCGGTGTAGCCCCGAGGGGGAACAATTTTTGCGGTGCGAACGCCACGAAAAATGTAGTCAGCGGCAGGCTTGTCTTTGCACGTGCAGTCCTTTGTAAACCAATACGCGTTATCCAGCGCCAAAACTTGGTCGTACGTGATGTCGATGACGTTTCCGGTGCCATCGGTTCCAGCGTCGACATCCAAGTTATGTTGCACCACTAAGACGCCATCTTTTGTGAGTTGCACATCAAAGTCCAAGATGTCAACGCCGTCTTTGACTGCTTCTGCATAACCGTATGGCGTAGAATGTGGATGAACATTTTCGCCAGAAGCGTGCGCCATGATGACTGGTCGACCAAGTGCCAAGTTGTCTGCGACCGTCGTGGCTTCAGGAGCAACAAGAATCGGCGTTGTTGTCGCAATCTCGTCTGGCACAGAACTCGAAGACGATCCTCCACACGCTGCTAAAACACTGAGCGCAATAGTTGAGATGATTATCCGTTTCATGGTTCTAGTGCCCTGATGTAAAGGTAATGGGCAGTTTTTCGGGACCAAAGATGGCAGCTGTTCCGGATTTGTACACGATGTCTCCGGCTATTGCCAGATTTGGAAGACGACGAGACAAGATGACGAGCGCCTCTTGCAATTCTGCGCGAGCAAGGGATGCGCCGAGGCAATAGTGCACGCCAGAACCAAAGGTGAGTTGAGGTTGTCCGACAGGTTCGCGAGTAATGTCGAAGTTGTTTGGTTCGGGAAACACAGACTCATCAAAATTGGATGTTCCGAGACTCGGAAACACGAGAGTGCCTTTTGGAAACAGAACACCTTTGTATTCGATGTCTTCGGTGGCATAGCGCCCTGTTCCGCGAACTGCGCCGAAATAGCGCATGCATTCTTCGACTGCACGTGGCGCCATCTCAGGGTGGTCAGCCAAAAGTTTCCATTGTTCAGGATGCTCGGCAAATAAGATGAGCGCCAGACCAAGTTGATTGCGCGTTGTATCTGTGCCACCAATAATGACTGCGCTAACCATGGTGACAAGTTCTTGGGTATTGAGTTTGTCGCCTTGTTCTTCAGCGGTAATTAAGTCTGTGATGAGATCATCTGCTGGCACATTGCGCCGCGCTGCAATCAAATCTTGCACATATTCGCTGAGGTCGTCTTGGGCTTTCATGATGAATGGAGCATCGCGATTGAGATTGCCATCAAATACTTTCAAGATGTCAGTCGCCACTCTACTGAACAACCTCCAGTCTTTCTTGGGGGCACCAAGTAGTTCACAGATAATTGGAATCGGGTATGGCTCGCAGACGGACGACACAAAATCTGCTTTACCAACAGCCGCAATGGGGTCGACAAGAGAATTAAGAACATCGCGCATGATGGGGCGCAAACGGTCGGCGACACGCGGATTAAAAGCAGGCGCCACGAGTCGACGCAGACGCACGTGTTCGGGACCGTCGGCAGAAAGGATCGAGTTTTGTCGTGGTCGATTGTTGTATTCGACATTATCCGTGGGTTGGGATCCAGAGATAAACCCAACAGAGCTGAACCATCTCTTATCACGCAATACAGCAACGACATCTTCGTATTTCAGGATTGAATAACCAAAGGCATTTTTTGCTAGCCAGTTGTCCTTGGCAACATTGCGCAGGGTTTCAATGCGATGGTCGCGTTCTTCTTCGTCAAATAGTGGCAAGAGTGGCAAATCAAGTGTTTCAACGGGCACAGCCATGCCACAACGCTAGTGCGTATAACTCGGCGAGAGTCATTTGAGCGCCAAGATCATGGGTAGGCCAATAAACAAGGTTTACACCCAATTGTTAAGACCTCGCGACACCTTCATCAGATCGGTGTTGTGGCGGTGGCACAAAATGTGGAAACCTACAGAGATGCGTTCATTTCAGAACTTCGTCAATGGGTCACTTTCCGATGCTGCCGATGGCCAGACCACTCCGGTGATTAATCCCGTCACAGGTGAGCAGTATGCAACCGCGCCACTAAGCGGTGCAGTTGATATCGACGTAGCAATGTCTGCGGCAGCAACTGCTTTTGAATCATGGAGAAACACCACGCCGTCGGAGCGATCGTTGGCGATCTATCGCATTGCCGACGCCATCGAAGCGCGGGCAGAAGAAATGATTGCACGAGAAGTAGAAAACACAGGCAAGCCAACTGCGATGACAAGGGCAGAAGAAATTCCCCCAATGATTGATCAGATTCGGTTCTTTGCCGGTGCTGCTCGCATGCTCGAAGGCAAGAGCGCCGGTGAGTACATGCGCAATATGACATCATTCGTGCGACGCGAGCCAGTTGGCGTGTGTGCGCAGGTAGCACCGTGGAACTACCCGATGATGATGGCGGTCTGGAAATTTGCTCCAGCGATTGCTGCGGGCAACACGGTTGTTTTAAAACCATCAGACACCACGCCAGCGACGACAACGTTATTGGCAGAAATCGCTGCTGAGTTTTTGCCGCCTGGCGTGTTTAACGTGGTCTGTGGCGATAGAGAAACTGGCAAAGCAATGGTGCTGCACGACACCCCTTCAATGGTTTCGGTTACAGGATCTGTGCGTGCCGGCATGGAAGTGGCTGAGGCTGCATCGCGTTCACTTAAGCGCGTTCACTTAGAACTTGGCGGGAAAGCACCGGTCATTGTATTTGATGACGCAGATATTGAAGCAGCAGTTGCGGGAATTAGTGGCGCAGGATTTTTTAATGCGGGTCAAGATTGCACTGCAGCAACCCGCGTGTTGGTGGGCCCCCGAGCGTACGCTGATTTTGTTGCGGCATTGGCCGAGCAAGCCAAAGCAACTCGCACGGGCGCACCCGATGATGAGGATGTTCTGTATGGTCCTGTCAATAATCAAAACCAACTAGCGCATGTATCGGGCTTCATTGATCGCGCCCCAAAACATGCACGAATCGTGGCCGGCGGGTCGAGGTTCGGCAACACCGGATACTTCTTCGAGCCGACAGTGGTGGCGGACTTAAAACAAAATGACGAAATGATTCAGCGTGAAATATTTGGACCAGTCATCACAGTGCAGCAATTCACTGACGAAGAAGAAGCTCTGTTGTGGGCCAATGGAGTCGAGTATGGACTTGCCTCGTCGGTCTGGACACGCAACTTTGGTCGAGCAATGCGGATGGCCAAGCACTTGGACTTCGGGTGCGTTTGGATTAACACACACATCCCCATCGTGGCCGAGATGCCTCATGGCGGCTACAAGAAGTCTGGCTACGGCAAAGATCTGTCGTCGTATGCCTTTGAGGACTACACCCGCATCAAGCACGTGATGGCCAATCTTGATAGTTGACGGCAATATGTACATCGTGGGTGGATTAACTGTCTGAGTGCTGAGATTGTCTAGTATTTGCCAAGCGCAGTCAGTCAGGGGGGAGGGCGAATGAACAAAGAGAGAGGCTCAGTCGAACTCGTCGGTGTGACCAAGCAATACGGATCCGTTGTCGCAGTTGATTGTCTTGATCTTGTTGTTCAGCCCGGTGAATTTTTATCGCTGCTAGGGCCCAGCGGCTGTGGCAAGACCACCACGCTGCGGATGCTTGCTGGTTTTGAACAGTTGGATGCCGGACATATTCGCATCAGCGGAGTCGAGGTGCAAGGAGTTGCGCCGTACAAGCGTGACGTCAATACGGTCTTTCAGCACTACGCGCTTTTTCCGCATATGACTGTGGCCGAAAACGTGGCGTACGGATTACGACAACGGGGAGTTAATAAATCCGAGACCGCAGCGCGAGTGTTTGAAGCACTCGACATGGTGCAGATGACAAAGTTGGCTGAGCGCAAGCCGCGTCAGATGTCGGGTGGGCAGCAGCAACGTGTCGCGGTCGCCCGAGCTTTGGTGAACAGGCCAAGCGTGTTGTTGCTCGATGAGCCACTCGGTGCGCTTGATCGCAAATTGCGTGAAGAAATGCAGATTGAACTTAAGTTGCTACAGAGTCGTCTGGGAATCACATTTGTGTTTGTGACCCATGATCAAGAAGAAGCCATGAGCATGAGTAATCGCATCGCCATCATGCTGGACGGCCATGTTGAGCAACTAGGCGACCCAGAGACCGTTTACGAACATCCCGCTTCAGCGTTTGTTGCAGGCTTCATTGGACGAAATAATTTCTGGCAAGGAACTGCAACTGCCAACGGTGCCGTCGCCGAAGATGGCACAGTATTTGTAGCCACCCGACCAGAAGAAGTTGTTCCGACTGGTCATGCCGCCTTGGCTGCGGTTCGGCCTGAATGCGTGAACTTGTTTGTCGATAAGCCACTTGAGACAACAAACTGTGTAGCCGCTCAGGTGGTAGGTGTGTCGCACTTTGGCGATGTCTTGCAGTATGTAGTCACGGCTGGCGATCGAGACGTGTTGGTGCTGACGCCCCGCACCAAGGCAGTTCGCCACCAGATGGGTGACAATGTATGGTGCAGTTGGTCGGCCGACGACGTGTATTTCTTCTCTGCTAGGCAAGCAGAGGTGGTACTAGCAGAGTCGCACGAGGACTAATCTCAATGATGCAAACTATGTTGAAGCAAAACAGTTGCCGAATACTTTTCAATAACACCCAAACTAATATATAAAGGAGCAGACAATGACCAAGGAACTAAGAATTCTGGCACCAGAAAGTTTTCGCGAGGCACTTTCACGTCGCGCATTTTTGAAAGTTGGTACTGTCGCTGCAGGTCTTGCAGTAGTTGTAGTGGCCTGCGGCGGTTCTGATTCACCGTCTTCATCATCACCAGATACAACTGGATCACCAGATACAACTGGATCGTCTGATACAACCACACCTGACGGTGCAGCACCGAGTGGCTTAGCCTCCGGTGACTGGAGCCGCATTGTCAATCAAGCCAGCGGAACACTTGCGATGTACACATGGGGTGACTACGACGATCCAGAACTGGTAGGAGCGTTGGCAGAAAAAACTCTTGGCGTGAAGATGAAAGTCGATTACTTTGCCAGCAACGAAGACCTCATCACTAAGTTGGCCACCGCTGGCGGAAGCAGTGGGTTTGACATCGTGGTGCCAACCGGACCATATATTCCGCAAATGATCGAAAAGGGTCTAATCCAAAAGTTTGACAAGACGTTGTTGCCAAACATGGTCAATGTTGATCCATTGTATTTGGGTCAAGCATGGGACACCACAAATGACTATTCGGTGTGCAAGAACTGGGGAAGCACAGGGTTCTTCTATGACACGACAAAAATTTCGCGCGAACTGACGTCATGGCAAGACTTCATTGACGTGTGCATGGGAGAAGCGAGCGGACAATGCTCCATCATTGATGCTGCACCAAACGTGGCTGGAATGTATTTCTGGTCAAAAGGAATCGACTGGAACACCGAAGAGAAGAACGATCTTGATACATATGAGAAGTTCATGGTCGATGAATTTGCATCACACATCAAAGCTTTTGATAGTTACCCAAGTACCAAACTGGCAGAGGGCGCCTACAGCATCGCAATGGCATGGAACGGCGATGCACGACAGGCCTATGTACGCATCCAAGAAGCCGGTGGCACGCCTGAAAACTGGAGATGGGTCTTAGGAACTCCAGACACAGAATTATGGATGGACAACTTCTGCATTGCCCAAGGCGCACCAAATGCTGAGGCTGCACATGCTTGGATCAATTGGATCTTGATACCCGAAGAATCTGTACAAGACCTGCAGTATCACGGCTACAACACGGGAATGAAGAACATGTCCGCACTGATTGCTGAGATCGCACCAGATCTTGAAAAAGGCGACATGATCTTCTTCAAAGACGAAGAAGTAAAAACCATGCACACGCAGATCCTGAACACCTCAATTGATCGTTTGGTAGATATTTTGAACAAGGTCAAGGCAAAGGCCGGAGGCTGAGTTCAGGTGACGGTTGCGGTTCATTCGAAGCCACGGCTGAGGTTGCGAGCTCCTAAATGTTTGCTAGCCATACCAGCGATAATTTGGTACTTCATATTTTTTGTTGTACCGATTGGCTTCATTGTCGTGTATTCGTTCGGAGCAAAAGACGGCAGTAAACTAATCCCTGTTGATCTTGGACATTTGTCTACGGCCAACTACTCGAATGTCTTTGATGACACATTTTTTCGCACGTTTAAAGCCACACTGCGAATTGCCACAGTTGCTACAGCCATGTGTGTCTTTGTCGGCTTACCCGTGGCATATTTTGCAGCCTTTAAAGTCGCGGAGCGCTGGAAAGCAATCTTGTTGGCACTCGTGGTGGTGCCAAGTTTTACAAGCTTTCTAATCAGGACAGTTGCGTGGCGGATTCCACTAGCGCCTAACGGCACATTTTCTCACTGGCTTGTAGATCTTGGTTGGATCAGTAATAACGGAATACAAATTCTCGAGACGCCAATGGCCGTGCAAATCGCCATCGTCTACAACTACTTAGGGTTTATGATTTTGCCTTTATATGTTGCCCTTGATCGTATCGATGTGCGCATGCGTGAAGCCGGGAAAGATCTTGGTGCAGGACGATTAGCCACGTTTGTGACAATTACCTTGCCTCTCGCAGGTCCCGGAATAGTAGCTGGTGTCTTGCTGACGTTTATTCCAATGTGTGGCGACTACGTTACGGCCACTGTGTTGGGCGGCGCCAAAGGAAACATGATCGGATCAATGATTGCATCGCAGTTTACGAGTGCGCAAAACTGGCCGCTCGGATCAGCAATGGCAGTGCTCATGATTGGAGCAGTATTGGCTTCTTTGATAGTTGGCGCACTCATCGTGTGGGTGTTCCCGTGGGGAGTGCAGTTAATGCGTCCTCTCATCGACAAGGTGCGTCGTACTATGCGCGCACGATCTGACGCACAAGTGCGTGTTTCCCGCACGATACGCATTGGGCGTTTTGAGTTGTTGCAACTGGTGTTGGCGATATGGACAGTTCTGGTGCTGTTATTTTTGTTTATACCTATTTTATTAGTTGTTCTCCATTCATTTAATACCGGTAGTTCTTTCACGATTTGGGCTGGCTCTACAACCCTCAAATGGTGGGACGAACTTTTCGTCGGCTCGGTTGCATGGGCAGTCATTGCAAGATTTGTTGTCATCGTGGCGCTTGGTTTGACTATTCGTCGGATACTTACTGCTCGATCTTCGATGGCCGCGCGAACGCTAAATTGGTTCGGACCTGGAGCATTTATTTTGGCCGTGATCGTGAATGGATTAGCCACCGATTGGTATCGCCAGATATTTGACTTTGCCGGTATCGGTGACTCCATTCGCAACTCGTTCATCGCCGCATCTGGGGCAACTGTGATTGCGGTGTTGTTGGGTGGACTATCTGGCGTGGCATTGGCAAGACGCCCTGGCGTCTGGACCAAAATATTTATGGCAGTTGTCTTTTTGATCTTGGTAACGCCAGAAATCATGGACGCCATCGCGCTTGCAACTTGGTTTCCGCGGATTAAAGATATTCCGCTCGTTGGTATCCCCTTTACTGATGGTCTTGGTCCGTTCAACGGTGGGATTAACAAACTGTGGGTGGGTCAATCGCTATATGCAAGTGCCGTTGTCACGCTCATTGTGCGAGCGCGTCTTGCGGGCTTGGATGAATCCCTTGAAGAGGCTGCTGCGGATCTTGGGGCAACGCCAGCGCGGGCATTTCGACAAATCACACTGCCACTTATTTCAGCCGCCCTCGTGGCTGGTGCGTTGTTGTCATTCACCTTATGTCTAGACAATGCGGTGATTTCTACGTTGATTAGCGAAGCCGGATCAACAACTTTCCCAGTAGCGCTTCTGGGGGCTACTCGCAGCACGATCAAGCCATTTTGGGGAGTCGGGGCTGTGCTGTTGTTTGTGGTGACGCTTGGAGCGTTGTGGTTCGTTGCCGTTGTGTTGAGGCGTTCTGGCAGTTCCTCAAGTGAGATTGCTGCAACTCTCGCTGGCTCGTAAGCACATCAGATGAGCGAGCGTATTCCACTGGGTATTGCGATTGGCCCACAGCCGGTTGCTGAGTGGGTAACCCAGGCGGTGAACAGAGGCCAAGGGCGAGTATGTACATACCAAGACGCAACTGGACTGATATGGATGTCACGGAATGATGTTGCTGGTCTTGATGTTGTCTTGCATGAGAACCCACACATTGACTGGGTGCAACTTCCGTTTGCAGGTGTAGAAAATTTTATTCAAATCATCAACGATGATCGTGTCTGGACATGCGGCAAAGGCGTGTATGCAGAACCAGTAGCCGAACATGCATTGGGTTTAATGCTTGCCAGCATGCGCAATATTGGCGTGTATTCCCAAGAAATATCATGGACACGACCAGTAGGGCGCAATCTGTTGGGAGCGAACGTCACCATTGTTGGCGGTGGCGGCATCACCACATCGTTAGTGCGCTTATTGCAACCGTTCTCATGTCACATCACGGTTGTGCGTCAATTCGTTACAGACATGGAAGGAGTAGATCAAGTTGTCAGTTCGCAAAATCTGATCGATGCACTTATCGGTGCAGATATTGTCGTGCTGGCATTGTCCTTGACTCCAGAGACACAGGGTTTGTTGTCACGCCAAGAGTTTGAACTGATGGAACCACACGCCTGGGTGGTCAATGTTGCTCGCGGCAAACACATCGTGACCGATGATCTGGTGTGGGCTTTGGCCAATAGCAAGATTGGTGGTGCAGCCCTTGATGTAACTGATCCCGAACCATTGCCCACAGGACATCCATTGTGGTCAGAGCCCCATTGCATTATTACTCCCCATGCGGCTAACACGCCAGCCATGGCAAAGCCACTTTTGGCCCAACGGATTAGTGCAAATGTGGCGCTGTATATGAAAGGTGAGCAATTAATAGGTACTGTCGATACTAATCGTGGCTACTAAGAATTTTTACGAACTCCTCGGAGTAAATCGCGACGCATCGACACGACAAATTCGCGACGCTTATCGCACACTTGCGCGCACATTGCATCCCGATGCTCGCCATACGAGCGCCACGAATAGTGCTACACATAGCGCCGACGATGCCAGCCAAATGGCACAAATAAACAACGCGTGGCATGTGTTGTCTGATGCGGTTCGACGGCAAGAATACGATCGTTCTCTTGGGCTAATGCGTGCAGGCGCCGAGCCTCAAACGACTGAGTATGTCGCACCAATCTTTTATCCACCATCACCGTTTCCGTGGAGGTGGATGCTGACATTGTTAATTGCTGGAATCATTGCAGTTCTTGTTTTTGGTGCCAATAGCGATGTACCTCCAGACAAGCCAGATCAACTGTTGCAGGCAGGTTCTTGTGTCATCTTTGACGGACCTGGTGCGGTCTCAGAAGTGTCATGCACGACAGCACACGATGCAGTTGTTCGCCAACTGATCGGATACGACATGACATGTCCGTCAGATACTGAGCCATTTAGAGATCGCCAGGGCATGGGAACTGCGTGCGTCGATCGAGTAACCCCGTTGGTAGGCCCAGCAACCTCGGGCTAGCCTAAGATTGTTGGGGCGATTAGCTCAGTCGGAAGAGCGCCACGTTCACATCGTGGAGGTCATGGGATCGAGGCCCGTACCGCCCACTTTCATACTTGAGTAGCCACGTCTGTTTGAGCGTGGGCTAACTTACCGTCGGGTGATTTGCCAACGAAGGGGATACTGATGCTTGATTATGTCATTAAGGCCGGAACCATTGTCGACGGAACAGGAAGCACTCCTCGTCAGGGAGATATTGGTATACGCGATGGTGTAATTGTCCAAGTCGGTGGCACAATCACCCAAGCAGCGCAAGAAACTATTGACGCAGACGGCGCCATCGTGACACCGGGTTGGGTTGACGTGCACACTCACTACGACGGCCAGGTCAGTTGGGACGATGTCATGGATCCGTCAGCAGGCAATGGTGCCACCACAATTGTGATGGGCAATTGCGGAGTCGGGTTCGCACCTGTGCGCCCTGGTGGCGAAAAATCGCTGATTGAGTTGATGGAAGGCGTTGAAGATATTCCAGGTACTGCGTTGTACGAAGGAATCGAATGGGGGCAATGGGAATCTTTTCCGGAATATATGGACTACATCGCGAGTCGTAGGTACTCGCTTGATGTTGGGGCACAAGTTGCCCACGGTGCATTGCGCTACTACGTCATGGGGCAACGCGGCAAAGAAAATCTAGATGCCACGCCAGAAGATCTAGCAGAAATGTCGCGACTCCTTACTGATGCACTCGAAGCCGGAGCCATGGGATTTAGCACTTCACGCACAATTGGACACCGTGCTCTTGACGGATCTCCGGTACCCGGAACATTTGCTCCAGACTACGAACTAAGTGCCATCGCAGATGCAATGGCCAAAGCAGGGCGCGGAGTTTTTGAAATGATTCCAGCGGGCACCGTGGGCAAACTCGAAGCATTGGGTGGTGAGCGCACAACTCCCGAAGCAGAACTTGAATTGATGGCCGGATTTTCACGTCAAAGCGGACGCAAGGTGACGTTTACGTTGGTGCAATCACCGGACTATGCACCCGATACTTGGCAGCGATTGCTCGAGATGACAGTGTCTGCAAATCAGTCAGGGGCGCAACTGTTTCCCCAAGTTCCGTCCCGACCAATTGGCTTGGCGTCAGGATTATCTGGCTATCACGCTTTTCAGCGGCGACCAACATATATAAAACTTGCGGCATTGTCGTTGGCTGATCGTGCTCGCGAGATGGCCAAACCTGAGATCAAAAGTGCCATCATGTCCGAGAACGATGTACCCGTTGATCAGCCTGGCTCAATGGCAAACATGTATCGGTTGTTTCAAACTGCTGCACCTTTCTTGTATCCATTGGCAGATCCCGTCGACTACGAACCAGATCCGTCGCTCATGCTGGGCACGCGTGCTGCCGCAACTGGACAAGATATTTTGAGCGTGCTGTACGACTATCTACTTGAACAAGACGGCGCGGCGATGTGTGCGCTGATGGGTGGAGCCAATGTGCATGAGAGTCAAGAAGTTTTGCGCCAGATGTTGGTTCATCCCGAAACCGTGACTGGTCTTAGTGACGCAGGTGCGCATGTCACATTGATCTGTGATGCCACCATGCCAACAACACAACTCACGTTTTGGGCTCGCGATCGCCACAAGGGTGACCGTATTCCGCTTGAGTTTTTGGTGGCAAAGCAATCTGCTCGAAATGCAGACTTGTATGGCTTAAGTGATCGCGGTCGCTTGGCAGTTGGACTTCGTGCTGACATCAATGTGATTGACTTTGACAATTTGCGGGTCTCGCCGCCCAAGGCATTTCACGATTTGCCAGCAGGCGGAACCCGATTGATTCAGCCTGTATCGGGCTATTTGGCCACACTGGTCAAAGGCCAGATGACTCGCCGACACGATGCCGACACCGGGGCTCGCCCAGGGTCGCTTGTACGTGGCTAGTTGTTTCGCTCGCCGTATTGAGGCGCAATAACCCAAGGTGCTCTGATTCGTGGTCTGGGCGAACTAACTTCGTGTTGTGCGTAAGTTATGTGAACGATCAGGATGTGCCAGACCAAGTGCCGTGGCATATGGCATCGACAATGCACGCTTGACCGTGTGGTTTGAAGTAGCCCACGAACAGGATCCAACCCAAGCAGGCGCGTTGTGTCGCCGCCATGCAGACGCACTAGTGGTACCCAAAGGCTGGACCATTGATGATCGGCGCGAGCCTGTGCCCAAATTGTTTCGAACCCAAGACACGACTGTTGTTGACAAGGCTAAATCACGAACCAAAGACAAACGCAAGACAGCGCCAAGCACAAAAGTAAAACAAAGCCTGGTTGCCGTTCCGTCGCTGCTGGATAAGTTGTCACCCGAAGAATACACAACCGCAATAAAAATCGTGCCATCTGTTCCTGTGGTTGCCGCTGTTGTTGAAGACGCGCACCTTGACGAGACACAGGCAATTCCATGGATGCCAAAGCTCGTTCGTCGTGGCGACTACGACATTGACCAATCCACTGGTCAGCCACACGGTGATGACACTGCCTCGCACGGGCGATTAATGCGTCGTGCATTTGGCGATCGCCCACAGGGCTGACTGCGTGCGAGTTTCATCGGTGATTGTCATTGATGCACCGTTGCTCTCTGTGCTGCCATTTGTCAGCGTTCTTGACGCTTATCCATTGTGGATGAACATGGTGCATCGGGCCGAGGTATCAAAGGATTGCATCGATGAATGGAACGTGGAGTTACGAGCCAGGGTCGGGCCATTGGCAAGATCAAAGCGGTTGCTCATGAAACGAACTACAAGTGAAGTAGCGGCAAATGGCGACACAGCCAAAGTGGTTTTTGAGCGAGCCGAATCTGATGGCAGACAACATGCGCAATGGGTGTTAACGATTGATCTCACAACAGCAGAACCATCTGCATCAACGCGCGTGGACGTGGAACTTTTTTATGGTGGAGCACTCTGGACTGGCGGAATTCTTGAAAGAGTATTAGCAGACAACATCAGATCTGGACATGACCGACTCTGCCAGGTCGTCAAAGCTAAAATTTCGTAGCGAACTTAATCTAATGCGTGGGCGGTTAGCCGTCCGTTTGGTCGAGTCTGCACAACTAGTTGCATCTCAAAGCACGTTGACAGTGCGCTCGAAGTAAGAGTCTCATCAATTGGGCCTGCACCGATGACTTCTCCGTCTCTTAAGAGCAGAGCGTGTGTCGTTGATGTCGGTATCTCTTCGACGTGATGAGTTGCTAGTACTGATACTAAATCCGGCATCGTGCTGGCACATTCATCAAGAAGCGATACAAGATAGTGGCGCCCACCTAGGTCAAGTTGAGCACTTGGTTCATCAAGCAAGAGAGCAAGTGGGTTATTCATTAGCGCGCGAGCAATGAGAACTCGTTGTTGTTCTCCGGAGGACAATGAACCAAATGATCGCTGCGCAGTGCCAAGAACCCCTAGACGCTCAAGACAGGAGTCTGCTTGAGTAGAATCTGCATCGGTGTAGTCATGCCACCATGTCTCAAGGGCGCCGTAGCGAGCAGTCATCACCACGTCATGGGCACTTAACGCTGGACGCAAGTCATTGGTCAAAGATGCAGACATATAGGCCAATCGGGCACGAGCAGTGCGCACGTCAAATGTGCCGAGGGATTGACCTGCAACTGCAATGTCGCCCCTAGACGGGTGCAGATAAAGTGACAACACGCGTAACAAGGTGGTTTTACCGCAACCATTTGGCCCCATCACTATCCATCGCTGCCCACATTCAAAGCGAACTGAGAGGGGCTTTAATACTGTGTGATTGTCGAACACCACTGCAACATCGCGCAGCTCAATTACCGCAGACTGGTGGGTCAGGCTTGGCATCAACATCACGGTAGTCGGCTCAACGGCGCCAACATGGCAAAGTAGTGATGTGAGCATAAACACCCTTGTTGATGCACTGGCGAGTGATTTGTCACTACTGCTTGGTGCGCGTGAGATCAGCAATTTGCGGCGACTCACTGGCGGCGCATCACGCGAAACATGGCGCTTTGATGCCGATGGTTCTTCGTTTGTATTACAGCGCGTGCGCCCCGGAACAATTGGGGGACTAAAACAAGAACCATCTGTGCTGGTGATGGCAGCACGACACGGAGTGCCTGTTCCGGAACTTGTGTTTGACGGATCTGCATCAGATGCACTGACTCAGCCATTTATGATCGTGCGTGCTGTTGAAGGAGAAACCATTGCTCGCAAGATTCAAAGAGACGACGCTTTTGGTTTGGCCAGGCAGAATTTTTGTCGCGACGCAGGCACGGCATTGGCAAAGTTGCACGGCATCGATGTGCAGGAAGTCTCTGGACTAGAAGATGAAGATCAAGTGGAGCGATATCGCGAAGTTCTAGATTTCTTAAACGAACCACATCCAACATTCGAACTGGTGTTTAAGTGGCTCAAGGCGCATCAGCCTGAGTCTCGTCGGCGCACAATTGTGCATGGTGATTTTCGATTAGGAAATCTGATGATTGGCCCGCGTGGCATTGAAGCCGTGCTGGATTGGGAACTAGCCCACCTCGGAGATCCAATGGAAGACCTGGGTTGGCTGTGCGTGAAGGCGTGGCGTTTTGGCGGAGCCCAACCAGTGGCGGGTCTGGGCTCTTACGACGATTTATTCAGCGCGTACGAAGAACATTCTGGAGTAAAAGTGGATCATGACGTTGTGCGTTGGTGGCAGGTGCTCGGAACACTGAAGTGGGGAATCATCTGTATCTCTCAGGCATCAACTCATCTATCTGGTGTTATACGGAGCCATGAGTTGGCAGCGATTGGTCGCCGGGTCTGTGAAAATGAATATGACTTGTTCCAACTACTAGAAGGAGAATGGTGATGGCTCATCCCCACGATGTTCCAACAAGCTCACAACTACTTGAGGCCGTGCGTCAATGGCTCGAACGCGATGTCATGCCAGCAGTAGATGCACGATTGCAGTTTCACGGCCGAGTGGCAATGAATCTTCTAGCGATGGTCGAACGAGAAATCGAGATCGGTCCAGGGCAAGCCGTTGAACATGATGAGCGCCTTGCAACTCTTGAATGTGCCGACGATTCAGAACTTGCTCAACGCATTAAAAGCGGTGAAATGGATGACCGACTTGAAGAAGTAAGGGCCCTTGTCTACGCCAGCGTGGTTGACAAATTGCTTGTTGCTAATCCGAAGTACCTCGAAAAATAATTATTCGACCGAGCGTGGTGGTCTGCCCAGTGTGACGGGTTGACCAGCAGCCAACTGCCCACACGCAGCAGCAATGTCTGTACCACGGTTCTGGCGAATGGTCGCGTTGGTTCCGAGCGCTTCAAGGCTGCGGCGAAAGGCGTGCACTTTATTGTTGCTGCTTCCGCGCGTCGGCCAACCTGGGGTTGGATTGAGTGGAATCAGATTGACATGTGCACTTGGTCGCAATGATGCGCACAAAGTGTGTAGTTCGCGGGCATCGCGCTCTGTGTCGTTGACTCCGTCTATTAGTGCCCACTCAAAAGTAATACGCCGATTCTTCTTGTCGAGATAATCGCGACAAGATTGCATGAGGTCTTCAATTGGGTAGCGCTTATTGATTGGCACAAGTTCGTCGCGCAAATCATTACGCGCCGCATGCAGTGATACGGCAAGATTGACGGGTAGTGGACGATTGCTAAGTGTGCGAATTCCAGGAATTATTCCGACAGTGCTGATTGTTAGATGTCGCGCCGAGATCCCCATGTCGTGGTTCATTTTTTCGACTGCACCCCATACGGCTGACTCATTGGCGAGCGGTTCTCCCATGCCCATGAACACCACATTGCCAACGCGCACGTCAGTAAGCGCAGCAATGCGAGAAACCAGGATGACTTGTTCGACAATTTCTCCGGTTGTCATGTGTCGAGTGAAACCTGCTTGACCAGTTGCACAAAAACCACAGCCCATCGCACACCCCGCTTGTGTACTCACGCATACCGTGGCGCGGTCTTCGTAGTACATCAGCACCGTCTCGATAGGGGAACCGCCGTCTACGAGGTTGAATAAGAACTTGACTGTTTCTCCGTCATCGGCGACCGTGCGTGATACCTCTTGCAATGACAACGGCAATGCTTCTTGCAAAACGTGGCGTAAATTGTTGGGCAGTGAAGAGATCTCGGACGGAGCCTTTAGATGGGTATACAAACCTTCCCACACTTGATCGATGCGGTACCTTGGTTGTCCCGCCAGTATTTTGGCGATGTCCTCACGCGAAGCGTCGTAGAGCGATGTTGTCGTCATCAGATGACAACCGATTTTGAAAGTGTGTTGTAGTCAGCGATGCGATTGCGCACAACATCAAGGCTCGCTGTCCAAAATGCTTCACCCGTAACGTCAAATCCGAAGGCTGCGCCGAGTTCTTCTGCTGTATCCATTCCGGCGCGCGACAATAGCGTGTCGTAGCCGTGTCGGAACTTGTCAGGATCTGCCTGAAACTGAGAGAACAATCCGAGTCCAAAGAGCAAACCGTACGTGTATGGCCAGTTATAAAAATGACTGCCGTAGTAATGAGGCTTGAGCACCCACATATGTGGATGAGCAGTGGATTGGTCTAGTCCGTCACCGTATGCAGTGGCCTGGGCATTGGTCATCATCTCGTTGAGTTCACTTACTCCGAGTGTGCGTCGTTGGCGCCGCGCAAACACTTCGGTTTCGAACAAGAAACGGCTGTGGATATCGACAACCACTTGATTAGAACCAACGAGATCAACATCCAAAAGAGCAAGTCGTTGGTTACCAGAAAGTGTTGCTAGGCCGGCTTCGACCATCAGTGTCTCACAAAAAATACTGGCTGTTTCGGCGAGTGCCATCGGGAGACGTTTTTGTAATGGCGTGCGTTGCGCCAACTGAGTGTTGTGGTAAGCGTGGCCAAGTTCGTGAGCAGTCATCTGAGCGCTATCGGCGCTACCAGTCCAATTCAGGAGCACAAGAGACCGATCTCCGACGAAAGGCATACAAAATGCACCACCTACTTTGCCATCACGAGGTTCTGCGTCGAGCCATTTTTCTGTAATTGCTCTATCCACGAGTCCGGCCAGCTCGGTGCTGTATGTGCCAAAAGCATGTCGAACCGATTGAATGCCTTGTTCCCACGAGATCTTGTCTGCGCCCACTGGTAGCGGAGCCATCATGTTCCACCACGGCAACGATTCACCCGATGCATGCAATGACGATTTTGTTTTCATCCACTGCCGAAAATCAGGAAGTGAATCAGTAACTGCTTTTTGCATGGCATCAAATGTTGGTCGACTCACACTGTTGCCATACAAAGAAGCTTCAAGGGGTGACTCCCAATGTCGCCGAGCGTTAACGGTGTTTGCTTCGCCCTTGATGCTGTTCATGGCGGCAGCACACACCACTGCAACGCGGGGCCAAGCGTTCATCTCGGCTTCGTATCCTGCGCGACGCGTTGCTTCGTCTGCGTGACTCGCTAAGCCACGCACCGCAGGCATCGGCATTTCTTGTGTTGAACCATCTGGAAACGAAACAGTGCCGCCTAGTTGCGATGTGATGTCTCCCTGTAGACGACCCCATGCGCCAGAACCAGTGGTTGCAAGTTCTGCATACAAACCTTCTTGGGCTTCAGGCATTTGATGGGCGGCGCGTTGAGCGAGTCGCAACAATGGTCCGTGGTGTTCGTGGGCTTGTGTACTGCGAGCGCTGAGTTCGTCAATGCCAAGCGACCCGATCCATTGGGCCAGGCGTGCTAGTAACGGACGCATGCGCGAGTCGAGTACCTCGACTTCGCTCAATAAGCCCTGTGCTTGTTCGTCGCGAGAATTGGTGGTGACGGTGGCATAAACATATGCCTCCAATATTTCAGAGTGCGCCAAGACACGATTGACTGCAGCAATGATTTCGTCAGCGGCGGGTCCGTCTGCGTCAGTGATGACACGTTCGACATCGCGTACATTGTGTTGTTCGAACAGCGCTTCGAGGCGTGCCACGTCTGATGCAAGATTTTCCATATCATCAGTAAAAGTTCGAGATGACAAAGAATCATGGACGTCGGTCACGGACCAGCGCGGCAAAGTGGTATCAGGCATATCTTTAGGCTATTGGTGTTCTGGCGTGACGGCGCTACGAATGAGAGATGTCACCCACAAAAGCAAGTTCTGTGTGATGGGTGACAAACCCAAGTCTGGAATACATCGCAATTGCAGCAGTGTTATCAGCATCAACGAACAACATGCCAATCTCTGCGCCTGAGGCGGCCAGATAATTCAGGCCAGCCACTGTGATGGCGGAGCCCAAGCCACGGCCGACAAAATCGGGGTGTACCGCGATTACATAGATTTCGCCAACAAGTGGTGTTGTTTCGGGATGCATTTTAGTCCAGCAGAATGCCCCAAGTTTGGAGTCAATATCGTGAATCAAAAACCCATTGGCATCAAACCACGGTTCGGCAATTCTGGATTGCAAGACATCAAGTTCCCAAGCACCTTGCTCTGGGTGCTCAGTAAAGGCAGCATTATTTGTCTCAAGCCAAAGCAGCGCATCGCCAGAGAAATCAAATGGGCGAGTGGTGATTGTGGAGCCGCGGTAGGCGATTACTTTTGGAAGCGGAAGTGGAACACGTAGTTGCAATAACTCACGACCTTGTTGCAGTCCAAACTCTTGGGCGAGTGTTCGATGCAACTGTGATGCTTCAAATACCCACCAATGCACATGACCTCCGCCCTCGGACTTAACAATGTCAAGGGCCGCGGTCATTAGTTCGTGTCCGATAACGGCCATGTCATATCGATGATGAGGATGCACCACTAAATCGAGCGACCATGACTCATTGCCACGGGATAACTGGCAATACGCAATGGGGTGGTCATGGTCCTCTTCGGTGGCGATCAGACCAATAAAGCCAGGACGTCCACCCTGGCGAAGATCAAGCCACAAATGATCGCTTAGTGGCCGAACACCATCGGCTCGCTCGGCATCGGTTAGCAATTCGGAGATGTTTTGGATGGCGGCGGTGTCCATTTGCCGCTTGATGATGAGGGAACGCACTCAGAAAGGGTACCCTCGCGCCGTGGGAAAGCCCCGAACTCCAGCAGCACGTTCTCGCGAAATCCAGCGACGATTGGTCGAGATCTATCCCGTGGCAATCTGTGAACTCAGGCATGCCAACGCCTTCGAGCTGCTTGCGGCCACGATCTTGTCCGCGCAATGCACCGATGTGCGCGTCAACATGGTGACGCCCGCATTATTCAAGAAATATCCCACGCCAAAAAAACTCGCCAACGCCAATATTGCTGATGTTGAGGTGCTAATACGGTCCACTGGCTTTTTTCAGACCAAGGCTCGCAATCTCGTGGGGATGGCCCAAAACGTGATGGAGCACTTTAATGGTGAGATTCCAGTTGAGTTAGAAGACCTCATCACGCTGCCAGGAGTTGGTCGCAAAACTGCCAACGTGTTGCGTAGCGTCGTGTATGACTTGCCGGGCCTCGCAGTCGATACGCATGTTGGCAGATTGTCGCGCCGATTGGGTCTTACAACCGAAGAAGACCCTGTCAAAGTCGAAAGAGTTCTCAATGATTTTTTGCCACCAGAGCAATGGGGCGGATTCGGTCTACGTCTGATCCTGCATGGGCGCCGAGTCTGTGATGCAAAGAAACCAAAATGCGATATTTGCGAACTCGAAGACATCTGTCCATCGACATTGATGCCGACTCGCAAGAAGCCAAAGCAAGAAGCCAAAGCAAATACCAAGACAAGAGGACCAAGATGAGCGACACTATCCGTGCTGAACTTGCCGCCGCCGCCGAGGCTCTTGAGCGATATCGCTTGCGGGTGAGTGGGTTGGTCGACACAGTAGGTCCTGACCACGAAGATCTTGTGTCGGCTCTATACGAAGCCGAGCGAGCATTGCTTGGCGCACAACGCCTTGTGGCTCGGGCCGGCAAACTGGCTCGCTAAAAGCGTTCTCTTTCGGGGCTCTTGGCTCGGTAGTTTGACTGAGTGACAGAACTCAGGCCCCGGGCCGACATCGTGGCGATGGATAAGTACCACTCGCCCCAGGTTGATGTTGCTGTGCGCCTCAACACAAACGAATCACCACTCCCTGTTCCGCCAGAGTGGATCACTGATGTACGCAACGCAGTCGACGAAGTTGCATGGAATAGGTATCCCGATCGATCTGCTCTCGCATTACGCCAAGCAATTGCCAATCGTCATGGCGTGAGCGCAGACAATGTGTTTGTTGCAAACGGATCAAACGAGGTACTACAAACACTTCTTTTGACATACGCAGGTGCTGGCCGCACGGTCGCAACCTTTGAGCCCACTTATCAGATGCACGCGCACTTGGCCCGAATCTCGGGAGCAACAGTGGTATCTGGTCAGCGTGATAGCGATTTTGAATTACAAGAATCCGAAATTCGGCGAGTACTTGACACCGCTCAACCTGAAGTCGTCTTTTTGTGTAGTCCAAATAATCCAACAGGTCGTCTTGAGCCACGTCGCAATATTGAGTTAGTGGTTGCCAACGCCCCTGGGCTAGTTGTGATCGACGAGGCCTACGCTGAGTTCTCGGACTGGAGTGCACTCGAACTCGTGACAGAACACTCCAATGTTGTGGTGACAAGAACATTTTCAAAAACATGGTCACTCGCGGCATTGCGCTTGGGATATGCAATTGCGCCAACACGCATGGTCGAAGAACTAAACACCGTAGTGATGCCGTATCACCTAGATGCTCTCAAACAGATAGCGGGTGAGCGTGCGTTGCGCTATGTCGAGCAGATGCAATCTCGAGTCGCCGGAATCGTTCAAGAGCGTGGACGCATTGCGGGTCGTCTTGGCGAGCTCGGCATCGACACCTGGCCAAGCGGTGCAAACTTCATTTTGTTTCGACCGACTTCTGCTGCATCCTCGGGCTCTGAGTCGGTGTGGCAAAAATTGCTCAACACAGGCATTTTGGTGCGAGATTGCAGCACCTGGGCTGGACTTGATGGCTGCCTGCGGGTGACCGTTGGAACCCCAGCAGAAAACGATTTGTTCTTAAAGGCGCTTAGTTGGGCCGTCGGCAAGGGAGAATAGACACATGGCTCGCACAGCAACTCGCAATCGGTCGACCAAAGAAACATCAATCGATGTCAGCATCAACATTGATGGCTCTGGTCAGTCATCAGTGTCTACCGGAATACCTTTTTATGACCACATGCTCGATCAGTTAGCGCGTCATGGAGGATTCGACCTTAATGTGGCGGCTAAAGGCGACCTGCATATCGATACTCATCACACAGTTGAAGACGTTGCAATTGCTATCGGCGAGGCTTTGCGCGAAGCACTTGGGGACAAAGCAGGTGTGCGTCGTTTTGCTAGCGGAACATTTCCGCTTGACGAAGCACTCGTTGAAATCTCGCTCGACCTAAGCGGTCGTCCGTTTGTGGCGTGGGATGTTGAGTTGCCAGAGTGCTTGCCGTTAGGAAACCCTGCATTTGATCCATCGTTGGCAGAACATGCAATTGCCTCATTGGCGACGGCCGCCAACATCACATTGCATGTCAATCTGCGCGCAGGCCGAAATGTTCATCACATCATTGAGGCAACATTTAAAGGGCTGGCTCGCTGTCTGCGCGATGCAGTACGCATTGACTCGACAGGAGTACCGTCCACAAAGGGCGTTCTTTCGTGACCCAACCACCGCGCATTGCGGTGCTCGACTACGGAATCGGCAATCTTCGTTCTGCACAAAAAGCATTAGAACGAGTCGGGGCTCACGCAGTTCTCACTACTTCGCATTCCCAGATTGATGCAGCAGATGCAATCGTGCTGCCAGGCGTCGGCGCATTTGGCGCATGCATGGACGCATTGCGTTCTGCTGATTTAGAAGAGGTCACGTTGCGCGCAGTAGGCAGTGGCAAACCATTTCTTGGCATCTGCGTTGGGATGCAGATGTTGTTTACACGCAGCGAAGAAGACCCCAATGCGTTGGGACTCGATGTCATCCCCGGAAGCGTGCGCTGGATTCCGACGTCTGTGCCAAGACCACAAATGCAATGGAACCAGTTAGACATCGCCAATCCTGATCCTATGTTTGGGGGTCTTGATTCAAAACCCTGGATGTATTTTGTGCACTCGTTGCACGGTGTGCCTGACGACGACACCCAGATAGTCGCAACCGTGCAATACGGCGAAAAACTTAATGTGGCGTTTCGCAAAGACAATGTATTTGCTACACAGTTTCATCCTGAAAAGTCTGCCGCATCTGGCCTTGCTCTGCTGCGTAACTTTGTTTTAATGGCGGGTGCATCATGATCCTGTATCCGGCAATAGATATTCGTGGTGGTTGTGTTGTGCGTTTGCGCCAAGGTGATTACGCGGACGAAACAATTTATGGTTCTGATCCTGTTGCTGCAGCCCTGGCATTTGCAGACGCTGGAGCAACATGGGTGCATATGGTTGATCTTGACGCGGCACGCAGTGGAGACCCCGTCAATCGAAGCATTATTGGCGAAGTTGCACAAGCATTGCGCGGTCGTGCAAAGCTGCAAGTTGGCGGCGGAGTTCGAACCTTGACAGACGTTAATCAACTCGCCACAGCAGGAGTATCGCGAGTGGTTATGGGGTCAGCGGCCGTAAGTAATCCAGAGCTTGTTGTTCAAGCGTCGACTGTGCTGCCGATTGCCGTTGGCCTAGATCATCGAGATGGCGAAATTGCTATACACGGATGGACCAAGGCGAGCGGACTATCGCTCGTAGCCGCTCTTGACATGTTTAGAACAGCGACTGTTTTTGTTATCACTGATATTTCTCGCGATGGTATGTTGCAGGGTCCTGATATTGATGGTCTTCGTTTGGCCGCCAATGCAACGACGATTCCAATAATCGCAAGCGGCGGAGTCGGCACGCTCGAGCACTTGGTGCAATTAGTAAATGTGCCAAAACTCCAGGGAGTCATTACGGGCAAAGCGATTTACGAAAACTGTTTCAGCGTGCAAGAAGCAATTCAGGTACTAGGGGCTAGTCAACAATGAGTACGGCCCAAACTGACGTCGTAGCACGGGTGATTCCGTGTCTTGATGTCACTGATGGACGAGTCGTTAAAGGCATCAATTTTGTCGACCTTCGAGATGCCGGTGACCCAGTAGAGCTTGCCGCTAGGTACGACTCCCAAGGTGCTGACGAACTGGTATTCCTTGACATCACGGCATCATCTGATCGACGCAACACCATGATCGATGTGGTTTCACGCACTGCAGAACAAGTATTTATACCGCTCACAGTTGGCGGCGGAATCAGGAAGTTGTCGGATGCACGCGCATTATTGCGAGCAGGTGCCGACAAAGTAAGCGTCAATACATCAGCTGTTGAGCGACCAGAACTAATTGCCGACATTGCGCTTGAGTTTGGGGCGCAATGTGTGGTTTGTGCCATTGATGCAAAACGCAATGCTGCTGGTCAATCATGGGAAGTATTTCTGCACGGAGGCAGAACTGCAACCGGAATCGATGTCATTGAATGGGCAACCCGGGCAGTATCACTCGGGGCTGGAGAAATTTTGCTGACATCAATGGACCGCGATGGCACCCGGGAAGGATTCGATCTTGTTCTTACACGCGCTGTCGCTAATGCTGTCGGAGTTCCAGTTATTGCAAGTGGTGGAGTCGGCACACTTGATCACTTGGTTGACGGAGTCTTGCAAGGTGGAGCAAGTGGCGTATTGGCTGCATCAATTTTTCATTTTGGCGAACATACCGTGGGTGATGCTAAGATGCTGATGCAATCGCGCGGGATACGAGTTCGTCCAGTACCGAGTGTTTTGTCTGATCAAAACAA
The DNA here is from genome assembly GCA_009691255.1 of Ilumatobacteraceae bacterium. GTDB lineage: Bacteria > Actinomycetota > Acidimicrobiia > Acidimicrobiales > Ilumatobacteraceae > UBA2093. Next base: position 49,937 of record SHUT01000006.1, read on the forward strand.
CCAGCCATAAAGTGATCAGCGCCAACTAACACATCAAGCGATGTGTTGCGCCAAGAGTCGGCGGCAATCCGTGCATCAGCGATGCTTGTAAACTGGTCGTGCTCAGGCATCAAAATAAATTTGTGATGATGATCATGTGCGGCAACAGGTGAGCCAGCGAACATTTCCAATGGTGGAGCGAGCGCAATCCAGGCCCCGATTCGTGGCTCTACAACCCAGAGTGCAGTAGCGGCACCAAAGGAGTACCCGGCCACGATGATGGGTAGGTCGCCCACTACATGTGACATCAGATCAATCGCTGCGGCGATATCAAGTCGTTCGGCTCCGTTGCCGTCGTATTTGCCTTGGCTCATGCCCACCCCTCGAAAATCAAAGGCGATGGCAGGGCAAGATGCATTGATTGCCGCCCGTACAAGGGCTGCCACCACCATGTCGTGTCGACTACCGCCATAGAGCGGATGCGGATGGCAAACCACGAATCCAGCCTTGGCCTGACCATCAGGTCGCCATAGGTCACCGTCCAGAATCAGATTGTCAATCGTCAAGAGGTGAACCAACTCATTATGCATGCCAAGAACGGTATCGCAGGCACGAGTATGAAATCGGGCGGGAGCAGGCGAGGCAAAAGCCGTAGCATAGAAAAATGACGGATGCCACCAACGCCCCACGGGGCGAGCAAATCTCTGCCTCGCCAGAGCAATTAGCAGCGGTGGCGTTTAACAAAGATGGTCTCGTGCCAGCAATATCGCAGTGCCGTGCTACTGGACGCGTATTGATGATGGCATGGATGAGCCGGGAGTCATTACAACAGACATTTGCCCAAGGGCGCATGGTGTACTGGAGTCGCAGCAGAAACGAATTGTGGCGCAAAGGCAACACTAGTGGTGATGCTCAATTCGTGCGCGAGGCCTATTACGACTGCGACGGCGACACACTGTTGTTTATTGTCGACCAAGAAGGCGATGGAGCGTGTCATACGGGTGAGTACTCGTGCTTCTTTAATACTTTTGGTGATGCCAAAATTGAAGAGTAGTTCGTGAATACACAAATGAAACCAACACTCGAAGAGTTTCGAGAACTTGCCCAGTCATACACGGTCGTGCCCGTGTGGACAGAAATATTGGCTGATCTAGAAACACCAGTAGCTGCATTTGTAAAACTTGTCGGCGAAGGTGATGGATTTCTGCTTGAGTCAGTCGAACACGGAGAGCGCTGGAGCCGTTTTTCATTTGTTGGTCGCAACCCGCGCGCAACACTGACTTTGCGTGATGGCTTGATCACAACGATGGGTGATGTCCCAGATTCTGTGCCGCTCAATCAGGGAATGCTCGCCGCAATGGAAGCGTTACTAGGGGTGTATCGCGCCCCAGTGATCGAAGATCTTCCTCCCTTGCAAGGTGGGCTGATGGGTTTTCTTGGGTACGACATTATTCGCGAAGTAGAGCACCTTCCCAACGCTGCACTCGACGATCGGCATTTGCCAGATGCCACGATCAGCGTGATCGGATCTCTTGCTGCATTCGATCACTGGCGTCAACGCGTTTACATGCTTGAGAGCGTGCTGGTTGCCGGACTAGATGCAGGCCAGGTTGACGTCGCTTATGTCGCTGCAACACAGCGAGTCGAACAAGGCGTTGCAGACATGTGCCGGCCACTTGAATATGTAGCAGTCGAGCCTCCAGTAACAGATGAAGATCTGCCGCCGATGACGTCTTCAATGTCTGGCGGAAACTATCAGCTAGCAGTAGAAGTCGCCAAAGATTATATTCGTGCCGGCGATATTTTTCAGGTGGTGCTGTCTCAGCGATTTGATATCGACCTACAGGCAGATCCCTTTGATGTATATCGCGTCTTGCGGCAAGTAAACCCCAGTCCATATATGTATTTCTTGCGTCAGCCGGGTTTGACAATTGTTGGCGGATCACCAGAGCCAATGGTGCAAGTGCAAAATGGTCGCATTATTAGTCGCCCAATTGCGGGCACTCGCAAGCGCGGTCGCAATGATCAACACGATCGACGATTGGCAGCAGAACTGCGCGAAAATCCCAAAGAAGGCGCAGAGCACATCATGCTTGTCGACCTAGCGCGCAATGATGTTGGTCGTGTCGCCGAGTTTGGTTCGGTTGTGGTTGACGAACTGATGACTCTTGAACGCTATAGCCACGTCATGCACCTGACATCACAGGTGTCAGGAGACCTTCGCGACGGGCTCGGACCCATTGATGTGTTGCGCGCTACGTTGCCAGCCGGAACCGTAAGTGGGGCACCAAAAGTACGTGCAATGGAAATCATTGACGAACTAGAGCCCGTCAAGCGCGGTCCGTATGCTGGTGTTGTGGGTTATGTCGACTTCGCGGGCAATCTCGACACTGCTATTGCGATTCGCACGATGTTTGTTGGCCCCAACGGAGCATCGCTTCAAGCAGGGGCCGGAATCGTCGCCGACAGCGTGCCTCAAGACGAAGATCTAGAATGCCACAACAAGGTTGCAGCATTACTCGCCACAATTCCTGCCGCTCGCAAGATGACGCAACGCAGACGCCAAGCCGGTACTCGCGCATGAGCGTGCTCCACTGTGTTGCGCCACGTGATGTCGTGCTCGTCCAGGGTGACGACGCTAAAACTTTTCTGCATTCACAACTCGCCCAGGACATCAGCACGGTTTCTATTGCCGACAGTGTTGAAAGTTTATTGCTCGAACCATCTGGGCATGTTGTCGCACTCGCGCGCGTGGTGCGGCATGCAGACACGGTCTACACGCTTGATGTCGATGCTGGTCTTGGTGATGCAGTCGTAAAACGCCTGAGCAAATTCGTCCTGCGAGCCAAAGTAACAATGCGTGTCAGTGATTTTGTAGTTCATTCATACTGGGGCAGTGGTGCGCGTGGTGCTGTTGGTCAAGGAGTAGGCAGGGCAAGTGTGGCATCCACTGTCGCAGGCTCAGATACATACCTAAATGCTGTCGACATCGTTGGCATCGATGCAGACGCACCACGTGTTGGCGACGATGTGTCCCAGGATGTGTGGCAGATGCACCGCACTGACTTGCGCTGGCCACATGTGGGTTCAGACATTGAGGTCGGCGATATTCCAGCAACCACTGGCGTAACAAGTGTGGCTGTCAGTTTTACGAAGGGTTGTTATCCAGGGCAAGAACTCGTGGAGCGCATGGACTCTCGCGGCTCAAATGCGCCTGTGGTGTTGCGGGCACTCGCGGCGGCGTCCTATCGGGTCGGAGATGTCGTTCAACATGATGGTGTTGACGTTGGGCGTGTTACATCTGTGGGCCATGTATATGCACTTGCACGCATCAAACGTGGACACGATATCGGAACAGCACTGCTGCAATAGTCACCGGGTTTGCACGAGCAACAGTAATTCAGATCTAAGTGCGTCAAACTCATTGACGCCGTGTAATTCTTGCAACTCGTAGGCGGCGTTTATTTTTTCGAGCAACGTCGCAAAGTCTATTGAAGAGTTTTTAGCGGCCTGCAGCCACGTTATTGCCCCTTTGGGATCGCCACGTAACATCAAGGCACGGGCAACATTGACCGCCGTATCACTAAATGGGCACAAAGCAAAAGATCCGGCGCCATAGCTAATTGCTGCATCGATTCTTTGGTTGTCAACGAGGATGCCAGTCATGAGTGAATCACGAAGAAAATCTCCGCTTGGCTTGAGTCGCTGCCATGCAGTTTGTGGCTTTGGTCGCAATGCCTGCACTTGATAGATCAGCAAAAATACGACGAAAGGCAAAAACCCTTGCAGATTTGAAGTGAAGAACAAGAAAAGTGCGGCTGCAGTGGTGGCACCCAAACTAAACCGAATCATAAAGAGGTGACCGTGACGCGGAAACAATCTTTCGACGACGCTTGACACAATTGCGCCACCATCAAGTGGGAGCACCGGCAAGAGATTCAAGATTCCAAGCGCAATGCTTGCCCACCACACAGCAACTGACGCCTCAGATGTGCCGATATCAAATCGATTAACTGGATTAATGCCACCTAGTAGCAAAGTGGCAGTGCCAACCAAGATCTGAAGCGCAGGGCCAGCTACAGCGATGGCAGCACGCTCAAACCACAGCAGTGGTCTTGGGGGTTGATAAGCAGCGTACGCAATTAAAAAATCAAGTGAAATCTTTGCTTCTGCTCCGTACGCGCGTGCTGCTAGTGCATGACCAAGTTCGTGCAAAATAGTAAAGATGCCAATCGCCCCGGCAGTCCAGAGCCCAAGTGTTCCACCATAGATAAAGACAATCAGGATCAGAAAGAACGCAAATCCACGTCTAACTTCGACTGGAAATCCCAAAAGCACCAGATCGCGGTGTCGTCGGGGAGAAGACCACTGTGCCATATCTTTCATTCTATGGATTGCGCCCGAAAGCAAGGCTCGTGCCTAGACTTTATGGGTGCCTTACGTCTTTGCCTTTGATCATAAATACCGCCGTGCCCCAATGGAACTCAAAGATCTCCTCGGTGGTAAGGGTGCCAACCTCGCCGAAATGATGAGCGTGCTCAAGTTGCCAGTGCCACACGGGTTCACCATCACCACCGACGCTTGTCGCGACTATATGCATGGCGGATGGCCCAAGTCCCTCGACAAAGAAATTGCTCTCCATGTAGCATCACTCGAGCGCAAAATGCGTCGTGGCCTTGGTGATGCAACAGACCCATTGTTGGTCTCGGTGCGATCAGGTGCCAAGTTTTCAATGCCCGGGATGATGGACACGGTTCTCAACTTAGGCCTTAATGACAAAAGCGTCAAAGGTCTGGCAATCTCAACCAACAATGAGCGTTTTGCCTATGACTCGTATCGTCGATTTATTTCGATGTATGGGCGCATTGTTTTAGGCATTGACGGTGAAAAATTCGAGCATGCTCTTGAAGCCGCAAAAGCCAAGTGCAATGCCAAGACCGATGCCGATGTTCCTGCTGACGCTCTCAAAGATCTGTGTGAGCAATTTAAAGCAACTGTTGCTGCCCAAAGTGGTAAACCGTTTCCCCAAGACCCAACCAAACAATTGCGAGGCGCAGTTGAGGCGGTATTTCGGTCCTGGAACGGCCCACGCGCAATTGCTTACCGTGTTCGCGAAAAAATAAGTCATGATCTTGGCACTGCCGTCAATGTGCAGGCCATGGTCTTTGGTAACCGTGACGACAATTCCGGAACAGGCGTTGGCTTTACGCGCAATGCCGCAACCGGAGCCAACAAACCATACGGCGACTTCTTGGTCAATGCCCAAGGAGAAGACGTTGTTGCAGGTATTCGCAATACCGAAGACCTTGATGCAATGAAAAAGAAGTTTCCGGTAATTCACGCCGAATTGATGGCAATCTTTGTTCGGTTAGAAAAGCACTACAAAGATATGTGCGATACCGAGTTCACTATCGAGCAAGGCAAGCTCTGGATGTTGCAAACTCGTGTCGGCAAGCGAACAGGTGCGGCCGCACTCAAAATGGCAGTTGACATGACCAAGTTGTCTGCGCCAAAGGGTGGCTGGAAAATCAGCAAGCGCGAAGCCTTAATGCGCGTCACTGCTGATCATTTAGATCAAGTATTGCATCCACAGTTTGCTAACAAAGGAAAAGTATTAGCCAAGGGTTTAGCGGCATCACCAGGTGCAGCAGTCGGCAAAGTTTATTTCACCGCAGATGATGCTGTTGATGCTGCTGATCGCGGCGAAGCAATTATTTTGGTACGCAGCGAAACCAGCCCTGAAGATGTTCATGGCATGATGGTTGCCAAAGGCATCTTGACTGCGCGCGGTGGCCTCGTAAGTCACGCCGCTGTTGTTGCGCGTGGTTGGGGAACCCCTGCGATTGTGGGTGCCGACATGGTCAAGATTGATGGTAAAACGTTCTCTGTTGGCGATATCACGGTCAAAGAGGGTGACGTAATTTCTCTTGACGGTACAACCGGTGAAGTTGTGCTCGGAGAACTTCGCCTTGAAGCAGCAGAACCTCCCAAAGAGTTCAAAACTATTCTCAAGTGGGCTGACGAAGTACGCAAGGGCAAACTAGATGTGCGCGCCAACGCCGACACCGCAGAAGACGCAGACAAAGCGCGCGAACTCGGGGCTCAAGGAATCGGGCTATGCCGCACAGAGCACATGTTCTTGGCTCCTGACAGACTGCCGGTCGTTCGCAGAATGATTTTGGCAAATACACCAGAAGAAGAAACAAAAGCTCTTGAAGAATTGCGCCAAGTACAAAAAGCAGACTTCGCTGGTTTGTTGCGCTCTATGTCTGGCTTGCCTGTAACCATTCGCTTGCTCGATCCTCCGTTGCATGAATTCTTGCCCCGAGTAGACGAACTTGAAATCAAAAAAGCCGTTTCTGGTCTTAGTCCTCAAGAAGAAGACCTCTTGAAAGCAGCACACAGTTGGGCTGAGTTCAACCCAATGCTGGGAACCCGCGGCGTGCGACTCGGCGTGGTCAAGCCTGGTTTATACGCGATGCAGGTGAGAGCACTAATGGAAGCGGCTGATGAAGTGGCATCAGAAGGCTACAAACCAGTGATTGAAGTCATGATTCCGCTCACAGTGACGCGAGAAGAAATGGCCCTTGCTCGCAGTTGGGTCGAAGAAGTTCTCGCAGATATAAATTCTCGCCCAGTTCCCAAATCTAAAAAAGGTTCTAAGCGTGTAGTGAGACCAAAAGTGACAATAGGCACAATGATCGAAACTCCTCGTGCTGCGCTTCGTGCCGATGAGCTTGCAGAAGTTTCAGATTTCTTTAGTTTTGGCACGAACGACCTTACTCAGATGACATTTGGCTTTAGTCGTGACGACATTGAGAGCCGCATGATGCCTGCATACCTAGAGGCTGGTTTGCTTAAGCGCAATCCGTTTGAAACCATTGATCAAACAGGCGTCGGCGAACTCGTTGAGATTGCGGCCAAACGTGGTCGCAAGGTAAAGCGCGGAATGAAACTTGGCGTTTGCGGGGAGCACGGTGGTGACCCCGAATCAATCGGATTATTTTATCGTGCGGGTCTTGACTATGTCAGTTGCTCCCCGTATCGGGTTCCGATTGCAAGACTGTCTGCCGCGCAGGCAGTCATCGGCGGAAACAAGTCCGACACCAAGTAATCAAGTAGACTAAATCCATCATGTTGATGTTGGGTGCCAAAGTAGATCTCAACATAAATCCATGGCACTGGTTTTTATTAATTGGTCTACTGGGTTCTTTGTTATTGATTGACATTCTTGTAGTGCATCGCACGGCACACGTGGTGAAGCCCAAAGAAGCTGCGATCGAAACTGTGGCGTGGGTGTCAATCGGACTGCTTTTCGGCGCATGGATTGCCTATGAGTTCGGCAAACATGCCGCGGGAGAATACATCAGTGGGTACTTGATCGAAGAAAGTCTCAGCATTGACAACGTCTTTGTATGGGCTGTACTGTTTTCTCACTTTAAGGTTCCGCCTCAGTATCAGCACCGGGTTCTGTTCTGGGGAATCTTTGGGGCTTTCATCATGCGACTTGGCTTTATTTTTGCTGGTGTTGCAATTATTGATACTTTTAAAATTTCACTCATTGTCTTTGGTCTTTTTTTGGCATACACCGGAGTGCGGTTATTGCGAAGCGGCGATGAAGAGTTCGACCCCCAAAAAAGCAAAATCTTAAGAGCCTTTCATCGGGTGGTGCCAAGCACCGATGTCCTGGATGGTCAAAAACTTTTCACGGTTGTCAATGCCAAGAGGCTGGCAACACCACTCCTGGCAGTACTTGTCATGGTGGAACTTTCTGACATTATCTTTGCTGTCGACTCAGTGCCAGCAGTCTTGTCGGTGACAAAAGAGCAATATGTTGCTTTTGCGTCGAACGCCTTTGCAATCATGGGGCTCAGGGCCCTCTACTTCTTGGTGGCTGGCATGAGGGACCGTTTTCAGTATCTACAAACCGGGCTTGGAGTTATTCTGGTCTTCGTAGGAGCCAAGATGGTGTGGTCGTATTCGGATCATCATCTACCTATTGGGCTGTCATTAGCTGTCATTGTGCTCGTGCTCGCAGGTTCTGTTTTTGCGTCAATCAAGTGGGGCACACCCCCTACCAACGAGGACACGCCGAAGCATTAGTGTTTGACAATGGGCATTGTTGACGACGACATCGAGAGAGTGCGCGTTGCCATCTCGATCGTCGATGTAGTTAGCGAGTATGTCACCCTCAGGCGAGTCGGCAGGAGCCTTGTTGGTTTGTGCCCTTTTCATTCTGAAAAATCTGGTTCATTTAATGTTCGCGAAGACACTGGTCGGTTCAAGTGCTTCGGATGCGACACCGGTGGCGATGTTTTTAAATTCATTCAGGACATTGAGCATCTCGACTTTGTTGCGTCCGTTGAACGACTTGCTCTGAGGGCGGGCGTCGAACTGCACTACACCACGGGTCCAGGCGCTGGCAAAGATCGCAAACGCCGCCAACAACTTCTTGAGGTAATGGAAAAAGCAGTTGCGTGGTATGAGAAGCGACTCCTAGAGAGCCCAGACGGCAGAGCTGCTCGTGATTACTTGCGATCTCGGGGCATCTCGGGCGACATCGCTCGACAGTTTCGTTTGGGCTGGGCTCCTGACGATTGGGACACGCTGTGTCGCGAGATCGGAGTAGCCGATGATCTTTTGCGTGAAGTCGGACTTGGTTTCACCAACAAGCGTGGTCGCATGCAGGATTCTTTTCGTGCTCGGGTGTTGTTCCCGATTTTTGACGAGACGGGTGTGCCTGTTGCCTTTGGTGGTCGGGTGTTGCCGGGTAGCGATGATCCAGCAAAATACAAGAACTCAAGCGAGACTCCGATTTATGCCAAGTCGCGCACCCTGTATGGTGTCAACTGGGCAAAGAACGACATCGTCAAAGCCGACACCGTTGTGGTCTGTGAGGGCTATACCGACGTCATTGGCTTTCATCGCTCGGGGGTGGGCATCGCTGTGGCTACATGCGGAACTGCATTAACAGAAGATCATGTGCGTTTGCTCAAGCGATTCGCCACAAAAGTTGTTCTTGCATTTGATGCCGACTCCGCAGGTCAAGGCGCAGCCGCACGTTTTTATGAATGGGAAAAGCGATACGACGTGCAAGTTTCTGTTGCGCGATTTCCACAGGGCAAAGACCCCGGCGACCTAGCGTCAAGCAATCCAGATGCACTTCGCGACGCTGTCTCTGGAGCAACACCATTTTTGGGATTCCGAGTGCAACGCGCTCTCAATGCCGGAAACATTAAGACCCCTGAAGGTCGCGCCCGCACCGCAGAGTCCGCCATCATGATCATCAACGAGCACCCAGACATCAACGTGAGGCGATTGTATGCGAGTGAAGTAGCCATGTTCACAACACTTCCTGCACAAGACATGGTGCGCATGGTCGAACGCGGAGGCAGTGCACGAGTTGTCGTGGCAACCCCCGTGCGCCAGCGCCCCCAGGGAGCAGGTTTCGTCGCACTCACAATGCTCATTCATCGCTGGAACGACATAGCCCCTTGGCTAGTAGAGGCACTCTTTGTCCAAGACACTTATCGCGAAGCATTTAAGGCCATTGTTGAGGCTGACGGCAATGTTGAGGCTGCATTATTACTCGTCGAGGGCGAAGCCCGAGACATTATTGAGCGAGCAGCCGTGTCTGATTTTGAGACAGACCCAATTCTAGAATCTCGCGCATTGTTGGCTGCTGCAGTTCGTCGTGAGTTGGCCCAACGTGTGCACATCACCGACGCTGATGAGATTCGTCAAGACCGTCAAGCCCGAATCACTCTGTCTGATTTCGATGATCCTCGTAAAGCCAATGACGCTGCAGTGCAGTTGTTACAGTGGCTGACAAGTCGCACAACTTCAGCAGCATGACAAAAAAATTCACGATACCCACGCCACCTGATGGAGTAGTGCCTACTGATTGGTTGTCATTGCTTGCGTCATGCGATGAAGAAGGACAAATCGATCAAGACGACATCGTTCAGGTGTTGCGAAATGTTGTTCTCACTGAAGACATGCTGACTTCGGTCACCAAAGTTCTTGAAGATGCTGGATACGTCATCAAAAGTGAAACCGAAACCGACGCCGAAACCGAAACCGACGCCGAAACCGAAACCGAAACCGAAACTAACACCACTGCGTCAGTGCCTACCCAGAAGACCACTTCTAAATCAATCACTATATCTATTGGCGACACAGTTGGTCTGTATTTGCGCGAAATTGGTCAGGTGCAATTGCTTACGGTCGAAGACGAGCGTCGGCTCGGCAAAGCAATTCAATTAGGACTGCAAGCAGAGGCAACTGAGCTGCCAGAAGGTGCATCACTGCGCGAACGACGAGATCGACGAGGCGTGATACAAGAGGGAGAAAAAGCGGTTCAAGAAATGATCAAAGCCAACTTGCGGCTAGTTGTTTCTATTGCCCGTCGGTATGTCGGGCGCGATCTACAGTTAGCCGATCTTATTCAAGAGGGCAATATCGGACTGATGCGTGCAGCCAAAAAATACGACTGGGAAAAAGGTTTTAAGTTCTCGACATATTCCACATGGTGGATCCGTCAGGCCATGATGCGCGCAATGACCGAGCAAGGGCGCACGATCCGTATTCCTGGAAACATTGTCGGAGAAACAAACCGACTTAACAGAGCACAACGAGAACTTGTGATGGAACTCAAACGAGAGCCAACCATCGAAGAACTCGCTGTAAGAACATTTCTTGAACCATATAAAATTTCTGAGTTGATGCAACTCTCTACCGTCACGATGAGTCTTGATGCGCCATTATCTCAAGACGAAGACAGCTCCGCTGGTTATGAGCGGGTGTATGACGACGAGCAAGAGACGCCGCTCGACATCGCTGAACGTCAGCAACTAACTGAGATCATTCAATCAGAGCTATCAAATTTGCCCGAACGAGATCGGCGTATTCTTGAAAAACGATTTGGTATCGGTATTGATAATGTCGTTCCGCGCACACTTGATGATGTGGCCGAAGAAGAAGGCGTCACTCGGGAGCGCATTCGCCAGATTGAGCAAAAGACCCTGGCACGGCTTAGGCACCCAAACAACAGCCTAAAACTTCGAGGATTGATCGACGAAGCCTGATGCGATCGTCAGGAAATGTGTTGGCAGGCGCGGCTGCCACTAGAGTGAATACGCCATAACACGGGCATGTTTAGACGGTTCGCCGTCTGTCGCGCTCGTCCTTTCCGGGGTAGCTCAGTTGGCAGAGCAACGGACTGTTAATCCGTTTGTCGTGGGTTCGAGCCCCACCCCCGGAGCTTTCCCCGATTCGCGGGCCAGTAGCTCAGTTGGTTAGAGCAGGGGACTCATAATCCCTTGGTCGCAGGTTCGAGCCCTGCCTGGCCCACCACGGGGTACGCACCTAAGTCCGATGTTTTGTGCACCTAAGTCGGTCGCGTCGCGCAACAGTTCTTAGTACGGCCAGAGTTGTCAGTGTTGCCCGTATTTGCACCCAGTTAGTAAACAGTCGCATTGACTTCTGCTAGCAAGCGAGACGCAAGACAAACTGGTGCATAAGGGAGTCTGAGCAGTACAGTCATGTACATGACAGATGCCCCGCAAGCGAACACTGCTACCTCTCTGGTTGCTAACTGTATTTGCGAGGAAGGTCTTAAGACTTGGCTCACTAACCTCATATTTGAGCAGACCTACAATGGTGAAGCGGCATGAGTCCTGAACTACGCGAAGAACTTGCTAGCGCATTGCGCAACAATGACGGGCAACTTGGCAAGGTGTTCGCTCTGCTTGAAGAGGGCGAGACCACCAACCGCGAGTTTGTCGAAGGTGGTGCTGCTGCTAACGAAGGGGCCGTTGGGAACCTGAGGCGGGTAATCAAGACTGTCCTTGAGGGAAACCCACCGAAGGCTCCGTCAAGGGCACTCGGCGCTCGGAGTAGCATCGGCGGGCTTCTTCGCGACAATCCGGGTCTGAGCACCGCCGCCCGCGAGTATCTCGTGCGTTTGCGCGATGAGCTTGAAGTAATTGCAACGGACAGCAAAGCGATTGAAGAAGAAGACAAGGACCTAGAACGTGCATCAATAGAGATGGAGAAGTCGCTAGAGGAACTGCCTGGGGTCTATGTCTTCACACTTCCGTCGTTCTATCGCACGGTGCAGAAAACTGATCCGGATCGCCACTGGTTAAAGGTAGGCAATACCGATCGTGCTGCTGGCGTGCGAATAGGCGAGCAGATGCGCGCAACCGGGCTCCCCGAAGATCCTTGGATAGCGCGCGTATATCGCCATCCTGTTCTCGACCCTAGAGAACTTGAATCACAGTTCCATCGGCTGCTGACGGCCGCTGGCCATTCCCGGGCATCTGGGAAACACTCAGGTCGTGAATGGTACGCAACCAATCTTGAGTTCCTAGACGCAATCGGCTCCGCTCTAGGTTGCGTGATTTCAGAGAATCACTCACCTGAGGATCTCTAGACCAGTTAGCAAACAACCGAATTTCGATTAGAAATACCCTAAGCGTCAGGCCTCAAAGCCTGCAGTTACTGGACTAGAGAATTAGGTTCATACCCCACCACGGTGAGACAGATGTCAACGTTTGCGTGTTGAATAGTGCAATGCCGACCACGCCATCTCGACGACAATTTATTGGCGGAGCAGTAGCGCTCGGTAGTGCCAGTGTGATTGCTGCGGCGTTTCGTTCGTTGAGCGGAACACCAACATCAACGGGTTCTGCCGTGCTGGCAACTCCAAGCACAATTCCTAGCCCAACCCTTGCTCCTTTAATTACGCCAGTTAAAGACTTTTATCGCATTGATACAGCATTTGAGATTCCACAAGTAAACCCCACAACTTGGTCTCTTCGAATTAGTGGAATGGTCGACAAGGAAAAACGCTTCACACTCGATGACATCAATGCAATGCCCCAAGTCACCCACGACATCACGATGGGCTGTGTGTCAAATGAAGTCGGTGGTGATCTGATCGGTACGGCTCAGTGGAGTGGTGTTTTGCTCGCCGATGTTTTGCGTTCTTGTGGGGTGCAATCAGGCGCTGAACAATTAGTTAGCAGAAGTGTTGACGGATGGACCTGTGGAACCCCAGTAGACGCAATCATGGACGGTCGTCCTGCAATGCTGGTGACATCAATGAACGGCGAACCGCTGATTCCCAAGCATGGGTTCCCGGTGCGAATGGTGGTTCCTGGATTATTTGGCTACGTGTCGGCAACAAAGTGGGTGCAAGATATTGAACTCACCACATGGAACGCATTCGATGCATATTGGATTGACCGTGGGTGGGCCAAACAAGGGCCAATGCTGTCGTCGAGTCGCATTGATCTTCCGCGCAATGGCGCACAGATAAAAACACCATCGGTCATCATCGCCGGATTCGCATGGGCCCCACGCGCTGGCGTGAAATCAGTTGATGTGCGCGTTGATGACGGTCAGTGGATTCCAGCCGAAGTCAAAAAATCACCGACTGGTGATACGTGGTGTCAATGGAAACTCAACTGGACAGTGACACCAGGTCAACACAAGTTCACTACTCGCGTCATTGATGCCACAGGTGCCATTCAAGACGAACAAGTTCGTCCTGTCGAGCCAAGCGGCGCAACTGGATACCACTCCATTAGCGTCGAGTGTGTTGCCTGAGTTCAGTCATCATCACCGCAGTCATCATCGTCTGATGGCTTGCTCTTGCCCGGTGTGAGACCGCCTGAGATATCAGAATTTACGATCACCTTGCTGTCTGCGTCAGGGACTGACTAATAATTAGTCTTCGTCGAGCCAGAACGGAACACGTTCAAGTAGATCAAGACTGACATCTCGGCAATTGTCAAACACGTCGCAAAAATCATCGTCTGCACCGCGAAACACATTTGCTAATGACACCGCAATGCGCCCAACAATGCTGAGGCTTCGCTCGGGAGCATCAGTGACGGAGTGATACGAATCTATTGCTGAAACTTCAAGGGGGAGTTGTGGTCCGCCAACACCAGCAATCTCTGTGGCGAGGACCAACAAGTCAGGAGGTGAGGTGAGTGGCGGAAATGTCCACGTGAAAATGAGCGGAAAACTGAATCCCTCTGGTGGGTCAGCATCAGGGTCGTCTTGTTTTAGAACTTCATCTTCGAATCCCAGCAATGCGCGCGGATCAATCTCGAGGCTCAAATGTAAGTCAATTGGTCCGTTGCAGGCCTCGGCCGGGTGGAGATCTACTTCCCAGAGCTGGCGAAGCGAATAGGTTTCCACAAAGTGTCGTTCGTCATGAACATGGAAACCGTGGTCAATGGCATGGCTCTTGAGTACCGAAACAAACCCAGCAATGTCGATAACGGCCACATAATGAGACTACCGTTTGATTGTGGTCCTGCTAAATGCGAAATCTGACGACCTCGATATTCTCGAGTTTTTTCACGACGTCGCAGATGCTGCTGCCGACGCGCTGGATGCGGTCGGTGACTGGTCGCTCTCGGGCGTCAGAACAGGTCAATACAAGGCTGATGTTTTGGTGGACGATGCCATCACTCGATTGCTAGAGGACGCAGGTGTTGGCATCTTGTCAGAAGAAAGTGGTGCGCGCGGATTCCAATGGCCTCTTCGTGGAGACGAGCTTATTGTCATCGTTGATCCCATCGATGGTTCAACAAATGCGAGCAAGGGGATTCCATGGTTTGCCACGGCGCTTTGTGCCGTTGATGCTCAAGGTCCACGCGTTAGTTTGATCGCCGAACAATCCGGCAGTGAAACACGATTCTCGGCGATGCGTGGAGGCGGCGCAGTGTGTGATGGCGTGCGCATTGCATCGGCAAGTAATGCCGACTTTGGCCAATCAGTCATCGGTGTCTCAGGAATTCCGCCTTCTCAGGCTGGATGGTGGCAGTTTCGTGCACTAGGCGCGGCTGCGCTAGATCTCTGCCTTGTCGCCACTGGTGCGCTCGACGGTTATTTAGATTTCAATGATCACGGCGTCTGGGATTATGCCGCATCAATCTTGGTCTGTGAAGAAGCAGGAGTCATTGTGGTCGATGCATTTGGGCGCGATCTATTAGTCGGTGACCCAGCAGAGCGGCGCACTCCAGTTGCTGGCATTTCTCCTGAGATCGTTGATGCTTTACTTGCGTTGCGCACAGCACGGCGCAAGTAACTCATAAAAACTAAAACTATTTGGGCCAACTCGGAGTGTCGGCATCAAGTTCAGCGTCCATCGTATTGAGAAATCCCGATACCAGGCGGTATGTGCCAGCCACCATTATCAATTCGACGAGTTCGGCTTCGTTCCACTGTGTTTGCAGCGCTGCCCATGTGGCATCAGAA